>USCE01000029.1 GCA_900553105.1 uncultured Sutterella sp.
GGAGATGTGTATAAGAGACAGGGCATTACACCTGACGAAGAAGTCGGTCGCGGCACCGAAAACTTTGACATTCCTGCCTTTGGCGCTGACTACGCCTACACCTTCGACGGTGACGAATTAGGCGGCTTTGAAACAGAAACCTTTAATGCTGCCATGGTCAACGTGCACTTTGAAGGTTTAAATACGCACCCGGGTTCTGCCAAGAACAAGATGATTAACGCCATCCGCATGGCCATGGACTTCATCGGTCGCTTCCCGGCTGAAAGCGTGCCGGAAAAAACCGAAGACCACGAAGGGTTCTTCCACCCGTTGGGCATTACCGGAGCCGTGCGTGGCGTAGATATTCGCATGCTCATTCGCGATCATGACAACGTGAAATTTGAAGACCGCATGCAATACGTACGCAAGGTTGTCGAAGAAATGAATCGCGTTTGGGGTAACCGTGTGACGGCTGACATTCGCGTCCAATACCACAATCTCAAGAACTATTTAGACAACCATCCGGTCGTCTGCGACATCGCCCGCGAAGCGTATCGTCGCTTAGGCATCGAATTGCACGAAAAACCCGTGCGCGGTGGCACCGACGGTGCCCGCTTGTCGGCCAAGGGTCTTCCGACGCCGAACCTTTGCACGGGCGGCATGAACTATCACGGCATCTTTGAATGCTTGTCAGTGACCGGTATTGAACGCTCGCTTGAGCTTGGTATCGAACTCGGCAAGATGTCAGCTGAAGTGAAATCTTTGTCCAAATAAACTTAACCAATCACCAGGTCTTTAGATTTGCCCGAAGGTGTATGCCTTCGGGCTTTTTTGCGCCTGTCGGCTACAATTACTCTAGTTGTTTTTGAATGGCTCAACATGTCACTTTTCTCCTGTCCTGCCCGCGAGGCCGTCACCGACCGCATTGTGCTCGATAATCCGTGTTTGATTTCGGATTTGCATTTAAGCGCCGATGAGTCTTTTCATGCAGAGTGTTTCGAACGTTTCTTGAATACAAAGGCCAAGGACTATCGTGAACTCGTCATTCTCGGGGACTTTTTTGACTACTGGGTAGGTGATGATGCCATCGGTACCGTGCAACACATTGTGGATGCTCTTAAAACCTATGCGAAGACCCACAAGGTGTATGTCATGCACGGCAATCGTGACTTTATGCTCGGTAACCGCTTTGCCCAGGCCTGCAACGCAACACTACTTGTCGATCCCTGCCAAGCCATTGTCGGTAATGAAACCGTGTTGCTGTCACACGGCGACCTTTGGTGCACGCACGATCCCGACTATCAAGCCGTAAGACATCGTGTTCGAAGTTTTTGGTGGCAATGGCTTGTGTTGCGATTGCCTCTTGCCAAACGTCTTAGCATTGCCCGCAACGCCAGAGAAAAATCGCGTCAACAAAAAACACAAAAAGAAGCCTACAAAATGGATGTGGCTCAAGAGGCGCTTGACCGTGCATTTGTCGCCTCCAAAGCACTAACCGTTATTCATGGTCACACGCACAAGCCAGGCACCTATCCTCATCCAAACGGGGTTCGTATCGTGTTACCTGATTGGCGCTTTAATGGCAACTCGCTTCTTGCGGCCGGTTATCTTGCCAAGGAAAACGGCACTTGGATCTTGTTACCATTTCTATAGTTTTGACGTGCGTTCATATCAAATTTTGCTTAGAATGAAATCTGAAATATGATTGAATTCAAGGACTTTTCGTGACTGTCTCCCGTCGCTTTAACAACATTAAATCCTCCCTGACAGCCTTGGCGGTAACCGCCCTCGCTGTGACCGTCACGGGGTGCGCTGCCCCCACGGTCAGCACACAAGTCTCGGTATCGTCCCGCTTGTCAATGACGCCAGATCTGCACGCAAGCCTTCGGCCAATGCCCGACTGGGGCGACAAGATGGCGGTGGTGCCTGCCAATGCCTCGTTAGCGGCCGACAGTATGTGGCCGACGATCAAACAACAACTTGAAGTAATGCTTCAGACGGCTAACTTTGAAACCGTCGCTCGTGGTCAGGGAGAAAAGTACCGCGTGGTTGCCGATTGGGCTATTGAACCGTCACGTAAAATTCAACGCTCGGAAACGGTTCCCGTAACGGTCTATGCGCCTGTACACCTCCCGCCACCTCCTCCGCCGCACTTTCACGGTCATCGGCCGCCCGCTCGCCACCACTTCGGTGTGGGCTTCGGAGTAGGAGTCGGTTACGCACCGCGTGTCGCTTACGCAGAACGTTACTATACCGTGCAGCTTTATCGTCGCGTTTTAAAAGTCAGCCTTCAAGAAATGCAAGGCAGTAAAGCTACCACCGTTTTCTCCACCACAGTGCAGCATGAATCAAGCTGCAAACGCATTGATGACATCATGCCCTACATGATCCACAATGCTATCAACAGCCTTTATGTCGCTGACGGTACATCAACCACTGTGACACTGCCGCAAACCACGGCCATTTGTCGATGACTGAACTTGTAAAAAAAAATATTGCCAGACCTCTCGCACTCATTACGGGTGCCACGGGTGGTTTGGGTGAAGTGTTTTGCACACTATTGGCCCAACGGGGCTTTGACCTACTGATGGTGGGTCGCCATCGGGATAAGCTCAAGGCGTTGAGCAACACGCTTGAGAAAAACTTTAAGATCTCAGCCTCACCGCTGCCCTGCGATCTAGCCGATGCAACCGAACTTGCTAAGCTTTGTGCCTTTTTAGACACGCTCGCTCAACCGCCTCACGTCCTCATCAATAATGCCGGTCTGGGCTATGTCGGCGAAGCGCTTAACATGCCTGAACACAAAGCCCACGAAATCATTGCGGTAAACGTGCAAGCCCTCACGGACATCACACTGTGCCTGGTTCCAAAAATGAAAGACAAAGGTGTCGGACGAATCCTAAATGTGGCTTCCATCGCTGCCTTCATGCCCTGCCCAACCATGACGGTTTACGCAGCAACAAAGGCTTACGTACTGAGTTTTAGCGAAGCGCTTGCAACAGAGATGGAAAATACCGGAGTTACGGTCAGCACGCTATGTCCCGGACCACTTGCAACAGCGTTCTGGAGCCACGCAGGACTAGATAATACGTATGCGCTAAATGTCTGGATGACCCCTACCGACCGTGCCGCTCAAGCCGGCATTGACGCCTTATTCTCTGCAACGGCTGTGACAACCCCAGGGCTAGCCAATCGCCTACTTACCGTTGCGGCCGGTTTGGCGCCAAGAAGCTGGACTCGATACTTTGCGCACCTGTGGTTCAAAAAATTTTTAAAATAAGATAATTTAATATCTTTTTTAATTCAATCAATTAAAGGAAAATACACTATTGATTGAAAAATATTTAAGAAAAGATCTTGCAATCTTAAAAAAAAACATGCATAATACTGTTCTCACGCGCCGGTAGCTCAGTTGGATAGAGTACCTGGCTACGAACCAGGGGGTCGCGGGTTCGAATCCTACCCGGCGCGCCAAAATTCTGAAATCCTGATCGAAACTTCGATCAGGATTTTTTCGTTTCTGATCCTATCTTCACGATTAGGGGCCGTACCAGACCTTAATCAACAGATTTAGCCGACACCACCATCAATTTTTCGAGCTGATTGCAAATACCAGTCGTCTGCTTCTCTTGCATAAAAGTTCGTTAATGTACGCTCTCTAATGGCCTTTACTTATTGTTAGTGCTTAACGGCATTTCTACAATCAAAAGAAATCCCCGATTTTTATCAAGGAGCATTTCATGTCTTTTGAAGTCAAATCCCTTTATCAAGATCTTCATCAAATACCAGAATTGGGCTTTCAGGAAGTAAAGACCTCGGCCTACGTTGTTGAAAAGCTCAAAGAAATGGGCTACACGAACATTACAACGGGCGTAGGCATGACCGGTGTGGTTGCCATCGAAGAAGGCGCTGAGCCGGGTCCTTGTGTAATGCTTCGCGCAGACATGGATGCGTTGCCCTTTAAAGTTGACGGCAAAGATTGTGTCATTCACGCCTGCGGCCACGACTCTCATACGGCTATGCTCTTGGCAGCAGCCGCATTGCTCAAAGGCAAAATCAAACGAGGCAAACTCAAACTCTTATTCCAACCAGCCGAAGAAACACTCAAGGGTGCATTGGCCGTGATCGATGACGGCGTTTTGGATGACGTTGATATGGCTTTGGGTCTTCACATTCGCCCCGCAGGCGATATCCCCGACGGCACGGTTGCCGCCGCACTCCTGCACTCGGCCTCCATTTTCGTGCGTATAGATGTTGAAGGGCTCTCCTCTCACGCCTCTCGTCCGCATTTGGGCGTAAACTGCGCCGAAACGTTAGCGGCCATCGTACAAAACGCCGGCCTTTTGAAGTTTGCTCCGACCTTGACCTGGTCGATGAAATGCACGAAGATCGATGTGGGTGGTGCTGCGCCCAACGTGATTCCTGACAAAGGCTACTGCTTATATGACGTGCGCGCTCAAACCAATCCTTTGATGAAGGATATGCTCGAAAAACTGGAACGCTCTGCACAAAACACTGCCGCATCATTCGGTGCCAAAGCCATGGTGAAATTGATGGGCGACGTGATTCCGGCCTGTGAATACGACGATGACTTAGTTGCAGAAGTCTCTGACTGCATCGCCGAAACCTTGGGCGCAGATAAGCTCCGTGCAACGAGTATCGGCGGTGGCGAAGACTTCCACTTCTTTAAGATCAAGAAGCCATCTTTGCGCGTGGCTTACATCGGCGTTGGAGCCGGTGCAACCCCGGGGCTGCACCACCCAGCCATGAAGCTTAATGCAGACTCGCTCATTAACGGTGTTAAGGTACTTGAAGCCTTTACGCTCAAAAAGCTTGGCTAACTAATTACCAATGACTTGGCTAATAGGTCATTATGAGCATCAGCCGAGTTATATATCATCCAAAAACCTCGTTTTTCACACGGTTGTTATCGTAAAAAAAACGGGGTTTTCTCTTTTATTTTCATCAGAATATTCCTAATGAATGTCAACTATAGCAGTACATAATCGTTTAGAATTTTGAGTAATCATTGTTTCTTCTGAGAGATTAATCATGCACACCATCCCCCCCCCAATAAACAAAATGTTCTATCGTTAGCCGTTGTTATTGCTCTATCATTACCAACTCTTGCTTTATCGCAAGACTTTCAAATTGAGGATTTTCCTAATCTTGCCGATTGGACAATTGCAGGATCGGGTTCAGAAAGTTTCTCAAAACAAAAACTTCAAACAATTTCCGGTTGGGACTCGCAGGAATACAGGCCTTTTACTTCAAGTTTTTCGATAAATGAAAACACCCTTATTTTTGCTGACGAATCGGCCATATTTAAGCAAAAATACAACTATTTTTTTCATTCTGAAAGAAATGAAAATCTTGTATTTGACATAGGAGAGTCTACATTAAGAATCCTTAATGAATCTGACAGAGCGCCTCAAGCCCCTGCCACTTGGAGTACAACAGTCCAATTAGAGAAAAATTCCTCGATAAGATTCGAGGGTACAGAAAATAGTACCTTGCAAGTTTCATCTCATGGAATGAGATGGGGGTATGTAGCGCCAAATGCGACATTAGAATTTGATGTAGGAAATGCTTGGTTTCAGTTTGCCACAGATGTAGGTAATCCCGCATTCTTTCTTCAAATACAGTCAGGTGGAATAACCTCCATCAAGGCAGTTAACGACATAACGATCCTGGCAGACACAGAACTTACGGGACAAATTCCTTATGTCATCCAAAGCAATGGGAATCTCACGCTTGATGCCAAACGAATCTATATTGGAATTCAGAACGCTGATAACTCAATTGGAGGAACTAACGTAAACAGACTTATCACCATAGAATCTGGTGGCGAACTGCACCTCGGCAGTGACAGGACTGAATTAATTTCCCTGAATGGTGCAAGAGTGGGTCTTCTGGTAAATTCATACGTAAATGAGTTTTCGCTGAAAACAAAAAAACTTCAAATTATCGGCGATGGCCACCAAGACAGCATTGCTATCAACTACTCCAATACAGAAGTTGGAAACGAAAACTTCTACGCTCAAGAAGCCTATGTAGGAAACACATCAAAAGGGATCTCCATTAATAATGGAGCTGCTTCGATGAAGTTTGACTATTTATGGAATCTTGCCTCAACTCAATCGGTGGATGTTGAGAGCGGAGATCTTATTCTGCAAGTTAATGAGGCTGCCTACTTTGATAAAACTGTTTACGCAAAAGACGGCTATCTCACCTTAGACGGTGGTGAATATTTAATCAATGACGCCATCATTCTTGACGCTGGCAGTCGGTTATTAGGAAATGCAAAGACATTAAAAGCCAAACAAATTCTCGCCAATGACGCCTCTTTGGTAAATATGGATACCTCCAATTTCTATATTGGCTCAAACAACGAAGACTTAGAGTACGCTTTGTCTATCTCTTCGGGATCTAAAGTGAATTTAAATACTGCCAATTCCTCAGATATCACTGTTCAAATAGAAAACGATATTGTAGTAGCAAATAAGGGCACTATTAACGCAAACTTTGCCAACGCTAATTCCCATTTTATTGGCACCGTTTTCAATCAAAGTACTGGAAATGAAAATATAAATCAGGAAAATGCCCTTTTATCGTTTAAAAATGGGGCTTTTTGGCGAATTACCGACAATAACAGCCAAAGTGTAGATTTAACACTCAATGATGCCCAAGTCTTTCTTAATCAGTCCCGAGATGGACAAGAATCAACACTAACGACTGGCAACGCCGTAACATTGTCGCTGAATTCTTTATCCGGAGAAAACGGATTGTTCTATCTCAGAACATCACTTCAAGAAGCGTATGGCGACAGTATCTTGATTAAAACAGCCACCGGAAACCATAAACTTATGTTGGCCAGCTCTGGGAACAACCCGACAGAAGATTCTTTAAGGCGAGCCTTGGTTACACAGGGAAACGGAAATGCAAAATTCTCGTTAGCCAATGATGGCGGCGTCGTAGATCTTGGAAATTATGTTTACGGTTTGACTTCAACTCAAACGGAGAATGGAACAGAGTGGCACCTCACAGATCAAACTCCGCAAGAGCCTGACCCCGATCCTGAAGTTCCTAGTACTCCGGAATTATCACCATCGGCCACAGCAGTCCTAGCTGTAGCCGGCAGTGGGGCGCAAACCACTCAGTTCTTACACAGCTTGTCTGACCTTCGAAAACGCATGGGCGATATTCGCTATGGAGCTTCTGACGGCTTATATGCAGGTGTTCGTGGAGGTAAAGATCGTCTAACCGGTTTCGCATCAACTTCATTTAAAAGTGAATACGGAGCACTTAGTCTTGGCTATGACCGTAAATTGAGTGATCAGTGGATCCTCGGTATGTCTTTTGAAGCTATTGAAGGAGAGCAAACCGTCAAAAGCCGCGGTTATCGCGCTAGCGGCGAGGACTCTACACAAAGCTTGAAGGGCTATGCAACTTGGTTTAATGACATTGGTTGCTACGCCGATTTCGTTGTAGGTATTAGCTATTTTGACCAAGATATCAATACACGCATGCTAGATGGTACTAAAGTTAAAGGAAACTATGACAGCTTCGGATTCGGCGCCTCCGTCGAAGTTGGCAAAAAGTTCTCCATTGGTGCCGAAAATGAGTGGTTCATAGAACCTCAACTGCAATTGGCCTATTTTAAAGTTCAGGGCGAAGACTTTTCTTTGAGCAATGGCATGATTGTCGAACAAAAAAATGCCGACAGTCTCACAGGTCGTTTAGGACTTGTTGTAGGTAAAACGTTTTTAAATTACGATGGCTCCGGGTATCAAATATCCGCTAAAACCGGCATCAATCACGAATTTTTACCAGACTCCGATATCTACATTAATGATGAACGCTTCTCAGGCGATACTCTCGGTACACGTGGATACTACGGTGTAGGATTTGACTGGTACGTAGATCCCAATATGAGAATCTATGCACAGGTTGAACGTGAGGAAGGATCACACTATACCGGTGAAGTTAACGCTCGAATTGGCTTGAAATATCACTTCTAGAAACCTATAGAAACTTTGTCAAAAGCCGTTGCTCGCCATCAAAGTGGCAACGGCTTTTGTTCATTGAATTGATAACGCACTACTTTTGCATTAGCGTCAAAAGCGTCTCATCGGGCTCCCAAGTGATTACAAAGACAGGATCATCAGTAGTGGCTTGCGCCAAGTACCGCACATCCATCCCAAGACCGGCCGCCAAGATCAAGTCATCGCCATGCCACAGTAGCGGTAATTTTGGGCGGTCGAACTCCGCGATTTGCGCTTCGGCATAAAGAGCCTTTAAGTGTTTGCGCGGTCGTTGTCGGTGCACTTTAAGCTTCTCGCCGCCTTGACGGGGTCTGACCTGCCAAGCATTATCTAAAAGCACTGATAAAGGCACGCCGGCTTCTGCATCAGAGGCCTGTCGTACAACAAGTTCGCCTGCCCAACTTTTAACCGGATAGCGCCCCTCGCCTTTGAACTGAATCGACTCAAATTGCGTCTTATCTTTAACTTGCGGTTGCGACTCACGCATCACCAGCAACCCACCGTGACGCTTAATCTCATAGTGCGTGAGCTTCAGCGTGAGTTTTGTATCACTCATCGTCTCACGTGTTTGACGAAGTGCCTCGGTTAACTTCGCTCGACTTGGCGGCAGTATCCCGAAGCTTTCAATCCATGCACGAAGCACAAGTGCTTGACGTGCCGACGACAAGTGCATGAGTTTAGCGATGTCTAAAGACCTCGAAGGCCCTTCAATGCGCTTTAAGTCTTCTCGAGCATAGTCACGTAGCAGTTCTGAGGCTTGTGCCACAAGCTCCACGGAGCGCGCAGCAGCGCTTCTAAAGCCTGGACGCATCTTGTCCATGATAGGCAACACGTCATGCCGCACGGCATTTCTCAAATACGTTGTGTCCGCATTACTTTCGTCTTCAACCCAACTGAGTTGATAAAGCTCGAGATAGCGTTCAATCAACACGCGAGGCACGTGAAGCCAAGGTCGCACGAGCGCGACGTGCTCCTCTTGACGTACCAAGGGGAAAGTGGCCAGTCCCTCAAGTCCGGCACCTCGCATCCATTGGATTAAAAAAGTCTCCAGGCGATCGTCTTCGTGGTGCGCGGTCATTACCATGGAGGCTCCGAATGCATCAGCAGCTTTGTAGAGCGCCTGATAACGTGCTTTGCGAGCAGCCGCCTCAACGCCCTCCCCTTTCGTCTTAACCATCACATAGGTGACCTTAAAGTCGATACCAAGCTCGGCAGCCGTTTTGCGGCAAAACCGTGCCCAGCGATTGGCATTGGGGCTTAGTGCATGGTGCACGTAAAGGGCTTGGACGGCTTCTATGGGAGAGTGGCGTTTGTTTTTCAAAACGGCTAACGCCTTAATGAGCGCCACGGAATCCCGGCCGCCGGAAAAACCCAAAAGAATGCGTGCTTTTGCGGGTTGATCAGCGGAAAAAAGGGACGGATTTTTTGTACGGCCTAAGCCCTCGTCGATGGCTAGCTTGAGCGCATCGAGCAATTTAGCTTCGACCGTACGCAGTGAATAGGTCGAAGGACTACGCTTTGACGTTATCTGTGTCACGTTGATCGTTATCTACCTTTGCGCGAGCGTGGCGCTTTTTGGAGGTCTTATCCTCGGTTGCAGGAGCAGCATCGGCAGCTTGCGCAGCCGCTTCAACCACCTTGACTTGATCGTCAAGAGCCACTTCTTCGTATTTGCCGTAAGCAAGAATTCTTTCCAAGCGACGCGAGACGAGTTCTTCAGCGCTCATGTTTTGAAAGTAGCGCATTTGATCCGTTAACGTCTTCTTTAAGCTTGCGCCCATTAATTGCGGATCACGGTGAGCGCCGCCCAATGGTTCGGACAACACACGATCGACTAAACCGAGCTCACGCAAGCGTTCGGCCGTTAACCCCAACGCTTGAGCTGCTTCACTAGCTCGGGCAGCGTCCTTCCACAAAATGGAAGCACATCCTTCTGGACTGATAACCGAATAGATCGAGTATTGAAGAATGTTAACCATGTCAGCAACAGCAATGGCCAATGCGCCGCCCGACCCCCCTTCACCGACCACGGTGGCGATAATCGGGGTTTTCAGATGACTCATTTCGTAGAGATTGCGACCGATTGCTTCGGATTGCCCGCGCTCTTCGGCTCCAATGCCGGGATAAGCCCCCGGTGTATCAATAAACGTGAAGATGGGCAATGAGAATTTCTCTGCCAACTTCATCAAACGCAGTGCTTTGCGGTAGCCTTCGGGGCGGCTCATGCCGAAATTACGTTGCATGCGCTCTTTGGTGTCGCGACCCTTTTGGTGGCCGATCACGACCACAGGGCTACCGGCCAAACGGGCCAAACCGCCCACAATCGAAGGATCGTCCGCATAGGCCCGATCGCCGTGCAACTCATGGAAGTCGGTAAACACCATGTTGATGTAATCGAGCATATAAGGGCGTTGCGGATGACGCGCCACGAGCGAAGTTTGCCAGGGCGTGAGCTCCGCATAGGTCTTTTTTAAAAGCTCTTCGGTTTTTTGTTGCAACTGTGCAATTTCAGCCGTTAAATCCAAACGGTCTTTATCTTTGTCCTGCATCTCACGCAGTTCTTCAATTTTGTTTTGCAACTCTTCGATTTGCTTTTCGAAATCTAAAAAGACTTGTTTTGCCATTATGTTCTCTCAACGATGTACTAGGGCGTGTTCTCAAGACTGCGCCATAAAAACCAGGTGGCAACCGTACGGTACGGTGCCCAACGATCCGCCAACAATTTTACACGGGATTCAAACGCCTTTGATGTCATAAAATCGCGATTTTTCATCGGAAAGTACCCCCGCAAAAGCGCTAATCTGATCCCTAAATCGCCCATCGGTAACACGTCTGGGCGAACAAGGCCAAAGATTAAAAAATTCTGTGCGCTCCAAGGCCCCAGGCCCTTTACGGCCTGTCTCTTATACACATCTCCGAGCCCACGAGACCGG
>USCE01000030.1 GCA_900553105.1 uncultured Sutterella sp.
GTATAAAATGGTGTAATTGATTTGTATTCTGGATTTTTTAGTTATAAATTCCGAATTTAAATGATGAAATCTCTCTTTCTCGTAACGAGAATGTGCGAAAAATTGCGAGAAAATTGTTGGAAAATTGCGAGAAAGGTTGGGAGAAAGAATTTCGTACTCGTCAAAAAGACGAAAGGCTGAAAGACAATCCCTCAGCCTTTCGGATCCTTCTAACGCTTTTAGCGATTAAAGCTTGTAGTACATTTCGTATTCAATTGGTTGAACGGCCAAACGGAAGCGTTCCACTTCATGAGCTTTGAGGTTAATGTAGGCTTCAAGCATATCTTCGCTAAAGACGCCCCCGCGAGTTAAGAACTCATGGTCTGCTGCCAACGCTTCCAACGCTTGATTCAAGTCGGCGCACACGGTCGGAATCTTGGCGTTTTCTTCAGGCGGCAAGTCGTAGAGGTTCTTATCAGCGGCTTCACCCGGATGAATCTTATTCATGATACCGTCTAGCCCTGCCATCAAGAGTGCTGAGAAAGCGAGGTAGGGGTTGGCCAACGGATCGGGGAAACGTACTTCAATTCGACGAGCTTTGTCGCTAGCCGTATGAGGAATACGAATAGATGCCGAGCGGTTACGAGCCGAGTAAGCGAGTTTTACCGGAGCTTCGTAGCCCGGCACCAAGCGCTTATAGGAGTTCGTGCCCGGGTTCGTAATGGCGTTTAAGGCACGGGCGTGCTTGATGATGCCACCGATGTAGAAAAGGGCGGTATCGCTTAAGCCCGCATAGCCGTTACCGGCAAAGAGGTTTTGACCGTCTTTCCAGATGGATTGGTGCACGTGCATGCCCGAGCCGGCAGAAAACGACACGGGCTTAGGCATAAAGGTCGCGGTCTTACCGTAGGCTGCGGCAACGTTCCAAACCGTGTACTTCAAAATTTGCGTCCAGTCGGCGCGACGCACAAGCGTGTTGAAACGCGTACCGATTTCGCATTGACCAGCGCCCACTTCATGGTGTTGCACTTCAACAGGAACGCCTTGTTGTTCGAGCAACAGGCACATTTCCGCGCGCATATCTTGGAACGAATCAATGGGGGGCACAGGGAAGTAGCCGCCTTGATGACCTGGGCGGTGACCGAGGTTACCTTCGGGGTACTCGATGCTACTTGCCCAGCCGGCTTCGTCCGAACCCACTTTAAAGAACGTGTGCTCAGGGGCCGTGTTCCAGACGATGGAGTCAAAGATATGGAATTCGGGTTCCGGGCCGAAGAACGCAGCATCGCCAATGCCCGTACTCTTTAAGTACGCTTCAGCGCGTTTGGCAATGGAGCGTGGATCTCGATTGTAGCCTTTACCCGTGGCCGGGTCCGTTGCATCACACGTTAAAATCAACGTGCTTTCTTCGCGGAACGGATCCATATGAGCGGTATCAGGATCGGGCATCAAAATCATGTCACTGGCCTCAATACCCTTCCAGGCTGCCATCGAGGAGCCGTCAAAGGGTTGACCTTCTTCAAACCAATCTTCCGTGACGTGAGAAGCCGGAATGCTCACATGCTGTTCTTTACCTTTGATATCGGTAAAACGCAGGTCAACGAATTTCACGTCGTTGTCTTCAATCATTTGCAAGACATTTTCGATAGAGGACATCAAATAGCTCCTTTCAAGCAGTCCTTTTAAAGAGACTCATTCATTGTACTTTCTTTATTGAAATGTGAATGCTTATCAACAAAAAAAATCGTCTTCCAGTACAGAAATTTTCTTAACGCTAACGCATTAGAGGCAAAGGAAAAAAATACTTTTGCAGAAATTTGGCAAAAATTATTATTTTGACGATTTTTTCAGATTTTCTTCAAACCAATTGACCACATGGGCAATGACAGGTTCTTGGTACCACGACAAATCACCGTGACCGGCACCTTTGACGATGACAAGATCTGCGCGATTGCCTTTGGCTTTCAGTGCTTCGTAGAGTTGACGGCTCTGTATGGGTGATACGAGTGTGTCGTGACTGCCGTGCATGATCAAAAAGGGAGGCATGTCGTTTTTAATGTGACCAAGAGGACTGGCCGCAAGTGCCTTATCGCGATCAGACAAGATGCTTTGTCCGGCGAATTGGCCAAAGGCAGGGCCGTGAACTAAAAGTGCCTCGGTAACAGCCGGCGAAGCATGAACATTTTCAATGGCTTCGCTGTAACCTTCGCCGACATTTAAAAGATTGCTGATGCCGTAGATCGTGACGGCGGCTTGAACGTCGGACGAGACATGGAGATTATCTCCTACGTCAAAGGCTGTTTCGCCATTGGTGGTTGCGACCATTTGGCTTAGATAGCCTCCGGCCGATGCGCCGATAACGCCGATACGAGTGGCATCAATACCAAATTCTTTGGCGTGCGCTCTTAGGTATCGAACGGCTGATTTGCCGTCTTGCACCAGGGCAGGAAACCGATCCGGTACGGTTCGATACTCAGCAGAGGCTACAACAAATCCAGCTTTGGCAAGCGCCATTCGCATTTCAACACAACGATCACGATTAGCGCTCGTAAAGCCCCCTCCGGGATAAAACACAATGGCAGGCTTCAGAGTATCGGTTTTCGGGATGAAAAGCGTCATTTTCAATGACCTGACACCAGTCCGGGAGGTGACTTGGGAGTAGATGATGTCGCTATAGACATCGATTTGACCTTCTGTGACCCTCACTTCTAAAAGTTGCGCACCCGGTGTTGAAGTAATGTCGGGCACTGGGACTTCAGCCCAAGCGTTGGATGCAAGGCAGGTGGAGACTAAAGTGGCAACAAGAAGCTTTTGCATATGCATAATCCTACTGAAAAAGGCTAACTTATTTAGGGTTTGATCCATTATAGAGAAGCACCTCAAGCCTGCGAGAGTTCGCTTCGGTATACTTAGTAAATCGTTGCAATGAGGCACATTCTCTTAAGTCTTAAATCGACTTGAGCGAACGTTTTTCGTATTTTTCTTTTCTTTAGGGATCGGTCACTATGTCGCGTGGATTTGCTAAAACGGTTCTTGCAAGCGCTTGCGCTTGCGTTTTATCGATGACTTTTGCCCAAGGAGCTTATGCTGCGCAAACGCTTCGTTTGGCGCACACCGCTGCTACGAGCCACGCTCACCATGAAGCGGCAACGCTTTTTGCCAAAAACGTGACCGAGCGCACCAAGGGTGAAGTGAAAGTTGAAGTTTACCCTTCGGGGGAATTAGGCGATCAACCCGCGCTTGCCGAACAAGTGACGATGATGGCGCTGGACATGGCCGTAGTCTCTTTAGGCAATATGGCCATGTATAGTAAAAAGCTCAACGCCATGACGGCGCCTTTTTTATTCGCGGACTACGACCAAGCTCATAAAACGATTGACAATTTTGTCATGGGGTGGATGAACGAGGGCTTAAAAGCGCACGACAGTCTCGGTCTTTCGATGTTTGACTACGGGTTCCGCCAAACCACGACAAAAGGCGTGCCGATTAATTCGGCCGAAGACTTAAAGGGGTTAAAGATTCGCGTGCCGCCTGCTACGGGGCTTTTGGCAGCCTTTGACGCCGTGGGCGCCAACACTCAAAAGATTGCCTACTCCGAGCTTTACACGTCATTAAAGCAAGGCGTTGTTGTGGGACAAGAAAATCCAGTTTTCACGATTTTGGCCGATTCGCTTTACGAAACGCAAGACGAATTAGCGATGACTAACCACTATTTTGATTGCCAAGTGCTACTCATCAATAAGACGGTGTTTGAGGGCTTAACCGATGAGCAACAAGCCATTATTAAGGAAGAAGCCGTCAAAGCGCAAAACTTAACACGTGAGCGCATTAGCCAAGGCGAAGCCGCCGTGGTGGAAGAATTAAAGAAGCACGGGATGCATGTGACGTATCCGGCTCGCGACTCGTTTGTGAAGAAAATGGCTCCGGCCTACGAAAAAGTGGCAGAGTTAGCCGGCAAAGACGCAATGGATGAGTTGTTGGCAGCGGTCAAAGCCGCTCAATAGTCTTTTGCATTGTCCATAATTTTGCGGGAGAGCCGTCAACCATGGTCATGTTTGGCATTTTTGCGGGCGTGTTGGTGTTATTGCTCTTAGGCGTCACCACGGCCGTTACCATGGGTTTCGCGTCCATTGCTACATACTTGATGGCCGGAGGCGATTTTGCAAGGCTCTTTTTGGTGCCGCAGCGCATGTTTGCTCAAGTCTCGGGCATTACGCTCATGAGTATTCCGTTTTTCCTTTTGATGGGAAATCTCATGAGCGTGGGCGGCATCAGTCGATCGCTTTTCGGATTCGGTCGTGTGTGCCTCGGACATTTATCGGGTGGGCTATCTAATGCGGCGATTGTTGCTTGTATTGTGATGGCTGCTATGTCAGGATCGGCTGCGGCGTGTGCGGCAGGTATCGGCATGATTGCTATTGCTGAGATGACTCGCTCGGGGTATGACCGAGCATTCAGTTGTGCAACGATTGCTGCCGGAGGCGCCTTAGGGCCCATCATCCCGCCATCGATTACCTTGATCCTTTACGCAGGTCTCACCCAAACAAGTGTCAATGCGCTTTTTGCGGCCGGTGCCTTACCGGGCATTCTCTTAGGGCTCGGCTTCATGATTTGGTCTTCTTACGTTTGTCGCAGGCGCGGCTTTGAGAAAACGCCTCGAGCCACGGCGGCACAACGTTGGGTCGCCTTTAAAGAAGCTTTTTGGTCACTACTGACGCCTGTGATTGTGATCGGCGGCATGTTTGCCGGGCTTTTTACGGCAACAGAAGCTGCAGCTGTGGCCTCTTTTTACGTTGCCGTGTTGGGCTTTTTTGTCACCAAGACCTTGCATCTGAAGGACATTCCCGACATTTTGTGGAATACTGTTTAGCAAACTGCCAAAGTGATGTTTGTGATTGCTACAGCAGGCTTTTTCCAATACGTGTTGCTCTACACTCGTATTCCTCAACAAACGATTGCTTTTGTCTCAGGCACCTTTACCTCCATGGCTCTCGTCTTACTAATCATCATTGCCATTTTGGTGATTATGGGCTGCTTTATGGAAGGTACGGCGATTTTGTTAATCACGGTGCCAATTTTTGTTCCGATCGCCAAGAGTTTCGGCTATGACGTCATCCAACTCGGTATTGTCATGTGTATTGCTTTAGCAGTAGGCGTTTTAACGCCACCCGTGGGGTTAAATCTCTATGTAATGGCCTCCATTACAGGCGAAAAGGTGATGGCCATTGCAAAAGAAAGCGTGGGGTATGTTTTAATCATGATCGCCATGGCCGCGGCCACGGCTTTTATCCCCGAGCTCTCGCTATTGATGGCCGGTTGGGTGCAGCCATAAAATAATGGGAGGCACTGTGATGAACGTTCTGACAATTCTCCGCATAGCCGACCGTTGGGTCAGTCGTTTTGCCCGAACGGTCTCGGTTTTATGTCTGGCGGCCATCGTTGTCATGTTTTTGCTAAACGTCTTTGTGCGTTTTGTGCCGATTTACAACTTCACGCAGACCGATGACTGGATTCAGATTTGTTTGATTTGGATGATTTTTTTGGGAGCACAGGAACTAGTAAGAACAAGAAATCACTTCGTGGTGGAAGTGCTCACCGAAAGATTGTCCGGACGCTTGGAGCAAATTTGCCGCATTCTCGTTTGTTTGATTGAACTGACGACCTACATCATTATTTTCTATTATGGCGTTGAATGGGTGATGCGTGCTCAAGCCTATATGCAATCAATTCCTTGGATGCAGGTCAAAGTGGCCTATGCGGCCATTCCGTTAAGTGCCTTTTTTATGACGCTTTATGCTCTGCGAGACCTATACTTGAGCATTATTAATCGCTACGACGAAATTAAACTCTAAATATGTCTTCACAGTATTTGATTTCTGCCAAAGAGTACTATTTAAGCATTGATGTGGTGGATGCTTTTGCTCATTTTTTAGCCGATTATTTATCCACTCGCGTTTTTGACTCACCTTATTTGACAGAAAACCTTCGTCCCAAGACTCATTATTGCTTTGTCAGTATTCAAGATGCCTATGAGCAATTTATGATGGAGCAAAAAAATATTGATCTTGAGGCTAGGGCCGATCAGTACCGGGAGCCCATCCGTGAAGCATTTCTTGTTCACGACGATGAAAGACTCTACGAGCTTATTAACGCGCTTTATGACGAAAGACTTCAGAAACGCAACAACGAGTGGCTTTTGGGAGTGGATCTGAGCGTGAGTGACCTCATTGGTTACGGCTACGAACAATTCAAAAGTGAAAGCCCTGACTATCGTCTCTTTGGTGTAAAGCACGGTCCTCGAATGACTTCGAACCTCTCGCGAATTTACAGTCTTCTGATAGATGATTTTCTGACTTACGAAAGTCGAGTGGTGGCAACACTGTGCTATTTCGTGCGGGAATTTTGCTTAGAAAAGGGTATTAAGCTGCCCGCTGAGTTGCAGTTTTATCGTCTGCAAGGCTGGGGCAAGGACAAAAAGGTCAACGAGCGCAACGCCTCCTGGGGCGACAATATTTTCCCATCACTTGATGCTGTGAAAAAGCAACCCAAACGAGAAAGCGAATTTGCCAAAAGCAATTCCTTAGCCTCTTGGGTTTGTATGCGTGCAATCGAGATCGCTTTAGAGCGCCCAGAGGGACAGTGGTTAAAAGGCGATCGGCCGCTTAGAAAACTGCAAGCCGCCTTTTTCATGATGGGAGCAAGGCTGCCGAGCTACCAAGACTAAGTGCCTGCTTGAACTCTTTAAACCACGAGACCGCTCTGTTTATAGGCAAAAAATCCTATGCCTCTGGCATTTGACCGATTTTGCCTATTGACACGAGAAGGCCTCTCATAAGACAATTTTCTCTAAGATTCATTTTCTATAGGCGCATGCGTCATGTTCGATGTCTGTTTTTCGAACAATTCGCTTCTTACAAGCCCGGCTCAAACGGCAGGCGGCGCTTGCGCGCACACTTTCCAATCCCGCATTTGCAACACGCAACGATGGCGTCTGTGGTGACAGTTCGCTAGGGTCGCGTTGCGCCGCTTGACACGTTTTATCTTTTGATTCATTGCGCATCAGGCCCGAAGAATCGGTTTGTCAACTGTATTTTCGATAACCGATTTGCACAAGCGGTCTGAGCCGACAGTCAAAAGAGTTTTTCCCATCTTTTTACTTTTCAGACCGTCACACTAAACCCGATGTCTGAGAAGCAGCAATGTCAACGTATCAAGTACAAACGTTCAAAGTCAACCCCGCCATGGGCAGCATGCAAGTGCAACGCCTTTGTTACGTGCAGGGGTTTGACACGATCGAGAGCACGATCTTTCAAGGTACCCGTTTGGCTCGAGCATTTTGTTTTGTGGGTCCGGTGACGCATTGGCGATAGCCGCGCACGGCTGACGGCCATTAGGTCTCTTTGACTTTCTTCTGATTTTTTAGGACTCACAAAATGATAGAACAAAACGCCAAACTTCAAACGCAACAAAAGCCTGTCACATCGGCTGAAGAGCCCGTGACAATCGGCTGCTACATCTCGCTGGCTTTTGCCATTGTGTTTTTCTCCGGTCTTGCTGCAGGTACCGCTTATAACTTCTGCGACTTCATTACGCTACTGGGCTCGGCGGGCAAAATGGTTGCCTCGGTCACCGATACGCCTGATGGGATTGTCACCGCCATTAGTAATTTCCGAGGCCGTGGGGGATCAGGTGCCATTGATGGCTTCATGATGGCACTTTCCATGGTGGTGCCCGGTGTCATGTTTGCCATGGGCATGATTACGGTCTTTGAGCACTACGGTGCACTTCGGGCCGCAAAGAAACTTTTAACACCCGCGCTGCGCTTTTTAATCGGCGTGCCCGGCGCTGGTACCTTAGCGTTGATTGCCTGTTTGCAATCAACTGACGGCGGCGCAGCGCTGACTCGCCAGCTCAAAGATAACGGCTCTTTGAGCTATGAAGAAGTCAATAATTTTGCCGCTTTTCAGATGGTCTCTTGCGCGCCGATCACAAATTTCATCACCTACGGCGCAGTGCTTTTCGGTCTGACAACCGCAACGGGCGAAGTGGCTGTCCCGCTTTCAATCGGTTTAGGCTTGGGAGTGCTTTTAGTCAATAAGTTTTTGGCCGCCAACGTCATGCGTATCCTGCAAAAGCGCTTGGCTTTACAAAAGGCCCAGACGCAATCAAGCACAGCTCTTCATACCCCCGTCGCACAGTCCGCAACCATTTCGACCGCTAAAGGAGAATGATCATGACAGTCCCTCAAACCACTTTGCAACAAAAACCGATGATTACGGACATCTTCGTGCAAGGCGCGCGAAAAGGTTTTGATATTGCTACCAAGGCCATGATCCCTAACCTCATTATGGCGTTTGTGCTCATCAAAGCGTTAAACGTGACGGGGGTATTAGACTTGATCGGACACATCTGTGAGCCGGTGATGGAGCTTTTCGGCTTGCCCGGCGAAGCGGCAACGATTTTGGCGAGCGCCTGGTTGTCTATCGGCGGCGGCGTGGGTGTGGCAGCAGCCTTGTATGAAATTCAGGCGATGAATGGTCAAGAGCTTGCCGTTATCATGCCTTCCATTTTTATTATGGGCAGTCAGTTGCAATACATGGGTCGTTGCTTGGGCGTGATCGGCATTAATGACCGCATGCTTTATGTGCTGATGACGATGCCCATCGTGTTTGCTTTTGTCACAATGGCTGTGATGAATGTTCTGATTGGGTAAGCGTTTGTTGGGGACTTTTAGGCACAATCGCCTAAAAGTCTCTGAAAATAGGTACTTGTGCCGATTGAATCAAGGTTTGAATCGAGAGCAAAATAAATGACAAGCCCCGAGATTATGTCGGGGGTGCAGAGAAAGAGAGTTTAAGATGCTAGCCATTGGCCTTTTAAACAGTTTGAGAACCTCGCAGGGCAAATGTTGTTGCCCGAGTTCTCTTGCGGTCTCTGCTATCAATCGTATCAAACCTGTTAGCCGTTCAAGTCAATCTTGCGCGGCTATTTTGTTCTCCTTTAGCATCGGGGAACGCTTTTTGCGTTTCCCGCTTCCCGCATTTGTCGCTTTCAGCTACCGATACTGCTGAAAATTCGACCGGTTCTTCACTGAACCACCCCATACGGTCTGAATACCGTTTAAACGTTTAAATCAAAGTGTAACTGTATTCAGTACCGTCATAACAAACAATCGACGGGAACGATGCTATGACAACCCAACGCTGTCACACTCAACACAATCCAATTAAAGACTCTTGTCAAACGTCGCAAAGTGTTATTTTGACCAGCCAGTCTTGTGCACGACTTCTGAGAGCGCTGATGCATGTCGGCCCTATTGTTTATCGATTTCGGTGAATGATTCTTTAAACCCTTTTTTCAATGAAACGTATTTTTAGGAATTTTCAACCATGACAGACAAACAACAAACACCGATGACTGTTGAAGAAGAAAAAGTCACGATCGGCTGTTACATATCATTAGCGTTGGCCATCACGTTCTTCTCAGGTGCATTGGCTGGCACCGCTCATTTCTACAGTTTCCTGGATTTCCAAACCTTGATGGGAAGCGCTGGCAAACTTGTCACGAACGTCTCTCAAGCCGCCGACGGTACGATTGTTACCAAAATGAGTACCTTCCGCGGCACGGGCGGCTCGGGTGCACTGGATGCATTCGTGATGGGAATCTCTATGGTTTTACCCGGCGTGATGCTTGCCATCGGTATGATCACGGTTTTCGAACACTACGGTGCTCTGAAAGCTGCCAAGAAACTCTTGACGCCTGTCTTGCGTTTTTTAATCGGTGTGCCGGGTACGGCAACGTTAGCCATGGTGGCTTGCCTTCAATCCACCGATGGCGGGGCAGCATTGACGCGTCAATTGAAGGATTCGGGCGCTTTGACCGAACGCGAAGTCAACATCTTTGCTGCGTTCCAGATGACGGGTTGCGCCCCGGTGACAAACTTCATCACGTTCAGCGCTCTTGTGTTCGCATTGCATAACGCTGACGGTTCACCGGCATTGCCGATTACGATGGGCACAGGCTTGGCCGTTCTCTTGGGCTCGAAATTTGTGGCCGCGAACTTGATGCGATTCTTATTAGTTTTGGCCGACAAGCGCCAAGCTGTCAAAGATGCTAAAGAGTCTCAAGCGCCTGTCACTGCCGTTGCAACCGTTACGATTGAAAGGAATTAATCATGTCTGCCGCTACTGTTTCTAAACCGATGATTACTGATGTATTTGTTAAAGGGGCCCGCCAGGGTTGGGAAATGGCCACAAAGTCCATGTTGCCCAATGTGATCATGGCGTTCATTTTGATTAAAGCTTTAAATGTCACAGGGCTTTTGAGCATGATCGGTCAGGCATTTAGTCCTTTGATGGGGCTTTTCGGTTTGCCGGGCGAGGCCGCTACGATTTTGATGAGTGGATACTTGTCTTCGATGGGCGGAATCGGCGTAGCGATTGCGCTTTTCGAGCAAGGCGTGATGAACGGTGATCAGCTCGCCGTAATCCTTCCTTCGATTTTCGTGATGGGCGGACAGCTTCAATACATGGGGCGTTGCTTGGGTGTCATCGGTATTAAGGGCAATATGATGCTTGCAATCATGTGTGTGCCGATCTTCATGGCTTTCGTTGTCATGCTGTTCATGCGAGTCGTGGTGGTCGGTCTATAGAACTGACCGGTGAGGGTTTCAAAGGCTTCGGGTGGTCTGCTATATGGGGGTGCGGGCTTCCCGAGGCCTCTGGATTAAGTTCCTAAATCGTCGTAACTCGTTGATTTGTTATATATCAAATCAGTAAAGATATTATCTAGCCATAGCCTGTCTCTTATACACATCTGACGC
>USCE01000031.1 GCA_900553105.1 uncultured Sutterella sp.
GAATTGCACCATGGCGTAGATGGCATCACAGCCGCGTTCGGGATTGTTGCCGGCGTGAGCGGACACACCGTGGAACGTGATGCGATAGGTACTCGAACCCTTACGAGCGCAAACGAGTTCACCGCCTTCACGGGCCGGTTCAAAAATCAAAGCGCGATCGCTCTTGGCGGCGCATTCCTTCAACCAGTCATGAGAGGACACGGAACCGGTTTCTTCATCGGGGTTGCAAGCAACCAAAATGGCCAACTTGTCAAGCGTTTCCTTGGGCAGGTTCTTCAAAGCGTAAACGATGGTCATGGCGCCGGCTTTGCAGTCAAGAACGCCCGGACCATAAGCGCGATCACCCTTGATCGTCATGGGGCGTTGGGCCACCGTGCCTTCCGGGAAGACCGTGTCCAAGTGAGCATTGAGCATCACGTCATAGCGTTCGGCATCGGGCTTGTTCGTGGCAAACAAACCGGGACCGACCTTGTCGCCCAAGTCCACGAGCTTGGCTGTAAAGCCCATGTCTTCGTAGTGCTTCTTGAACGTTTCGGCGACTTGCTTCACACCGGCAATCGTTGCCGTACCGCAGTCGACGTTGACAACCTTTTCAAGGTCTTTCAAATATTCTTGAACCATCGGAATTTCCTTTCTAAGTGAAGTTTCAAGCGCTCAATTCAGGCGCTTGGATCATTGACAATTGTAATGAGAAAGTTAATAAAAACACGAGCATTTTTCCCTAAGTGTTAGGGAACAAACAGGGCGTTGATATACACTATGTTTGTCGAGTCTTTTTATAAAGACTAAAAAAGGGATGACGTACATCATCCCTTTTTCGTTGATCAGTCTAAGCACATACGCATTAGATCACGATACGCATGACAAACATGGCGATAAAGGCATTGAGAATCGAGATACCGAGCATGATGGGGATCATGCGACCGGCCGTACCGATCACGCCCAATGCGCGACCCATGTATTGCAATTGGCTACCCATGAGGTAAATGGCCGGAGCCAAAATACCCAAGTGAACGCCATTCAAAGCACCGTCGGAGAACAAAGCCACAGCCACGCCAACACCGCCACCCATAGACATCCAGGCGCCGATCAACACAGCAGCAGCTTCACCGGGCAAGCCGAAAAGACCCATCAACGGGGCAAACAAGTCGCCTAAAATCGTCAATAAGCCCGTCACATTCAACACACGGATAAGCACGAAGGCCATCAATACGTTAGGAATAGTGGAGCTCGTAGCGATACCCCAACCTTGCACCGCACCTTTAACAAAGACGTCGGTGACCATCGGATTCTTAGATTCGTGAGACATATTTCACCTCCGTCCTATTAAGCAGCTTGTTGATTCTTCTTCTTGCCGCCGAAAGCACCCATAAAGCGGATGATGTTGGCACCGAAGACCTTCAATACAAGCATCAAGAGCAAGCAAAAGCCCATGGAGGTGGGCACAGCCAACGAACCGTCGGCAGCCGTCAACGTAAAGAGGATGGCGCCAGAAGAGAAGAAGTTCGTGATGCAAGCGTCGGCAGACAATTGGAACATAGCGAAAATGTCGGATTCGTGTTCGGTAATGGAACCGTTATCCTTCAATTGACGCGTCAAAGCGGCACCGCCGTCGGTTGATTGCAAGGAGGCAATCAGAGCCAAACCGCAAGAACCCGGGATACCCATCAAAGGACGAAGAATCGGGGTCAAGAGCTTACGGGCAGCGCGCAAAGCACCGTAGTGGTCCAACACCGTGATCATTGCCAAAGCAAACATCACGGTCGGGATCAGGGTCATGGCGAACATGAAGCCGTCAATAGCGCCATAGCCGCCGGAACCGCGGAAGGAAGACGTGGAGACTTTTAACGCATCGGCGTTTTGGGTTACACCGGTAACAACCTTACCGAAGGCACCGTTTAACGTACCGAAGTCAAAAACGCCCCACCAGTGATTGCCGGCACAAACGCCGGAGAAGAAAACGCAGGCGAAAATCAAAGCGATAAAACCGCCAATGCCAACCTTTTCTTCAGCAGCCTTTTGGACTTGTTCAGACATAGGAAGTTCCTTTTAAATGTAAGAAAATAATAGTGATATGTAATCACCTCGAAACAGATAGTAATGTTTTATCAGCACTGCTGTATGAGTATTACTACTTAAAATAGGGGGGAATCTGTAGAGTTAAGGGTAAACGAGATAATGAGTGTCCGAATGAGAAACTTATCAAAAGTGCTCGGCGAGTCTCATAATTTGCAAAACATTTACCGCGCAAAAGACTGAAGAGACGCAATGAATCCGTTAAAATTAATCTTTTGCATTATATATAGGGAAGGTGTGCCCAAGACACCTTTTCAGGAGAGAAGTTCACATGTCTTTAAATGACCCTCAATGGGGCCGAGGCAAGTCATCGGACGAGCAAAATAACGACAACAACGACGGCAGAAACGATAATGCCGATCGCAACGACCAAGACCGAGATCGCCAAGACGGCAATCGCAATCGCTCGCGTGGGCAAGGCGATGATCTCGATCGTTTGTGGGAAGAGTTTAATCGAGCCTTAGGCGGCATGCTCGGGCAGCCCGAACGCGGCCGTCGTCCTCAAGATCAAAATGATCGCTCAGAACGCGATGATCGAAACGACGATCAAGGTAGCCCGCGTGATGATCGTCAAGAATCTCGCTTTGATGATCACCAAAACCAAACCCATCCGACTCAAGAGCAGATTCGTAAGCAGTTTGAAAGTATAAAGCGCATGCAACCGAATTTTTTAAAGCCGAAGTCAAACGGCAAGGGGTTAGCTTTTGCGCTTGTTGTAGCGTTGGGCTTGTGGGGTGCAACGGGCTTTTATATCGTGCCCGAAGGTCAGTCAGGTATCGTCACGACGTTCGGTAAATACACCGAAACTACCATGCCGGGTTTCCGTTGGCACTTGCCGTGGCCGGTGCAAAATGCAGATATTGTCGATGTCAGCAGTGTGCGTACGGTTGCCATCGGTGCAGCTGGTCGCGCTAATCGTGAGGCCGAAGCATTAATGCTCACCGATGATGAAAATATCGTTGACCTTCGCTTTAACGTGCAATATCGCATTAAGGCAGGTGAAGGTGCCATGAACTATCTTTTCCGCTCGCGTCACCCCGATGAGTCGGTGCGTCAGACCGCTGAAAGCGCCATGCGCGAGGTCGTCGGCCGACGTAAGATGGATAGCGTGTTGTTTGAAAGTAAGCAAGAAATTGCCGAGGGTGTCAAGCGCATCATGCAAGACATGCTCGATCGTTATCACACGGGTATTGAAGTGATGAGTGTGGCCATTCAAAACGCTCAACCGCCGCAACCTGTGCAGGCTGCTTTTAACGATGCAGTGAAAGCCGGTCAAGACCGCGAACGCCAAATCAACGAAGGTGAAGCTTACGCCAATGCTGTTATCCCGAAAGCGCACGGTATGGCCGCTCGCTTGCAACAAGAAGCCGAAGGCTACAAGACCCGCGTTGTGGAAACCGCCACGGGTGACGCAGAGCGCTTCTCGCAAATTTTGGCTCAATACGAAAAGGCTCCGCAGGTCACGCGCGACCGTATGTATGTGGACATGATGCAACAAGTGTTTCAATCGACAACGAAGGTTTACGTGGATACCAAAGACGGCAACAATCTTTTGTATTTGCCTTTCGATAAATTGATGGAGCAAAACAAAACACAAGTAACGGTTGCTGCCCAAGATGAGGCAACGAGCTCAACGGCAACGCCTGTGGCAGCAGATGCCTCTCAAACGGAAGCTTCTGCTAATGTCTACAACCAACGTAGTTTGCGTGATCGCTCGCGCTAATTAGAGGAGAAAGATGATGAGAAAAGTCTCAGCTTTAGCGCTTGCCGCCTTGGTTGCTGTCGGAGCTGCCCAACTGTGCTTGTACACGGTTAACGAACGCGAGCATGCCTTGGTTTTCGCTTTGGGTGAATTAAAAGAGGTGGTCTCTGAGCCCGGTCTTCACGTGAAGTTACCGCCGCCTTTCCAAAACGTTGTGTATTTGGATAAGCGTATTTTGACGTTGGATGCTCCCGCGGCCGATCTTGTGCAAACAAGTGAAAAGAAAAACTTGATGATTGACTCCTTTGTGAAGTGGCGCATTGCGGACCCGCGTCGCTATTGGGTGTCTTTCCAAGGTAACGAACGCGCGGCCGAAGATCGCATTTCGGCATTGTTGCGCGATGCGTTAAACCAAACAGTCAATAAGCGGACGGTCAATGGCATCACATCTCGCGAGCGTGATGTAGCGATGACCGAAATTCGCACTGGTCTTCAACAGCGCGTCAATGATGTAGGTGTTGAAGTGGTAGATGTGCGTTTGAAACGTGTTGACTTTACACCGGAAATTTCTGAATCCGTATACCGTCGTATGGAAGCCGAACGTAAACGTGTGGCCTCCGAAGAACGTTCGACAGGGGCTGCTGAGGCAGAAAAGATTCGTGCTGACGCCGATCGTCAACGCGAGGTGATTTTGGCTCAAGCCTATAACAAGGCGCAGCAGTTAAAGGGTGAAGGAGACGCACAAGCGAATGCCATTTACGCTCAAGCGTTTTCCAAGAATCCAGAATTTGCACGCTTTTATCGTAATCTCCAAGCTTATCAAGCCAGCTTTGCCGATAAGAAGGACGTCATGGTGGTCGACCCTTCGGCAGACTTCTTTAAGTATTTGAAGACCCCGAAGCAATAACGCATCATGAGCTGGAAGGTTTGGATATTGGCTTTAGCTCTTGTGTGCATTATCGAAGGCATTGTACCTTTCGTTGCACCCGAGAAGTGGATTGCTGCGATGAAAAGCATTGTTGAGGCGGGTGATGTCAAGACAGTGCGAAACGTCGGTTTGGGATTGTTGCTTGTCGGTGTTGGGGTTATCTGGCTTGTAACGACTTAGCGCTTGTTTGAAAAACGGACTCTCTTGACGTAAAAGACGAGGGACTCCGGGTTCAGACAACGGAAGCTGTAAATGATGGATTTATCCCATGTAGACTCAACGGACGGCATCCTTTTTGCCTTGTCTGTTTAAGATTTTCTCAATGCTACGGTTAATTTCTTGACCGTAGCATTGATGTCGCGGAAGTATTTTGGGTTATATTCGGACACTGTCGACTTTGCACATTCAAATCCCAAATTGCGTCTTAACGTGGGTGAGCACAAGGCGAACACGGTTGACTGCAGGCGTGCGAAGACAAGAATTGAGATCATTGGTAGTTGCTGCGCCATTGGTCAAACAAGAAGAGCGCAATGCCACTCCAGACAAAGCTCATGGCAAAGAGTCGATCAGTTTCAAATGACTCACCGAAGACAAAGACCCCCAGTACTAACGTTAAAATTGGGCCGATGTATTGACAAAAGCCCAAAATGCTCATCGGAAGATAATTGGTGGAGTAGTTATATGCAATGAGCGGTACGGCCGTTAAAATACCCGTACCGACAAGACCCCAAGCAGTCAAGTCAAACGAGACGAGCATCGGCCAAAATGCCTGCAAGTTACTGGTGCTTAGATACACCAAAGCAATTGGCATGATAAAAAGAGATTCCAAGAAAATGCTAACGACAGGGGCTAAGTTGAGTTTCTTTTTCAACGCGCCATAGACTGCCCAGGTTGATGAGACTCCTAAAGAAACCCAAGGAAAGACACTTAAGCGCCACAGCATGATGCCTACTCCGATTGCGGCTAAGGCAATGCTGAATTTCTGAAGAGTATTGAGCTTTTCTTTGAAAAATAAGACACCTAAAAGAATGCTCATTAGCGGCGTGAGAAAAAGACCGCTGCCGAGTTGAACCACTTGTCCTGTCATTGGCGCAATGATGTTTATCCAACCGTTAGCTGCAGCAACAAACGCGGCGGTAAATAAAAGAAGCAAACGAGATTTTTTCTCCCAAAGGTGTTGGCATGTTGATCTAAACTCCGGGAAAAGACCGGTTACAACAATGAAAACCGCCAGCAAAATTGTGGTCCAGCAGTAGCGATGTGCTACAGCAGTCCATGAGCTTACCTCTTGCATTGCTTTCCAATATAGCGGTTGCAGTCCCCAAATCAGGTACGCAGAGAAGGCGCCGAAGACGCCGATCAGAGTTTTGTTGCGCAAGGTGTGATGCAGACTCATAAAAAAACAGTTTTTTAAATGTCCGACATAAGATTCTACTGTTGAAGAAGAAATTGCGCATCGAAACGAGTTTTGGTGTCATTACGAAAAAATGAGCTGAAAAGAGTCTAAACAGTCTCTTGTAGACTATCTTGCTTTTATTTTTAAGATTTTCGTTATCACCAACAAATTCCAATTCGCAAAAACTATTTCGGTATAGACTCAGAAGACAATAAATGGTTGCGGTGAACTTAAGCGGAGTGTGCTATTGGCTCGGTTCAGAGCGTATTTCGGGACAATTCAACGTTTTTAAAATGCGGCGAAGTACACAATGAGCCTTTGTTGTCGTAGTGCATTTATCGTCGCAAGTCATTTACTCTGTGGTAACTCGTAAAAAAACTAAATAACGTGTATTCAGGACGGTCTTGTTGAACGTGCGAAACAAAACGGTTACTACGAATGATTTCTTCAGGAATCGGTACAGCATTTCTCAGTTTGGAGCTTATGCAACTTTTTTGGTTGTCTGCGTGAAAAAAGCGGATGTCGCTACTAAGAACGACATCCGAAAGTTTTGACTTCTACCTGTTTAAAGGTCGTGTTGGAAGATTAATGAATTAGACGATAATGTTCATGATCAGCATGGCGATCATGGCATTTAAAACTGAAATACTCATCAAAAGGGGAATTCGGGAGCCGCGAGTGCCGATAACGCCTAGGCAACGTCCCATGTATTGCAATTGGGATCCCATTAAAACGATAGCCGGGCATAGAATAGCAACGTCGTGGACGCCGATGGAACCTTGGTCAATTAATGCAGCTGCAACGCCAACGCCCCCTCCGATAGACATCCAACCGGCAATCAGCACAGTAGCGGCTTCGCCGGGTAAACCAAAGAGCATCATAAAGGGCGAGAAAATATCACCGATAATCGGTAAAAGACCCGAGATGTTGAGAACACGAATGAGCACGAAGGCCATCAACACATTCGGAATGGTCGAGTGCGTCATAATGTTCCAACCGTTGACCGCACCCTTGACAAAAACGTCGGTCACCATCATTTTAGAATTTGCGTGAGACATGCGAATTACCTCCGGGAATTAAGCAGACTTTTTACGTTGGAACATGAAAATGAAGCGAGCGAGATTGGCACCAAAAAACTTCATAATGAAGGTGACAACCAAGCAAGCGCCGAGCGTTACTGGAACTGTTTCACCGTTAGCCCCTGTTAAACTCAAGAGCACAAGTCCAGATCCCATGAAGTTCGCTAACGTTGCATCGCCGCTTAATTGCAACATGGCAAATATGTCAGCTTCGTCTTCAGTAATTTCGCCGGAGTCCTTTAATTGACGCGACATGGCCGCACCACCGTCGGTAGATTGCAAAGAAGAGATAAAAGCCAGACAGCAACTGCCGGGAATACCTACGAGAGGACGTAGAACTGGGGTGAGCAATTGGCGTGCTGCGTCCAATGCACCGTAGTGTTCAAGCACTGTGATGGAGGCTAAGGCGAACATTACAGTAGGAGCCAACGTCACAGCAAAGATAAAACCGTCTAAAGCACCGGCCCCGCCTTTGCCGCGGAAGTTTGTTGCAACGGTTTGAAGCGTGTCACCATTTAAGGTCACGCCGGCAAGCATTTTACCGAACGTGCCATTTAAGGTGGCGAAGTCAAAAACACTATACCAGGCATTCGAGCCAGTCAGCGTTCCGGAGAAGAATACACAGGCAAAGATTAAAGCTAGATAGCCTACAATGCCAACCTTCTTATTGTTTTGTTCACTCATAGTAGTAAACCTCAGAGAGTTGTTAAAAAGTTAAAAAAATCCTCTCAGCGCCGCAGCCAAGTGTGATTGCGGTCTGATATAAAAAACAAAGGGGTAGTGCTCGATTATTTGATCGGTTGCGTCTTGTCCTTTAACCAAGCTTTTTCTTCGTCGTTGAGATGCGGCGAAAGTTTTTCGTAGACTGTCGCGTGATAGCGATTAATCCAATCAAGTTCTTCAGGTTTGAGCTCTTCAACGACGATGGCCTTGCGTTCGTAAGGCAAGAACGTGATGGTTTCAAATTCCATAAATTGGCCAAACTCGTTTTTTTCCGCCTTTTGTACAAACACGGAGTTTTCGATCCGAATGCCGTGGCGACCGGGTTTGTAAAGACCAGGTTCGTTGGAAAACAACATGCCGGATTCAAGCACCGTATTACGTGCGTAGGGGAATAGGGGGGCGTACTCCATAATGATCTTACCGGGACCTTCGTGCACGTTAAGGATGTACCCCATACCGTGACCGGTGCCGTGACCGAAGTTCATCAGGTAGTCCCAGTGATTGGATTTGACAATGGCGTCAATCAAGTTGCCCGTGACACCATAAGGGAATTTTTGGCGAGAAATGACGAGATGTGATTTAAGCGTAACCGTGTAATCAAGCTTCATTTCATCGGTTAACTCGCCTACTGCAATTGTACGTGTCAGATCCGTTGTGCCGCAGAGATAATGGGCACAAATATCAAAGAGTAGGAATCCTTCAGGTTTAACGATCGAAGTCATGGTTTCTGAAGGACGATAGTGAGGAAGCGCCGCATTTTCTCCATAGCCGATAATGGGAATATTGGCTGGCTGGACATATAGCGGTTCGGCGCGGCGGAATTCTTCGAGTTTGCGACCGATAGAGAATTCGTCCAAAGTGCTGCTTCCCACATTGGCTTCAATCCAACGCATAAAGCGTACAACAGCCACACATTCCAAAATATTGGCGCGACGAATGTTGTCTTGTTCTGCAACGCTCTTTTGAGCTTTTTGCGCGGTAACAAGATCCGGTCCGTCGATTACATTAACGCCCTCAGGCACGGATTCGTAAAGACCAAAGGGGGTCTTGTAGGGATCCACGTAAAGGGTTGATTCAGGCTTGATGGCTTTGACGATGTCATTGATGGCTTTGTACTCGCAAAGCGTCCAGCCGTCATTGGTAAGGTGTGCACGGATCTCGCCGGAGAGTTTAAATAGATCCGTACACAGGTACGCCTCGGTTTGGCTAATGAAGGCGTAAGCGTGAAAGAAGGGATAGAGGGGGTTTTCGTTGCCACGCAGATTGGTAATCCACGCAACGTCATCGAGACTACAGACGAGTGTGGCAACATTGTTGCCCAGCGCATTTAAGCGAGCTCGCAGGGCGGTCAGTTTTTCCGGGCGGGTTTGTGCAGCCCATTGAGCCTCAAGTTCCCAAATCGGGTCTTGTGGAACGGCGGGACGGTCAGTCCAAATTTCGCCGATAAAGTTGCGATCGTGCTTTATACGCAGACCCTTGACGGGTAACTTTTCCTTAAAGGAGCGCAACATTGCTTCGCTTAATACTTCACCGTCAACAGCTAAGGTGTCGGCTTCGTGCAATTGCGTCATTAACCACTCGTGCCAGTCAAGAGTGTCAGGCTCAGAGATGCTGTTAATGTGAAAGGTTCCCGGAGCGATTTCACGTTCGGCTTGCGTGGTGTAACGACCGTCTGTCCAGAATTCTGCAGCTGTGTCGGTAACAACGGCATAACCCATGCTTCCAGTAAACCCGGTTAACCATTGCATGGCCTTCCAGTGCGTTGAGACGGATTCAGTTTGGTGCGGATCAGTGGTGGCAACGTAAACCGCCTTAACGCCGGCTTCGCTCATCAGTTTTCTTAGAGCGTTTAGCTTTTCTTGCGTTTGCATTGACGACTCCCTTTTTGTCAAAAAATGCTTGAATTAGTGTTTTAAATCAGCTCTTGTCTGCTCAATATCCGATTTAACGTTAAGAATTTGCAGAGATCCCCTTAAAGCGGAAATTGGCATGAAAACGTTGACCAATGAGGTATAAGGCAATGCTTAACCAGATGAAACTCATGGGGAAAAGTTCTTTTAAACCGAAGTGCTCCCCGTAGATAAACACTCCTAAACAAAGAGTCAAAATGGGGCTTAAGTATTGGCAAAAGCCCAAGACATTTAACGGTAAATAATTGGTTGCGTAGGTATAGGTAATCAAGGGCACCGAGGTCAGAATGCCGGTGCCGATCAAGGCCCATGCAGTCATGTCTAGTTCGGCTAGTTGAGCAAAAAAGCCCGCATCATCGGCAAAAGCTAAGAAAATAAGGGCAAAGGGCACGATGAAGATCGACTCGAGGAAAATCGCAACAGTGGGCGCCAGACGGATAGTCTTTTTGAGAGCACCGTACACAGCCCAAGTGGAAGACACTCCCAAGGCTATCCACGGAAAGTTCCCGAATTGAATAAGCATGATGGCAACGCCGGTGACGGCCAAAATAACACTGAACTTTTGAATGATGTTAAGTCTTTCTCGAAAAAAGATAACACCTAACATAACGCTCATTAACGGGGTAAGGAACAGACCGATACCGAGTTCAACGACATGGCCGCTCATTGGCGCAAAAATGTTAATCCACCAATTGATGACTGCGATAAAAGAGACAATAACGAGGATGGTCATGTGCCAATGACGCCGTCTGAGTTCCGTGACTGTCTCCAGCAGTGAATTCCATTGGCCAGTCAAAATAATAAAAACTAATAAAACGAGGGTTGTCCAACAATAGCGGTGGGCAATGACCAGCCATGCATCTAGAGCCTGTCTCTTATACACATCTGACGCTGCCGACGATAAGGCTC
>USCE01000032.1 GCA_900553105.1 uncultured Sutterella sp.
ATCGCTGTCAGGGCAATAAGCAATTAAGTCTTCGCCCGTATCAGCAATCACTTGGAATTCATGCGAGCGATCGCCGCCGATTGACCCCGTATCAGCTGCCACAGCACGGAAGGTTAGCCCCAAACGCGTAAAGATTCGCTGATAGGCGTCATACATCTTGTCGTAAGACTTCAGAGCACCTTCCTGATCACGATCAAAGGAATACGCATCTTTCATTGAGAATTCACGACCACGCATCACACCGAAACGGGGACGACGTTCATCGCGGAACTTCGTTTGAATTTGGTAGAAATTCACAGGCAATTGGCGCCAAGAGTGAATTTCCTGACGAGCAAAATCAGTGATAACTTCTTCGGAAGTCGGCTGAATCACAAAGTCACGGGTGTGACGATCTTTAAAGCGAAGCAATTCCAGGCCGTACTTTTCCCAACGGCCGGACTCTTGCCACAATTCAGCCGGCTGCACCATCGGCAAAAGCAACTCAATGGCGCCTGCTCTATCCATTTCCTCACGAATAATGGTTTCGATCTTACGAATCGAACGCAAGCCCATCGGCATGTAGGTATAGACACCGGCAGCAATCTTTTTGATCATGCCGGCTCGAATCATTAATTGCTGGCTGACAATGTCAGCATCAGCGGGCGCTTCTTTTAACGTCGAAATAAAAAAGGAACGTGCACGCATTGTTTTCTCACAGATTAAGGTACAATTTTTTTATTGTGCACTTTTTACCATGCTTTTGGTAAAAGTGAAAAGAGAATTTTAGAAGATTTTGAGGCCTAACATGTTGGACAGTGACGGATACCGTCCTAATGTCGGAATTATTCTTGCCAATTCCGACAACAAAGTGTTTTGGGCCAAACGTATTCGCAAGCCTGCTTGGCAGTTCCCGCAAGGGGGTGTCGATGAGGGAGAAGGACTTGAAGACGCGCTGATGCGCGAGTTAAACGAAGAAATCGGCTTGTCGCCCGAGGATGTGCAAATTATTGCCCATACCAAAGATTGGCTCTACTACGATGTACCGGAGCCTTTCCGTCGCGCCGATCGAAGCGTTTACCGTGGTCAAAAGCAAATTTGGTTCTTGTTACGTTTGGTTGGACCGGAAACGAAAATTAATTTATACGCTAGCTCCACGCCCGAATTTGATGCCTGGCGATGGAACGATTACTGGGTACCGCTTCGTGATGTCATCGATTTCAAGCATGATGTCTATCGAAAAGCACTTGAGGCGCTTGCGCCGCACCTGTTCGGATCAACTGACAGACGAGCTAAACCTAGTCCCGATTGGCTTTTCTACGGTTTCTAATGCCGATAAATTTCGAGGCGCTTGAAGCGCCTCGAAGTCGTTCACAGATTAAACTTTTCTTGCTTCTAGATCTTCTTAATCAAAGCTTTAAATTCAGCAATATAACTGCAAGCTTGATCTAAGCATTGATTCCAAAAATCAGGCTTTGTCGCGTCAAAACCCATATGCTTAGCAATGAGCTCATCAACGGTCATTCTGCCCGTATCACGCAAAAAATCACGATAGAAATCAGGGAAAGTTTCCCCTCGTTTCTCTTGCTCACACAATAAGCCCTGCGAAATCAGATAACCGATTGTGTAAGCATAGTTGTAGATGTACTGATCGGTCATAAAAAAGTGTGGCTTGTAGCACCAAAGATACTCATCGCAATCATCAATAGCCTCGCCCATGTACTCTTTCCAAGCATCGCGCATCATCGCCTCGGCCTCTGCTTGCGTCACTAAAGCCTTTTGACGCCGTTCAATAAAGCGTTGTTCAAAACTCATGCGCACGGGCAACTGCAGACAGAAATTGGCACAACTGAGCAACTCTTGCCAAAGAATCGTCAAGCGTTGCGTATCCTCTGTTGCATGAGCTGCGCAATAGCGGCGTACGGCAGCTTCATTAAAGGTGCTTGCCACTTCCGTCAACGTCATGGGAAACTCCGTTTGATTGGTGGGCATATCCCGCATGACCCAATAATGGAATGCATGTCCCAACTCATGCGCCTGTTGTAACACGGAACCGAAGCTACCCAAATACGTTGTGAAAACTCTCGGCTGCTTTAAACGATTAAATCGAGAATAAAACGCACCGCCAGCTTTTTTACCATCAACTCGAGCCTCTAGCCACTGTTTCTCCAACATCATGTCCACAAACGCAGGAATTTGCGGATTCACATCCCTTAAAGCAGCCTTCAGCGTTTCGATTGCTTGCGGATATGGAATATAAGCGTCCGATGCTTTCTTTTGCGGCAGAGGGGCAAAAAAGTCACAGGCACTCATTTTTTCTTTTCCAAAGAAAGGGGCTCGAACGGTGATTGCTTCGCGAATCTCATCGGCTCTTAATCGAATTGCGCTCATTGCAGCTTCAAGCGCCTGACCACTAATGCGGTTTTGCTCAAGACTAGGACGCATCCAATCGTTTAAACCGGCCAATTGGAACTGAGTTTTTCTGAATCCGTGCAACAGGTTGAGCAAATCCACGTAAAAGCCTGCGTGTTCTTTGTACCAAGCATTGACAGCCTTTTGAGCGGTTTGACGAAGTTGTGCGTCATCGGCGCCTTTGAGCACCCCCATACACTGGGCGTGCGACAGTTGCACTTGCTCGCCGTTTGATTTTTGAGCACTCACACTAAGCGTTTTGTTCAAGCGCTTAAACATTGCGTCAACGGGAAAGAAATTCGTTGCCGCAAAAGCTGTAATAGTGGCATTATCTTTGGCCGTCAAACCGCTTTTCCAGGAGTGTTTTTTCTCCATCACGTTAAATTGCCAATGACTGAGAGTGGGATCATTCCATCGGCAATCGTCTCCGTCCATCTCTCCCAACGCAACAAAAAGTGGCTTACTAATGCTCTCTAACTCCGAGAGCATTGCTTGAGCACTCGCATAGGCTGATGAAGCATCCGTATCCGTAATATCGATGCTGGAAGCACAGTAAGCAAAGCTCACCATCGAAGAAATGGCTTCGAATGCCTGCTCATAGACAGGCATCAAAGCCGTTGCCTCTTCGATACTCAAAGAGCCGTCTATATAGCGTTTTAAGGTTTGCAGAGCCTCTTGTGCATTCTGCATTTCTGCATGATAACGGGGATCACTGACGCTTCCGTACGCATCTTCGAGCGTCCACTGAGGCAAAACATTATGAGGTTCGGGCATGACTGACTCCTGAAAAATACGGAACTTCAGCGATTGTACGCCGAGAACTAAGTTCTTTGACCTAGAGAAAGCCCGATGTCGAGAAATGATATTTTTTGAGAAAAGGATGGTTATAGCAAAACCTAACCTACAGAAAAGCTCTGTAGGTTAGGTACAAAGCAAAATCAAGTAGCAGAGTCTGTGCTCTCAACGAGATTCTCTTCGGACTCAACTCGCACATCTTCCATGTATTGCGTGTCCTTACGACGGCAGTCGTCGAGATACTGTGCGACCGCGTTAATCAGCTCATCGCAACCTTCTCGCGTTGCAGCGGAAATGACAAACACCTGCTCGTCTTCTCCCAATTGCAACACATCTACAATCTCGTTAATCCTGTCGTCTTGCTCTTCTTCAGGCAAAAGATCGATCTTATTGAGTACGATCCAACGGGGCTTGTTGTATAGTGCTTCGTCATATTTGCGAAGCTCTTCAACCAAAGCCTTGGCTTCTGTGGCCGGATCTGTATCAGGATCAAACGGGGCCATATCGATAATGTGTAACAACAGTTTCGTTCTTGAAAGGTGGCGCAAGAAGAGATGACCGAGACCGGCCCCTTCTGCGGCCCCTTCAATCAAACCCGGAATGTCTGCGACAACAAAACTTTGCTCCGGTCCGACACGCACAACGCCTAATTGCGGATGCAACGTTGTAAACGGATAATCGGCGATCTTGGGACGTGCATTAGAAACTGCCGAGATAAAAGTGGACTTGCCGGCATTGGGCATACCTAAAAGACCGACATCGGCCAACACCTTAAGCTCCAAATTCAGGAAACGATGTTCACCGGGCTCGCCAGGTGTGCATTGTCTCGGCGCACGATTCACGCTGGATTTAAAGTGAAGATTACCCAAACCGCCCTTGCCACCGCTGGCTAACAAATAGCGTTCTCCGTGGCGGGTCAAATCAGCAATTAACTCCCCCGTTTCACTATCGGTCACCAACGTTCCGACGGGCATACGCAATTCGATGTCATTGCCTGCTGCACCATAGCAATCAGCACCGCGACCGTTTTCACCGTTTTTGGCGAAGTGCTTGCGAGCATATCGATAATCAATCAGCGTGTTGATGTTACAATCGGCCACGGCATAGACGTTACCGCCTCGACCGCCGTCTCCACCGTCAGGACCCCCCTTAGGGATAAATTTTTCACGACGAAAAGAGGCAACACCGTTGCCGCCTTTGCCGCCCGATACTTCAATACGGGCCTCATCCACGAATTTCATAAAACACCTAATAGGTTGAATTTTTTGGACAAATTCGAACATTCAAGGTCGTATTGTCGCATAGATTCAATGTTTTTACAGCTTCTCTTGACAGAAAAAGCCATGTCGCGAGGACATGGCCTTTTCAAAAGCTTTCAAGCGTTCGGCCTTGGATTAAAAAGACCGATGGTAAACCCGAATTAAGCCGGGATCACCTTCACGAAACGGTTGTTCTTCGGGCCCTTGACCTCGAACTTCACCGTACCGTCAACCTTAGCGAACAACGTGTGGTCACGACCCATGCCAACATTGTCGCCGGGATGAAATTGCGTGCCACGTTGACGAACAATGATACCGCCGGCGTTGATAGCTGCATCACCGAAAACCTTCACACCAAGACGCTTGGCTTGGGAGTCACGACCGTTGCGGGTAGAACCGCCACCCTTTTTATGTGCCATTTTCTTACTCTCTTAAAAAGACGTTATTAGGCTGTGATCGTATCGATCTTCAGCTCCGTGTAGTTTTGACGATGACCGGCGCTCTTGATGGAGTGCTTACGGCGGCGCATCTTGAAGATACGGACCTTGTCATGACGGCCGTGAGAAACCACGGTAGCCGTGACGCAGGCACCTTCAACGAAAGGAGCACCGACCTTGAGTTCGTTACCGTCGGAAACAGCCAAGACTTCAGAAAGGGTCACTTGGGAACCGACTTCAGCGTTCAAGGATTCAACCTTGAGCTTGTCACCGGAAGCAACACGATATTGCTTGCCACCGGTCTTGATGATAGCGTACATGTAAATTACCTCGCCCGTTTCGCTCAGCCAACGCTCTGTCTGCGAAACCTTTTTATATTAATGCTACGGGCACCATGCCCGTCATTGAGTGCGTGGAAACGCGGATTATTTCACAAATCAAAGAGTTATGCAAGTACCCGGAAAAAACTATTTGAGGTTTGTCGGATCGCTCCTGAATATATCCAATTACGACATAATTTTTGAATATTCAATGAAAAAATGTACTTTTGGGCCAACTTTGTCATACTACTGTCATATTCGTGAAATAAACTTCGCACTGCCGAACGTTACCCGTTCGGCTCTCTATCTGAAACACTTAAGGTCCTTTCAATGGAATATTATTACATAGCGATGTTGGCCTTTTTGGCCTGCCTTGCGTGCTTCGATTTGTTCGTCGGGGTCAGTAACGATGCGGTTAATTTCTTAAACTCAGCCATGGGAAGCCGCATCGCCAGCTTCAGAACCACAATGTGGGTTGCCACTTTTGGCGTCTTACTCGGCGCTACCTTCTCCTCAGGCATGATGGAGATTGCTCGTTCCGGTGTTTTTCATCCCCAAATGTTTAATTTCACCGAAATTATGGTGATTTTCTTTGCGGTGATGATTGCCGACATCGTTCTTTTGGACACGTTCAATTCGTTAGGCTTGCCGACGTCTACCACGGTCTCTATCGTGTTTGAATTATTGGGCAGTGCCATCGCGGCGGCTGCATTCAAGCTCTACACGGAAGGCAGCTCTTTTCAACTGATCTTTGACTATATTAATACTAGTAAATCCTTGACTATTATTTCGGGGATTTTGATCTCAGTGGTTGTCGCATTCTTCTCGGGCGTTGTGGTGCAATACATCATGCGCCTTATTTTTTCTTTCCATTTTGAGCGCGTATACCCCTGGTTCGGCGGTATTTTCGGCGGCATATCCATTACGGCTATTGCTTACTTCCTCGTCATGAAGGGGGCCAAGGGCGCTAGCTTCATGCGTCCGGAATGGATCGATTGGATCAACGCCAACACCCAAATGTTGGTCCTCTCCCTTTTTATCGGTTTTTCCGTGCTTTTCCAAGTGCTCATCATGGTGAGCAAGTTCAACATCTTCAAGCTCGTGATTTTGGCCGGTACTTTCTCTCTGGCATTTGCCTTTGCCGGTAACGACTTGGTGAACTTCGTCGGCGTTCCCCTTGCTGCATACGATAGCTTCCGCGAATGGCAAGCTTCCGGATTGTCTGCCGATACCCTCATGATGGACGGGTTGCTCAAGCCAACCAAAGCCAATACCTTCTTCTTGTTGGCCTCTGGGTTTGTGATGGTACTAACCCTTTGGTTCTCCCGCAAAGCACATCGTGTATTGCAAACGGCTCTGAGTCTGTCGGCGCAACAAAGCGATCATGAGCAATTCGGCTCCTCGATCCCCGGTCGAGTTATCGTACGCGCATCCATGGGCTTAGGCAGCATTGTTAATCAAATCATTCCTGGCGTCGTCAAAAGCGGCATCAAATCCCGTTTCAAGCGTCGTCGCTTAAAGCGCGGGGAAGAACCGTTGCCTTTTGACTACGTACGAGCTTCCGTTAACCTTGTACTCTCGGCTGCGTTGATTTCTTCGGCAACCTCCTTGCAATTACCCTTATCCACTACTTATGTAACCTTTATGGTTGCCATGGGTTCTTCTTTTGCTGACGGTGCCTGGGATCGTGAAACCGCCGTCTATCGTATTTCCGGTGTTTTAACCGTAATCAGCGGATGGTTTGTTACTGCTTTTAGTGCCAGTACCCTTGCTGCGATTGTTTGCGGGTTGATCTTCTTGGGCGGCGGCGTTGCAGCGTTCGGGTTAGCGATTTTAGCCTGCTTCTTGCTTGTGCGCTCTAATCTTCGCTTTAAACAACAAGAAAAGGATTACAAGGCCGAACAAGCCGTTCGTTACGACGTAGCCAAAATTCAAGAGATGCTCGAAACCCGAGTAGAAGAGTCGCTTGTTAATACTGTTCATATGTATAACAACATTGTTGAGAATTTTCTCAACGATAATGAAAGCGGGTTACGTCATCTCAAACTCAAAGCTAATGAAGACTTTGACCGACTGACTGCAGAACGTGCGATTTACTATCGCATGAACAATACGGCGTACCGTCCCTCTAAGGCTGATGTAGATGCTCGTTACAACTACTTCCGCGCGTTTACCAACATGCGAGATGTCGGCCGCTCAATGCAAAACTTGGCTCGTCTTGCCAAAGACCACATTGCCAACCGTCACCGTACGTTCCAAGGCGAACTCAGTCAAGACCTGGCCGATTTGTCGCAACTTCTTATTGTGGTGGCTGGCTCACACCACGCCGGCCGCTCCAGCCTCGATGAACTCAACAAACATTCTCAGTCGTTATTGGCCCGAATCGAGACTATCCAGGAAAAGCTTTTGCTGACAGGTCCCGACAATGGCTTCTCGGCACGCGGATGTGAAATCTATTTGAGCTTCTTGCTTTTTGCTCGTGAACTCATTAACCATTATGAAATTATTGCGATGTTGCGTCGTAAGTTTGACAATTCTCAGGAAGTGAAAGACTCGACCACAACAAAGACCTCTTAGATTTTAACCAGCACTCAATTTAGAGGGAACTTGAAAAGTTCCCTCTTTTTGTGTCTGGAATCGCTGTTTTTTATGCTTATAATGCAAGCCACTATGACACAGAATCACTCTTCTCAATCCTCCGTGCGAGCAGTCTTGTCTCCTATTGTCGAAGACATGCTTGCCGTTGATGAAATTTTGCGTCGGGAACTCGCTCATAGCCAAAGCCCGACAGTTACTGAGATCGGCTCCTACATCATCGGAGCCGGTGGCAAACGCATGCGTCCGGCCTTATTAATGCTGATGGCTCGCGCTTTAGGCTACGAGGGAGTTGAACACCGCGAATTGGGTGCAACGATTGAAATGTTGCACACAGCGACATTGATGCACGATGATGTCGTCGATGAAGGCAAGATGCGTCGAGGACGAGCAACGGCAAATGCCCGATGGGGCAATAGTATCGCAGTACTGGTCGGTGACTTCATGTATACACGCTCTTTTGAGATGATGATTCGCATCGGGAACCTTCGAGTCATGCAGGCTTTAGCGCAGGCAGCCAATACCTTGAGCGAAGGCGAAGTCATCCAAATGAAGAATGCGCACGACCCAGCTGTCGACGAAGCGCGTTATCTGCAGGTGATCGAACGAAAAACTTCGGTACTTTTTGCCGCTGCTGCCAAAATGGCCTCTGCTTTAGCCAGCGCATCACCAACTCAAGAAAAAGCCCTTGTAGACTATTGCATGGCGCTTGGCAACGCCTTTCAAATCGCCGATGACATTCTTGATTACTCCGGCGACAGTGCTCAAAGCGGCAAATTGATCGGAGCGGATTTCGCTGAAGGCAAAGTTACGTTGCCGGTCATCTATGCCATGCAAAATACCAATGAGAGCAATCGAGCCTTTATCGAGCAGGCGATTCGTGATGGCCACGGCGATTTTGAAAAAATTTCCGCTATTATTATCCAAAGCGGAGCCATTGAACGGTGCAAAAAAAGGGCCAATGAAGAATTGCAAAAGGGACGAGATGCACTTCAAGTGCTTCCCCCTTCCATTTTTAAAAATTCTCTGATAGAATTGCTCTCCTTCGTTGTTGAGAGAAATGCTTAACAAATCGAAGTTCGGGGTGTAGCTCAGCCTGGTAGAGTACTACGTTCGGGACGTAGGAGTCGGAGGTTCGAATCCTCTCACCCCGACCAGAATTCTTAAAAGCGATCAGTTCTCTGATCGCTTTTTCTTTTCACCACTTCAAATGCTTCCGTGCTCAACACCTCTGATAAGAAACAACTTTTGCGAAGTCGCTTTTTCTTTTCCTATAATTCGGAAATTCCCCTTCTCGTTTTCAAAGGTCTTTTATGGCGTGGATTGTCGGCCTAACCGGCGGCATTGGTTCCGGTAAAACTCAAGTCAGCAACACGTTTGCTTCGCTCGGTGTCCCTGTTATCGATACCGATCTAATCAGTCACGCTATTACGGCGCCTAATGGTCTTGCCATTAATGCCATCCGGCAAGCCTTCGGCAACGCTTTGATTGATGCCTCTGGCAAACTCGACCGCGATAAAATGCGCGAGTTGGTCTTCAATGATCCTCAGGCCCGCAAAAAGCTTGAAGCCATTTTGCATCCGATCATTGCCAAAGTCACAATGGCCTCGGTGGCTCAACATGCCGATGCTCCTTACGTAATTATTGTTGTGCCGCTATTAGCCGAAAGCCCTGCTTGGATTAAGCGTTGCGACCGTATCCTTGTCATTGATTGCGACGTCTCAACACAAATCGAACGCGTCATGCAACGTTCAGGTTTAAGTCGAGAACAAGTGCTCAATATTATTGCGTCTCAGGCAACGCGTGATGACCGCAAAGCCATTGCCAATGAAGTGATTGTGAATGAGTCAACCCTAGAATCCTTAACTCAGCAAGTCACGCGCTTGCATGACTATTATTTGCGCCTTGCCGCTTCCAATTCTGCCAAGTAGGAGCCTGCCCCCATGATCGTGAAGTGCCCGACGTGCAAAAAGGATGTTGAGTGGTCTCAAGATAATCCCTGGCGCCCCTTCTGTTCAGAGCGCTGTAAATTAATTGACTTGGGCGAGTGGGCCAGTGACAGCTATGTCATTCGAGGCAACTCATATGCCCAAACGAACGAGACCGAAGCCGATAAACTCGCCCAAAAACTCTTTTCCTCCATTCCGGAAGACAAAAAGGACAACAACATTTAAATCGTCTCAATCCATCCATGAGCGCCATGTTTTCTTAATAGGCGCTCATCATTAATCTTCACGTTTGTCAGAAACACCGGTACGGGATTATCGGCTAATAATCGAGCCCAAGCACTCGAGCCCACGCAAACATTTGCATCAGCGTAAGCCCAAAGGACCCGCCCGTCAGCAATTTTGTCCCAATAGGCCGGATCTGCCGGTACAGCAACTTGTTCGTGCTCAATCGACGCCATCTGCGAAAGGTCACTGAGAAAAACGCCATCAAAACACTTCATGCTTTCCCGACTAACCGAGTCGTCGCACCAAATCTCGCTTACCCCTAAGGCCTGAAGTTTCGGCTTAAACTCTGACAGTCTATTGGCTACAGCACCCGAAACAATGGCCCCTTCGAAATGCCGACCAAACTCCTCACCGAGCTTTTCAACAGCCTGGTCCGTTTTGAGATAAAGCCCTGTCTCTTATACACATCTCCGAGCCCACGAGACCGGAGCCTATCTC
>USCE01000033.1 GCA_900553105.1 uncultured Sutterella sp.
GAGCCTTATCGTCGGCAGCTCAGATGTGTATAAGAGACAGACTCTGTTTCAAACGCTGTCTCAAGAGGCGCATAACTATCACTATATTTTGATTGAAGGCATGCCCGGTGTGGGTAAGGCGACACTCGTGGAGTCTGTATTTCGTGATTTGTCTCGTCTGGACTTAAACGACTTGCATCCGAGAAACTTAGCCACAACCCAACCAGCAGTCTTTTTTGAAGTCTACGGGAAAAGTCTCGTGATCGAGCACATTGAGTATGCTCCCGATTTAATTGATTTCCTCCCCGCTCCTGAAGACGGTGTCTTTATCGTGATGACGGGCTACTTGCCAGAGGATAAAAAGGTGAAGTTGTTGCAAAGCGGCGCGGCTAAAGTCTATCGACTGATGCCCTTGTCTCAACGTGAATTGGCAGGGACTAATGCTCTTCCCTTTGGCAAGGCACATATTCCGATTACGATGAGCTATCCGACCGTGGGCTTATTCGATACGATTCGAAACGGCTTTTTGCTTCGGCCCAATGCCATGGTCAGTAACAGTGCCTTTTACGAAACGTGGTTGGCTGATTTCTTTAATCAGCACGTCAGGGGAGTTTTGCGAGTGGCTAAAGACACACATTTTTACGCTTACATGAAAGCGTTAGCGGCAGCCAACATGCAAGAAATCAACCACTTCCAATTAGCCAAGCAAGCTCGCATTAGCTACGGAACGGCCATGTATTGGACACGCTTTTTAATCGAAAGCGGCGTCGTATTTGAAGTCCCGAGCCTTAAGCTTGCGACCCGTCGTCAGGTCAAGCGAGCTAAAGTGGCCTACACCGACACGGGTCTTTTATGTCACTTGCTCGACATTCGTGACTCGCAGGCATTACTGTCAAGTGCATACTATCCTGGGATCTTTGCCGGTTTTTGTGCCGCTGAAATCATGAAAGGCTACTTCGCATACGGGCTGGAAGCGCCGCTTTACTTTTATCGGGACACGGCGCGCCGGCACATCGAACTTGTGATTGCGCGACCCGAATCACTCTTACCACTGGCTTTTTTATCGAAGCGTTGTACGCCGATGCGTGTGGCTATTCGGGAAATGGATGTATTGATTCGCATGGGAGAGCGACGCGATGATCCAGTCTTTATCAGCGATGCAACCGAAACCGTGGATCAAACCGCCTATGCTATTGTCTCAGCTTCTAACCTTTAATGCGTTGGCTCGGTACAATGTCATCGTTAACGTCTTCAGTAAGGACTTTTGAAAAATGCGCTTAATGACGATTGTCTCCGCTTCTTTAATTGCCGCCACCTTGGTCGGTTGTGTCTCCACGGGGAATCCTCAACAGAAATCTTTCCGAGAACTCTCTACGAACACTTATGAGATCAAACTTATGCAACCCTGGGTCAAGCAAGAGATTGAGGTTCGAGACCATGCGCACCAAATGGCCACGGAGTATTGCCAGTCAAGAAACACCGGCATGCAACCGCTTCAAGCCACAACGCAACGCGCCAAGACGCCCGATCTTGGCCCTGAAGTTACTTATGTGTTTCGTTGCGTGGGACTGTTAGATGCGCCCAAGCGCGAATACAAGCCCTTGACCATTAAAACGGATTGGCTCACGGGTGACGAAGACGAAGTCGATATGAAGTAATTTTTAGCTATAACGCAAAAACCGCCTACCAAGGCGGTTTTTGTTTATTGATTTTTGGAGCTTTCTTTGCCTTTTTGAGCCTTTTGGGCTTGAGCCATTTTAAGTGCGACTTCTACATAGGAGTCTACGGCTTTTGTCCCATAGGTACAAGCCACGCGTTTGGAAAAGAGGAAATAAAGGGTCCAAAGCATTGCGTAGATACTTGAGCGAAGAACCGCATAAGTTTCAACCGCGATACCAAAGACTATCGAGAGCAACAAAACCGAGATAGGTCCTACAACCCACAAAATCACGATAGTATGTTTGACGACAAACGATTCGCGCTTTCGGGCAATAAGCCACAAGCAGTAGCAATAAAGACCGATCGTGACGATGGACGGCGAGACGGCCGCCCAATAGATATGGCCTTGAGCACTCATGCTACTGAGCGTACTAGCGGCATTGAAAGCCGTCAATATGATGGAAAGCGCAATTGTCGCGACAAAGATTAAAAGCCACCCTTCGACTCCGTGCGGGAAATGCGGAATCGGTCGTGCAGCGGGTTTTACTTTGGCGATGGCATAAATAAAGTACGTAATGCATGCCGTGGGAATCGCCAAAATGCCGAATGCAATGAGCATTTCAGCGGAGAAAAATTCATTAGCCATGGGGACGTCTCGAGAAATTATGCAACAGGAACCGCCTTGTCTTTATGGGCTTCAGGGCGTTTAGTTCGTTTGAGTTTTAAATTTTCACAATTGTGGCAACAAGCCTCTTGGGTGAGCCCTTCAATAATGCCGCACGGCTCCCCGTTGGCATGATTGCCATGGCAACACAGGGCCAACAGACCTAAGTGTTGTCGCAATTGTTTCAAGGAATCAATCTGCTCATCAATCTTTTTTAAGTGCGAAGCAATCATGGCATGTACTTTCTCCGCGTCTTCATTTCGACGCGCATCAACATCAATCAAGATTTTGATGTCGTCAAGACTGATATCGAGGCTTCGGCAGTGCCGAATGAACTGCAATCGACGTAAATGACTTTCGTTATATGCACGGTAGTTGTTAAAACTGCGGGCGGGTTTGGGGATAATCCCTTGTGTTTCATAAAAACGAATCGTTTCAACAGTAACGCCTGACAGTTTAGCCAATTCTCCAATACGCATAAGGCATTTTCCTTAGTTGCATCAAAAAAGACGCTTGAGCTTGTAGTGACTATAGGGATTTTAATGACAGCATCAAAATTTGTATAGAGACAAGGACCCAAGAAATGTTGCACAAACTTTACATTCAAGACATGTGCTGCGCAGTCGAAGGAAATCAAGCCGTGGATGCTCTAAAAGACATTGCTGGCGTTAACCAGGTGACCTTTAACACGTTAAGGCGCGAAGTGCATGTACAAAGTGACAATGTCGGAATAAAGGAGTTGCTTGCAGCACTCGATAAAGTTGGTCTGAAGGCCGAAGTGTTGGAGACTGACGAAGATGAAAGTCATGAACAAGCTCACAGCCACGAGCATCACAGTGAACACGAACATTGTGCTTGCGGCCATGATCACCACGATCATGATCACCATCATGAACACTGTGGATGCGGTCATAAGCACGATCATCCCCATGAAGTGCTCGAAATGCCAGATGATCTGACAGCCGAACAAGATAAAGGACTCACGACGCTTTATATCGCCGAGATGTGTTGTGCGGTTGAGGGGCAACAAGCCGTCGATGCCTTAAAGAAGCTTCAAGCTGTCGAAGAGGTCACATTTAATACACTAAAGCGCACTGTAACAGTGAACCATCATTTAGAAGATGTGCGAACGTTAGTCGATACACTTAAGGCTGCTGGCCTTTCAGCGCAAATTCCGCCTGCCACGTCTAAACCCAGTGGCAAACGACGCATCCGCTTTTCTGTCGAAGGACTCGATAATGATGTTGCTGAACGCCTTGTAAGAAAATCGCTTGAAGTGCTTGAACTCGAAGATCTTCAAGTGGATCTTCAAACGCATCGCATCTCGGCGCTTATGCCTTCTACTAAGAAGCGCGATGTGATTGATCTCGTAGCTCAAGCCGGTTTTAAGGCTCAAGAATTCAAAAGCGGCGCAAAAAACGAAGGTAATCAGTTGCCGTGGACGCGATTGGGTATTGCAGGGGTCTTTGCGTTAGGCAGCGAAATCGTTGAATTTGGCGGATTTAATGAATACGTCGGTATTACCTGCGCCGTGATCGCCATCGTTTTGGCTGGTCTAGATACCTACCGTCGCGGCCTTTTGGCTCTAACTCACTTCAATTTCAATATGAATGCGCTCATGAGCGTGGCAGTCACCGGTGCAGTCATTCTTGGTCACTGGCCTGAAGCGGCCATGGTTATGGTGCTTTTTGAAGTTTCCGAAGCCATTGAAACACTATCGATTGATCGAGCCCATCGAGCCATTAACGAAGTGCTCAATCTGACGCCCGAAGAAGCCATTGTGATTGACAATCAAGGACGGGCTCAGAAGTTGGATGTGGCCGATATTGTCGTCGGCGATGAAATCCGAGTCATGCCCGGCGAACGCATTGCGCTTGATGGTGTAGTGGTCAGCGGTCAGTCCTCAGTGAACCAATCCGGCATCACGGGCGAGTCCATTCCTGTGGAAAAAAGCGCTGGCGATGAAGTTTTCGGCGGCACTTTAAATCAAACGGGGGAACTCGTGATTCGTGTCACAAGCGATGCCAAGCACGGTATCGCAGCCAAGATGCTCGAGGCAGTCGAGGCAGCTAATCAAAACAAAGCTCCGACAGAACGCTTTGTTGACGTTTTTGCTCGGTACTACACGCCAAGTGTTTTCGCTGCCGCTATTGCGGTGGCCCTCGTTCCCCCGTTGGTACTTGGCTTGGCATGGACGGAATGGATCTACCGTGCGTTGGTTTTGTTGGTAATTGCTTGCCCCTGTGCGCTCGTTATTTCTACGCCGGTGACTGTTGTTTCGGGGTTGGCTGTGGCTGCCCGACTTGGTCTTGTGGTCAAGGGCGGCGCCTACTTGGAAGAAGCCCGCAAGTTGAAATTCGTAGCCTTGGATAAGACGGGCACAATTACCGAAGGTAAACCGCGTGTGGTGGCAATGCAGGCCTTAAACGGCACAACCTCTCAGGCGTTGTTGGAGATGGCTACCAGCTTGGCCGAACGTAGCAATCACCCCGTCAGTCTTGCTATTGCTCGCTACGGAGCTGAAAACGGTGCACAGCTATTTGACGTAGAAGACTTCTACACCGAAGTGGGCGCGGGTACCGTGGGCACCATTAACGGTACACAAATGCGACTGTTTAACCAAAAAGCCTTTATTAAGTCGGGCGGCTTCTTGGATAAAGAAACCATTGATGAGATCACCCGCTATGAAAACGAAGGTTGCAGTGTGGTGGTTATTGGAGATAAATTCGGCGCATTAGGCTTTTTAGCCGTTGCCGATACACTACGACCCCAAAGTCAAAAAGCGATTGCTGATCTTAAAGCGCTCGGCGTGACACCTGTGTTGATCACCGGTGACAATAATAAGACGGCTCAACACATGGCCAAAGCCGTCGGCATTGAAATCGTTCGCTCAGAAATGATGCCGCAAGACAAACTCGGTGAGATTGAATCCTTGCAAAAGAAGGGTCCAGTCGCGATGGTCGGCGACGGTATCAATGATGCGCCAGCATTAGCACGGGCTGATATTGGTTTTGCCATGGGACGTCAAGGTTCGGATATAGCTGTTGATGCAGCAGACGTCGCACTGATGGAAGACGATATCGGCAAGATTCCGACCTTTGTGAAGCTTTCTCGCCTCACGCATAATCGACTGGTACAAAACATCACATTTGCGCTTGGTGTGAAGTTTATCTTCATGATACTGACCTTTATGGGACTTTCTACGATGTGGATGGCTGTCTTTGCCGATATCGGAACATGTCTGATTGTGGTGGCCTGGGGGTTGTCGCTACTGTCGGTCACCAATCGCCTCAAAAACGATAATTAACACTTCCTATTTCCCTCTTTTATCCAAACGGGCCGGCTGTCTCACCGGCCCTATTCTTTTTTCAAATTGGCTTTTTCTTTCCCTCTGACCTCGGGGCTCACCGCAAAAGGCCATCAATGGAGATCCTTTAGCGGGCAAACAAACTGTATTGAGAATGTTGACTCGATTAATGAGGTACGCTAATTGATTAGACAATGTTCAATAATGCAAAAGAAAGGATGGATTGTTTGTTCTGTCCCGTGAGCAAATTTGCTCGCAATAGATAGCACGATTGTATTAAGAGCCTTGAAATAGAAAAGACAAGCGGAATTTGCCATAAGTGTCCTTCAGGCAGAAGAACTGATTGGTCAGACAGAAACGAAAGAGGCGACGCTTTTTATCAGCACCGCCTCTTTGTTATCTTAGTGATAATACGTGATTTTATTAGGCTTTCGGAGCTTCTTCTTCGAAGGGTTCGCTACCGAGTTCACCTTCCATACGGGTAACGATCAAAGCGGTGGTGGAGTCACCAACAACGTTGATGGACGTACGGATCATGTCAAGAATACGGTCGACGCCAGCGATCAAAGCGATCACTTCGAGCGGTAAACCGATTTGCGTAAAGACCAACGTTGACATAATCAAACCGGCTCCCGGTACACCGGCCGTACCGATAGCAGCCAACACACCCGTCAAGACGACGATCACTTGGTCGCCCATCGAGAGGTCAATACCGTAAATTTGAGCAGCAAACACAGCGGTCACACCCATGTAAACGGCTGTACCGTTCATGTTAATGGTGTTACCGAGAGGCACTGCAAAGGAAGCGATAGAGTTCGTAGCACCGAGACGGCGGGATGCCAACAAGTTGGCAGCCATAGCAGCGGCCGACGAGCAAGTCGTAAAGGCGATCAACCACGGTTCAAAGATCCCCTTGAAGTACGTGCCGACCGGAATACGGACGACAAACATTACCAACGGGATGTAAATTACGATCACGAGTAACGACGTGGCGATGAAGGATGCGAGGATCAACTTCATCAACGGGAGTAACACGGCCAAACCATGTTGAGCCACCACTGCGGCCATCAAAGCGAATACACCGATCGGGGCGTAGTTCATGACGACTTGCGTCATACGGATCATGATGCTGCCGACGATGTCAAAGAAATGATAAACCGGCTTGCCCTTTTCACCCATCCAGTTCAAGCAGAAGCCGAACATGATAGCAAAGAAGATAATTTGCAAAATAGAGCCCTTAGAGAAGGCTTCCATCGGGTTAATTGGGACGATTTCCAGCAATGTCTTCACAAAGCTCGGAGCGTTAACTTGAGCGGCCTTTAAGCCTTCGGTCGACAACGTAATGCCGACGCCAGGGTCAACCATGTTAGCAATAACCAAACCGAAAATCACGGAAACGGCAGAGGTCAACATGAAGATAACCAAGGTCTTGATTGCCACACGACCGAGCTTACCCACATCGGAAATACCGGCGGCACCGGCAACCAACGTAGCAAAGACCAACGGTACAACGACCATACGGATCAAGCGGATGAACAAGTCACCGAAGGGTTTGATATAAGTATTGGCAAAGCTCGAGTCGACGAACATACCGACCACGATACCGAGTACCAAACCAATCAACATTTGCATCGGCAATCCCATCATGGAGGATTTAGTTTTTGCCATTGCATTCTCCTTTCCAAATTTATTTTTATATTCGCGAGCGGTCGTCGATGAGCGCCGTAACAACGCAGATAAACAACTCTGCACACGGAATGGCGAGATGCGAAACAAAATGTTTCAATCTCTTAAATTGACTGTAATCGTGATTGGAGCAGCTGGAAAGTCAGGGATAACCCTTAGTCCTAATGAATATTTCTGAAAAATGTTTTGTAAAGATGACTCGGAAAGTTTGATTTATCCTAATAATTCAGAGCGTTATAACACTTCACACCAGAACTTGTGTTTGATACCACTAAAAACGGCAACTTTTGCGTTTGAGCAAATGTTTGTGAAATAGTCAGTCGGTAAAGCATCAACTCAGAGGGATCTGCCGGACATTGCTCGAGGCTCAAAAAATAACAATTGATGAGTTGGAAGTAACACTGACAATCCGTATTAACGAGAAGAGCCATCAAAATTTGCGCTCGAAGTGCTCGTTGAGCCGATCGGCCGACTCGAGCAGCAAGTAATCTCTCTGAATGATTTTCTAGCGCAATGAGAGAGGCTTGATCGTTGGCATCGAGTTCGCGAAAGCGGGCTCGATAAAACTTCTGAAGGGTTTCACGAACTTCACTTTGCCAAGCCACTGGCTGGGCATCGATACGAAAATCTTCCGAACTTAAAGCAGCAGTCAGGGGTTTTGTCCAGGGTTTGCCTTTTTCATCAAAACCTCTTAGCACAATCGGTCTTCCTGCCCGAGGCGAATCTAGTACGTGTAAAAGTCTTGCCGATGTACTCTCTGTCAGGGGCAAATACCGCGTCAGTGTTTCTTGAAGTTTCTCGGGTAGATAAAACTCATGTTTAGAATGCAACCAAAAGTCTGAGGTCAAGTTCGCGACCGCAAACGGATAAGAACGGCCATCAGTAAAACACAAGGTCGTTAAAACAGGTTCAATAGGTTTTGCAACAATGACAGAGTTTTCGCTACTGCCCGTTCTCGCTCCGATGCGCTCACGGAGGCGAGCCACACGAGGAGTACTGTCAGTAGCCTGTGATACTCGTTTTGAATGGTCATTACTTTGCCGCGCACCACTCGACTTAAATGAACGAATAACGAGCCAAATGACTAAAACAAAGGCACAGCCACTGAGAATCAAAAAGTAATCAAATTGTGTGTCCATCGAAAAACGAGCACTCAGATAATGTCAATGCGCTAATTCTAAATGATTTGATCTAATTCAATCATTGGTCGACGATTGTTTGGTTTAAGACAAATAACACCGTGATATTCAACTCTAGAATAAAAGATAGTGAATATTTGGTTTATGAGGCTCGATATGATTGCAACGCTGAAACTTAATAACGGACTGTCAATACCATCGCTAGGACTCGGTACATGGCAGTTGCCTGAGTCCGAAGAGCTGGTGCAGTCTTTAGTAAGTGCCTTAAAGATGGGGTATCGCTACATTGATACAGCCGCTATTTACGAAAATGAAGCTTCGGTGGGCCGTGCTATTGTGCAAAGTGGACTAAACCGCAAGGACATCTTTGTACTCTCAAAGTGCTGGGCTGCCAACCGTAGCTACGATGCTGTGCTCAGAGCAGCCGAAGAATCCCTTCGCACGCTCCAACTTGATTACCTTGATGCCTATCTCATTCACTGGCCTTTTACCAAAGGTGATCCTCTGGCCTGGCAAAGTGTCAATATCGGCACTTGGCGCGCGTTTGAACGACTCTACGAAGAAGGCCTTGTGAAGACTATCGGTGTGAGCAATTTCCAGATGCATCACCTTGTCAGTTTCCTGGCTCGGGCTAATGTAAAACCGGCGGTCAACCAAATTGAATTTCACCCCGGCTTTATGCAAAAAAATACAGTACAGCTGTGCCGTCAGCATGACATTAATATTTTGGCTTGGTCGCCGCTCGGGCACGGTGCTGTGCTGGAGATTGAACAAGTTGTTGAAATAGCCCAACGGTATCAAAAAACACCAGCTCAAATTGCCCTGCGCTGGTGTTTGGAACATGATGTCATCCCCGTCACCCGTGCGCTCACAACAGAGCATCAGGCCGAAAACATGGCGATCTTTGATTTTAAACTGGCTCCCGAAGACGTTGCCTTAATCGATGCCCTGCCGATTACGGGGTTCTCGGGTCTAGAGCCCGATCACGTCAGTTTCTAATCCTTTGGCTGATATAAAAAAACCGAGCCTAAAAGCTCGGTTTTTCATATATTACCTCTATTTTTAATTAGAACGCCGGCACCACGGCACCTTGATATTTTTCATCAATGTACTTCTTGACTTCAGGCGAAGTTAACACATGGGCCAACTTTTGCAATTCATCGCGACGATCTCCCTTGCGTACAGCAACGATATTGGCATAAGGAGAATCCTTTGACTCGATAAATAACGAATCCTTGGAAGGATTGAGCGAAACGCCGAGTGCGTAGTTTGAGTTAATGACGGCATAGTCCACGTCTTCCAATGCACGAGGCAATACAGCCGCTTCCATTTCGATAATTTGAAGCTTTTTGGGATTATTCGTAATATCAGCGGGCGTCCCGTTTACACCCACTCCTTCCTTCAAAGTAAAGAAACCGGCATCAGACAAGATCTTTAATGCACGACCACCGTTAGTCGGATCGTTCGGGATGGCAACTTTCATGCCTTCGGCCAACTCATCAATTGCCTTATGGTTCTTGGAGTACACACCCATCGGTTCGATGTGCACGGGCACAAGACTTTCAAGTTGTAATTTGCGCTCGGCACAGAAGTTATCTAAATAAGGCTTGTGTTGGAAGAAGTTAGCGTCGAGCTCTTTATCGGCTAAGGCCATGTTCGGTTGGACGTAATCGGTAAATTCGATGATTTCAAGCTTCACGCCCTCTTTTTCAAGCATCGGTTGCACAAACTTTAAAAGATCGGCATGCGGCACGGGCGATGCACCGACTTTTAAAACTCCGCTTTTAGTTGCACTATCAGAACATCCTGTAATCAAAGAGCCTGCCGCAATGGCGCAAATGCAAAAAGATAAAAGAGAACGACGTTTCATGGCTTAAAACCTCAAAGGTACAACATTGATGGCCCCAATTATCCGCTATTTTGTGCTCGGTGCCTATACGTTGTAGCCCTAACTCCTGTCTCTTATACACATCTGACGCTGCCGACGATAAGGC
>USCE01000034.1 GCA_900553105.1 uncultured Sutterella sp.
TGTGTATAAGAGACAGCGCCCGTAACGGTCAAAACTTACCCAGCAGGCTGTCTGGCAAGCAGGGTAAGGCTCTCGTTAGCGGGCGTTTTTCGCTAATTAACGGGTTGATTCGTTAGGCGCGTTTGGCTAAATCAACTGCTTTACCGATATAGGTACTCGGCGTCAGCTCTAATAAACGAGTTTTGGCTTCTTGCGGAATGTCCAACGTTTGCACGAAATCGTGAATAGTTTCGGGCGTAATACCTTTTCCGCGCGTCAGAGCCTTAAGTTGTTCGTAGGGGTGCGGAACACCGTAGCGACGCATGACCGTTTGAATGGCCTCTGCGAGCACTTCCCAAGCGTGATCAAGGTCTTCAGCCAAGCGTTGTTCATTGAGCTGAAGCTTGCTCAGGCCACGGTTCAAAGCGTTGTAACCCACGAAGCAATAGCCGAATGCAACGCCTAAGTTGCGCAACACGGTGGAGTCCGTTAAGTCACGTTGCCAACGAGAAATGGGTAACTTTTGAGCCAAATGAGTTAAGAGGGCATTAGCAATGCCAAGGTTGCCTTCCGAGTTTTCAAAATCAATCGGGTTGACCTTATGGGGCATGGTGGACGAGCCGACTTCACCTTCTTTGAGTTTTTGCTTGTAAAAGCCCAAAGAGATATACCCCCAAACGTCGCGATCGAGGTCGAGCAAAATTGTGTTGGCACGGACAACAGCATCAAAGAGTTGAGCCATGTAATCGTGCGGTTCAATTTGAATCGTATGAGTGTTAAACGTCAACCCCAAATGATTTTCTACGACATTGCGCGCAAATGCTTCCCAGTCTTTTTCCGGATAGGCGATGATGTGTGCATTGTAATTTCCGACGGCGCCGTTCATTTTGGCCAGAATGACCACGGATTTGATGGCATCAATTGCACGGCGAAGGCGAATGGCAACGTTAGCCCATTCTTTGCCGACCGTGGTCGGGGAGGCAGTTTGGCCGTGGGTACGGGACAGCATTGGCACCTCGGCCCAGCGGTGGGCGTTATTGACGAGCTCGGCGTGCAACTTTTCGAGAGATTGAACGAGAGCCTCACGTCCTTGACGCAACATTAAGGCGTGAGAGGTGTTGTTGATGTCTTCGCTTGTGCAGCCGAAATGCACGAACTCACTGGCACGAGCCAATTCTTCGTCGTGCGAAACCTGTTCCTTAATCCAATATTCAACAGCCTTAACGTCGTGGTTGGTTGTTTTTTCAATGGTTTTGATTTCCTCGCAGGAGTTAACTGTGAAGTTTTTCACGAGGTTGCGCAAGAAAGTTTTACCGTGCTCGGAGATCGGAGCAAGTTCGGGAAGTTGTGCTTCCGACAAAGCAATCAACCATTCGACTTCAACTTGTACGCGCGCACGCATGAAAGCCGATTCGGAGAAAATGTCGCGCAAGACTTCGGTTTGCGAGGCATAACGTCCGTCAAGCGGAGAAAGTGCAGTTAAAGAGCTCAAAGCCATTTTGTAACGTCCTGAAAAAATGTAAAAAGATAACTGGACCATTTTATCAGAACCGCCCCTGTTACAAGTGCATCGGCGCGCTTGTAACTGCTTTTAAAAAAGGTTTCTATAACAATCGCATACAGTTGCCAAAGCCTTGTTGCCTTGACTACTCGTACACTGACATCAACAAGCAGCAAGCAAAGTCTTTTAACCCCTGACTGATCGCAAGGTCAGGGGAATTTTTTAAAGGAGTCCGATATGCATAAAAAGGTTTTGATTCTGAGCGCCTTGGCAGTAGCTGGCCTCGTCCCGTTGACGGCCTCGGCTTGGCACGGCGACTGGGATCATTGGGAAGGCCCTCGTCATCATCGCTACTACGATGATTGTGCCCGCTATCATGCCGGCCCAGCCGCTCGCGGTCCGCATGGTCACCCTATGGGGTTCGAAGGTCCTCGTGCGCGCACATTCGGTATGAGCGCCGAGGAAAGTCACGATTTTATGGCTGAAGTTGCAGATATTCTCAATGTTGATGCAAAGCAAAAGAGTGCTTGGGACTCTCTCACGCAAGCTTATACGACTTTGGCAACTCAACGCATGGATCGACCCGCTCGCGCCGAAGTTCGAGAAATGAATTCTATGGAGCGTCTACAGGCTCGAAATGCATTCATGCAAGCTCATGCTAAGGCTTTTGACGGCTATGTGAAAGCTCGTGAGCAGTTTGAAAAAGTTGCCACAGCGGAACAAATACAACGTTTAGATGAAATCATGACAACGGGTGGGTTGTACTTTGATCATCCTAGAGGTCCGCGCGGACCGCGTACTCCACGATAGACATTATCGGTAAGACAGGTCGCATGGCGACCTGTTTTATTATGGAAGTGATTAAATAATAAGGATTTACACTAAATTGTGTATAATGCATGCGTCAATCTATGACGCTTTAATGGTTGAAAAATATTTCACATTAATCAGCAAAATTACTGAGTTTGTCGATTAATTCTGATCGCTTTGGCCTTATACTCAAGACATCAAGATCGTAATTTTGTTGTTCAGTGTTCTCATTGCTTTCAGCAGATTGGGTTAATTAATATGTTTGATCAATTCACCACGGATCCTTATCGCTTCGATGACGTTACCTCTTCTCCAGTAACGGCAGTTACGCCTTCACAGGACGTTTTGCGATTAGGAAGACTTTTGCCCCAAAACGTTTATTTGGGTTGTGCCAGTTGGAACTTTCCTGGTTGGAAGGGAATTGTTTGGGGTGAAACAAGTGGTATTGACGATTTAACTCGTCGCGGTTTGGCATGTTACTGCAAGCATCCGATTTTAAGAGCCGTGGGGATCGATTGGTCGTTTTTCGGAACGATGAATGAGATGACCTATGCTGGTATGGCTGCCCAAGTTGGTGAAAAGTTCCGCTTTCTCATCAAGGCCCCTCAAAATGTGACCGATGCCGTCAAGCGCGACCCTAAGGGGCGATTCAGAGCGCTCAATCCCGAATTCTTGGATTTGCATGCAGCCATGCATGAGTTCGTTTATCCGGTTATTAATGGTCTAGGAGAAAATGCCGGTCCGCTCGTGTTCCAACTCTCGCCGATTCCGCGTCCGTTGTTGCCCACGCAGGCTGAGTGCTACAGCTACATTGACCGCATCGCACAATTTTTTGCTGATTTACCGAAAGAAGTTGAAGGCGAAAAACCGGTCTATGCGATCGAAGTCAGAACGCTCTCCATTTACACGAAACGTTTGCTCAATGCACTGCGTCCGACCGGCGTTCGTTTAGTTGTCGGTGTGCATCCGTCAATGCCCGATGTGATGCGTCAGACTGCAGCCTTGCGCTTTTATGAAGATCCGCAAGCCGAAGGCGAGAGCTGGACGATGAAGGGACCTTTGGTGGTACGTTGGTCGCTCAACCCCGTACAACGTCATGGCGTTGCCAAGATGACGTATTCTCCCTTCAATCGTATCGTGCATCCGGATCCCGCGACCCGTGCTGGGCTTGTTCAATTGATTGATGTTGCCCAAAAGAGCGGTCAGGCCAGTTTTGTCATTGCTAACAATAAGGCCGAAGGTTGTGCACCTTTGACGATGATTGAGCTCGCCAAAGATTTGGTGACCAAGTTCTCTTCTGAAAAAGATGCACAAATGGATCCTCGTCAATTGTGAAGATCATTGATATCACGCCTTTAGTTTCGAAAACATCGCCCGGATTTCCGGGCGATGTTCCATTGTCAATTCAAATGGTCACTACCGGTCCTGCACGCGTGAGCAGTTTCCAGATGAGTGCACACTTAGGTGCTCATGTTGATGCCCCTTTGCATTTAGGTGCTCGAGAGGATGCCTCTGAAATTGATTTAAGCCGTATGATGGGGGACTGCCAAGTCATCGCGGTACCCTCGCAAGGAGCAATCACACGTGAAATGTTGACAAGCATCAGTTCTAAACGAGTACTGATTAAGACGGGATTTGTGCTTGGCAGTCTCTGGCGCGATGACTTCGCTTATTTGACGCCACAGGCCACTGAATATCTCATTGATTGCGGTGTCGAGCTCATCGGGATCGATACGCCCAGTATTGATAAGGTCGATGACGAAACGCTTCAGTCACATATTTTGGCTATTGACGCGTCGGTATTGATTCTTGAAAATCTTTTCCTGTCGAATGTGACACCGGGTCGTTTCCAACTCATTGCTTTGCCGTTGAAGATCGCAGGTTTGGAAGCTTCGCCTGTGCGCGCTGTATTAATATCCGATAAGGAGAGTGGCTGTGCCTGAGTACTTCAGTAAAGATTGTTTAATTCGCTTTGCCCATTGTGACCCCGCTGGTATCGTTTTTCATCCGAATTTTTTCGTGCTTTTTAATGGGTTGATTGAGGATTGGTTCCGAGAAGGGATGCAATTGCCTTGGGAGGATATGGCCAAGTCCGATGTATTGATTCCTGTTGTTAATGTTGGTTCAGACTTCTTTAAGCCATTCCATATCGGTGACCGCGGACAAATGCGACTTCACGTCAAGCATATCGGTACCAGTTCTTTTACGGTGGAAATCAACTTTTTTAAAGATGATCAATTGCATGTGCGCTGCCACGAAACGATGGTATGTATCGATCGGCAAAATCGTCGATCGACGCCGATTCCTGATTTCTTGCGCCAAAAGCTTAGAAGCTACTTAATTGAGCAGTAGTCCTTGAATCTACACCGGTAAATTTTCAAACCTCATGGCGGCTTTCCACAGTCGCCGTGCGACATTTTGCCGCTCCTGGTTAAGATCGCTCACAAAAAAGATCGTCTGACCCTGAACGGTTGAACGATTAAGTCTGCCGTTTTCTTTGAGTCGATGTTCAAGGTGGCGGGCAACAGCAGGACTGGAGTCATAAAGTGTGACATTTGGTCCGACAATCTCGGCAATCATTTGCGAAAGAAATGGGTAATGTGTGCAGCCTAAGACCAAGGAATCAATGCCGGCCTTGAGCATAGGATCTAAGTATTGATGCAACAGTGTACGAGTTGAGTCTGCTGTAAACTCCCCACGTTCGACGCACTCCATCAAACCAGGACATCCTTGAGAAAATACGGTGGCTTGACTGGCAAAACGTTCCAGCAAGAGGTGATAGCGGTTGGAATGCGCAGTCTTATTCGTTGAGATCATGCCGACGATTTTATTTTTTGAAGCTTCAATCGCCGGTTTGATTGCTGGTTCGACACCTAAAATGATTTTGTCCGGATAGTGTTCTCTGAGGCAATCTACCGCTTCTGCCGTGGCAGTATTGCAGGCAATAACGAGGGCTTTGACCTTTTGTTGTGTAAATAAAAACCGGGCAATGCCAAAAGCTCTGTCAACAATAAATTCGTGAGTTTGGTCACCGTAGGGGGCGTTGCCACAGTCGGCAACGTAGCAGAAATTTTCAGCCGGTAAAGCTGCACGAGCTGCGATTAAGGTCGATAAACCTCCCCAACCCGAATCAAAGAAGCCGACTGGATCAAGTTGCATTACCTGTTTCCTTTTTTACATTGCGTTTGGATGGTTTCCAAGCGGTCAGGAGCACTGCAGTCACAATCAGAGTTGCTCCGGCTAACTCAGACAGGCCAAGACGCTCACCAGCCAACCATCCGATGATGCCGGCAAAAACCGGCTCCAGCGCGTAAATGAGCGTTGCGCGGATGGCAGAAACGTATTTTAGCGCCCAACCGATGCTAAATTGCACAAAGCCGACGATGGCCGCCAGCATGCTGATACAAATACCTAAGCCGAGCGTGAACTCTATCGGCCGAACGGGCGTGTGAAAGACGAGCGTCAAGAGTGCCAGTGCAGCAACGGTGACAAGTTGTGTGAAGCTCAACGGTAGCGGTCTGCAGCCTTTGGCAAAGTGGCTGATTGTTAAAATCTCAACGGCGCAAATCGCTGCACTGGCCACTGTAATCCATTCTCCGGCTTGCCCCGTAATACTGACAGTGAAAGGATTGGCAAACAGTGTCATCCCGACAAAAGCCAAAATGACCGTGATAATCATGCTGATCGTGGGGACGACTTTAAAGACAAGCCATTGGAAAAGTGGCACAAAAGCAACATACAGTCCGGTAAGAAACGCCGAGGTACTGCTCGGAATGGATTGAAGGCCGATGGTTTGCAACGTGTAGACACCGAAAATCGAACAACCGATGAAAAAGCCGGCTTTCCATTCATATCGAGTGATTTGATCAACTCGGCCTTTGAGTAGGCAAAAAATAATGAAAGAGGCTAGAACAAATCGCATGGCCACGATCACAACAGGGTCTGCCCATTGCAGTGCGATTTGCAATGTCAGAAAGGTCGAGCCCCAAAAGAATGTTACGAGAACGAGCACAAGTTGTGCCACGATATTGCGATCTGTCATAGTTTAAGAAGTTAGAATTTTTCGTCTTTGGCAAGATATCGCCATTGACCCAACGGTAATGCGCCGAGTTTCACCGCACCGACTCTGACACGTTTTAATCGCAACACTTTTAATCCAACTGCTTCACACATTCGTCGAATTTGGCGTTTTTTTCCTTCTTGTAAAATGAAGCGTAATTCATCGCCGTTGAGCCATGAAACTTGGGCTGGCATCAGCGGTTTACCATCGAGTTCCAGACCGTGATTTAAAAGCGCTAATTGATCCGCAGACAAGCATGGCCGCGAGCCGTCCATAGAAACAACCCGCACGATGTATTCCTTTTCAATTGAGCTGGTTTCACCGATGATGTTTTTGGCGATCCGACCGTTTTGCGTTAGGACTAACAAACCGACGGAATCGATGTCCAAGCGTCCAGCCGGCACGAGGTGAAGAAGTTGTCTGGGATGAAAGCGTTCTGTGGAGGGATCAGCTACCCAGTGATTGGCTTCGGTAATAAGTACTTTAGCTGGCTCATAACCATCTTCGGCCTGACCGCTCACATAGCCTACAGGTTTATTGAGCAAAATCGTTACCTGTTGGTTTTGAGCCTGCCTGGCTTTAGAGGAAATCTGTACACGCTGCCCTGGTACGATTTTTTCACCGATTTGAGCGACATGTCCGTCAATTTTTACCCAGCCTTTTTCAATCCAGGCATCGGCCTCGCGTCTGGAGGCGAGGCCTTGCTCACTGAGATATTTTGAGAGGCGAATAGCGGCTTCTGCCATGATTGTTTAAGCTGCAGCTCGATTTAAACGGTCGCGCACAGCTTCCCAGGCATCACCTTCTTGGGGCATTTGCACAACAATGAGATCTGCACCGGCTTTATCCAATTCATGCAAACGTGCATAAAGGCAATGCATGTATTGAGCTGGGTCTTCGGAAACATCAAACCACTTCAGGACATGAGACGGAGTGCTGTCAATCAGTGAAGAGTCCGCCATGACGGCCAGTTTTTTGCCACGATAGTCTGAAAGTGCTTGAGGAACATTGTCGACAAGAATGACCTTCGTGTTGGGAGCGTAGTGACTCTTTAATGAGCCTGAAACTCGAGGAGAGTCTTGGCCTCCATCGGGAACTGCGCAGCCTAATGCTTCTTCGAGCATACTCCGAGTAATTGCCCCGTGACGAAGAATCTCAGGCTTCTCTCCGCTTAGATTAATAATTGTTGATTCGACACCGACTTCGCACTCGCCACCGTCTAAAATCAAATCAACTTTTCCCTTTGGTTTTTGTCCCAAATCATCTATAACATGTTGGGCACATGTTGGAGAGATTCGGCCGAAGGTGTTTGCAGAAGGCGCTGCTAAACCTCGGTGATGTTTGCCGGCAAAGGCTTTAATCAAAGCACGAGCCCAGGGATGACTTGGGCAACGTAATCCTACGGAGTCTTGATTGCCTGTCAACCAATCTCCAACGTGTTCAGCTTTTTTGAGAATAATGGTCAAAGGACCCGGCCAGAATCGGCGAGCGAGCACATAGGCGCTTTGCGGAATATTTTTTGCCCAATGATCAAACGCTTCTTCGCCCGTGATGTGCACGATCAGCGGATGCGTAGTTGGGCGATTTTTAGCTTCGAAGATTTTTTTGACGGCTTTTTCGTCTTCAGCATTGGCTGCCAATCCATAAACAGTTTCGGTCGGCATGGCAACTAAGCCCGAATACTCCAGCACGTCAACGGCTGCGCGAATGGCGCGTTCATCCACTTCAAACATTAAATCGGCTCCGGTAAATTCAAAATCGCAGCAACGTTTTTGGCACGCTCGAGAGCTTGCTCAAGTGTTTGGCCTAAGCATGTGATATGACCCATCTTGCGAGCACGGCGTGCTTGTGTTTTACCGTAAAGGTGAAGCTTTACGCCGGGCACGGCTAAAACTTTTTGCCAGTCAGGGTCACGATAAGTATCTCCGTCAAACCAGATATCGCCCAACAAATTCAGCATCACTGCGGGGGAGTGTTGAGTAGTATCGGCCAACGGTTGACCGGTCATACAACGCAACTGTTGTTCAAATTGGTTACTCCAACAAGCATCAATCGTAGCGTGGCCGGAATTGTGGGGACGTGGAGCCATTTCATTGGCTACAACCGAGCCGTCTTCCAATACGAAAAACTCGATACAAAGAACACCTACGTAGCGCAATGCATTAATGATCTGTGTGGCATATGCGAGCGCTTTAATTGACGTTTGCTGCGGCACACGTGCCGGCATTACAGTTTGAGCTAAAATGCCGCGACTGTGGCGATTTTCGCAGACTGGGAACGTGGCGGTTTGACCATCGGCGCCGCGCGCTATGATGACAGAGACTTCTCGATGAAGTTTTAGACGCTTCTCCAGAATACATTCGACGCGGTTAAGGCTCTCAAACGCTGCCTTGAGTTCTTCGATTGTGTTGACGGTAACTTGCCCCTTGCCGTCGTAGCCCAGGCGAGCCGTCTTCAAAATCCCCGGTAAAAGCGATGGCTCAATCGTGTCAATATCGGATTGACTTAGGATTGGGCAATTAGGGGCTACTGGAACTTTTGCTTCGTTTTCGATAAATGCTTTTTCCGCATTGCGGTCTTGGGCGTATGCAACAGCTCGACCGGGAGGTGCTACAAAGCAATCGTTAGCTAAAGTGTCTAAAGCTTGCGCGGGAACATTTTCAAATTCTGTGCTCACGGCCGCACAACGTTGCGCTAGCATTTGAAGACCTTCGGGGGCCGTGTAGCCTTTCTCAATATGGTGAAGACTGACTTCGGCTGCCGGCGGGCATTGACCGGGTTCTAACACGGTGACGTGATACCCCATGTAAGCCGCTTCAATGGCAAACATGCGACCCAGTTGACCGCCGCCCATCATGCCAAGATCACTGCCGGGGTTAAGAGGCATTGTTTTTTTCATACTAATCCAAACAGAGGTGGTTGGCACCAATCCTAAAGAGGAAGTTCCATGTTGCGTGCTTTTTCGTTTTGGGCACGACGGAACGCTTCAATTTTGTCGCGCATTTGAATATCTTGTCCGGCGAGCATTTCAATGGCAAAAAGTGCTGCATTACCAGCACCGGCCTCTCCGATAGCAAAGGTTGCCACGGGGACTCCTTTAGGCATTTGCACGATAGAAAGTAACGAGTCTTCGCCTCGCAGGTAACGCGAAGGAATCGGCACGCCAAGAACGGGAACGGTCGTTTTAGCGGCAAGCATGCCAGGCAAATGTGCCGCGCCTCCAGCTCCAGCAATAATCGCTTTTAAGCCGCGTGAGCGGGCCCTTTCGGCGTATTCAAACATTTCATCGGGCATGCGGTGCGCGGAGACGACACGAGCTTCAAACGGTACGTTGAACTCTTTGAGGATGTCACAAGCATTTTTCATGACCTCCCAGTCAGAGTTTGAACCCATTACTACACCGATCACGGGGGTGTTTTGCATGACTAAATTCCTTTAGACTAAAGAACAAGAGCGGCGCGAAAAGCCCAAGTGCTTTCGCGCCGATCCAATGATCAACAATGTCGCAAATTAGGCGACATCTCGATCGGCTAAGCGGCGCAGTGCTTCGCGGTATTTGTCAGAAGTTTTTTCTAAAACTTCTGACGGAGCGCGAGGAGCCGGAGCCTTTTTATCCCACGGTTGCGTTTCGAGCCAGTCGCGTACAAACTGCTTGTCAAAAGACGGAGGAGAAATTCCTTCTTGATATTGGTCTGCAGGCCAGAAGCGAGAAGAGTCTGGAGTGAGGACTTCATCCATCAAGCGAACAACGCCGTTTTCATCCAAGCCAAACTCAAACTTTGTATCGGCAATGATGATGCCTTTGGTGAGGGCATATTCTGCAGCACGCTTGTAGAGTTCGATGGAGTAATCGCGAATCTTTTCGGCGATGTCACGACCGACCATTTCGCAGGCCTTTTCAAACGAAATATTTTCATCGTGCGTGCCAATTTCAGCTTTTGCGGCGGGGGTGAAAATTGGTTCGGGTAACTGCTGTGCTTGTTTGAGACCTTTGGGCAGTTCAATACCGCAGACTTTACCGGTTGCTTGAT
>USCE01000035.1 GCA_900553105.1 uncultured Sutterella sp.
ACCACAAGATCTAGACTTCTACGCTCAACTGAGCAACGGATTGCGTATTTTAACCCTCTTTCTGAATTTGTCAAGGGCCGAAATCGTTCCCGATTACGGCCCTTGTATTTTGCGAGATATCGATTTAGATTAATCTAGTTCAGCCAGCAATGCATCAATTGCCGCTTTACCATCCATCACCAAACCATAATCGGCCACTTCAAAAATTGCCGCTTCCGGATCATCGTTAATGGCTACGACACATTTAGCGTCTTTGATTCCAGCAACATGCTGCATTGCCCCGGAAATACCGATTGCAATGTAGAGGTCGGGCGCAATAATTTTGCCCGTCTGACCAACTTGCCAGTCATTCGGACACAGCCCTAAATCAACCACCGCCCGCGTTGCACCAATCGCAGCGCCTAACTTGTCTGCTAATTGCTCGAGTTTAGCAAAACCCTCAGCATCATTTAGTCCACGACCGCCCGCCACAACAATGCGCGCGGTCTGTAACGCTGGTCTGTCGGTTTTTACCGCTTCAAAGCTCACCTTGCGAGTTTTCATCGGTTCAGCCATCGGGGCCAACACCTCAATATCAGCCGTGCCGCCTACGCCCGGCGCGACAAACGCCGTCGCACGAATAGTTGCCACCTTCACTGGTTCATCATTTTGAAGCGTTACCTCAATGGCTCCGGCAAAAATCGGTCGAACAAATGTTCTTTCATCGATAATGTCAATCACATCGCTGACGGCAGCCACATCAAGTAACGCCGCCACTCGGGGCATAACGCTCTTGCCTAATGAACTGGCCTCAAAAAACACGTGGGTGTACCCCTTGGTCTTGACCATGTCGACGACAGCATTGGTCAGTGACTCGCTCAAAATGGAATCGCCCTCATCCGGATTGACATAGACCGTACGGACACCGCTAAATTGCTTTGCTGTCGCTTGAGCCGATTCAGCACATCCAAGCAAAAAAATGTCGACATCGCCCCCAACCTTTAAAGCAGCTCCAACAAGGTTTGTCGCCGATGGCTTTAATCCTTGGTTGTTAACTTCTGCTATCACTAACACTGGCATGACATTCCCCCTTAGAGTACTTTCGCTTCGGTTTTCAATTTTTCAATGAGTTCGCTAACAGAATTGAGCATAACCCCTAACTTTTCGGTCTTGGGAACGCGGTAACTTTGAGCCTTCAAGCGAGGCGTCACATCAACTCCTAACGTTGCGACATCAAGCGTTTCCACGGGCTTTTTCTTTGCTTTCATCATGTTGGGCAAAGTCACGTAACGAGGCTCGGCCAATCGCAAATCGGCCGTAACAACCGCGGGCAATTTCACAGCCACGGTCTGAACACCACCGTCAACTTCACGAGTTACAAAAACTTCAGCACTTTCGGAGATTTCCAAGCGGCTTGCAAAACTCGCTTGCGGCATCTCGCACAACGCCGCCAGCATTTGCCCGACCTGGTTGGCATCGTTATCAATGGCTTGTTTACCCACCAAAATCAAATTCGGATTTTCACGGCGAACGACTTCGGCTAAAAGCTTGGCCACTTCCAAAGGCTGCACCAAGCTTTCACACTGCACATGAATACCGCGATCGGCACCCATCGCCATAGCCACACGCAAGGTATCAATACTTTTTTGCGGACCGATTGTTACGGCCACAACCTCAGCGGCCACTCCCTTTTCCTTGAGTTGCACAGCACTTTCGACGGCGATTTCATCAAAAGGATTAATCGACATCTTGACCGATTCCGTATCCGGTTGTCCAGCCTCGTTGAGTCTGACCTTAACGTTGTAGTCCACGACGCGTTTGACGGCGACCAAAATTTTCATGTTGAATCCTCAAAACAAAAATCTCAAAGATTATACGTGCGTGTCCGGGTATTTTTTAGCTATCCGGATAGCTATTTGGCGTTAAAATTCGTCATCGTCACGCCGGTCATCGGTCAAGCGATCGGCCCAACCGGCGCTGGCATACGCTGCTTTCAGAACCTCGGTACCGGTTTCGGCAAAAGCGGCCGGATCGGACAACGTTCGACGATAAAAACGCGCGCCTGCCAATCCCTGTAGCAACCCAATCATGGCCTTCGCAGTCGCACGGGGGGCGTGACTATTTGTCGGCGTTTCCCGGCGCAGGTACTGAGTCATTGCCTCAATGATCTCTTCGCGTGTTTTCACCGGATGCATATCACCGAAAAGTCTTGCATCCACATCGGCTAACACCCAAGGCGTTTTATAAGCCGCGCGTCCCATCATGACCCCATCAACTTTTTCCAGTAACTCTTCAGCCAATGCCAGGTTATCAATCTGACCGTTAATCACAATCGTAGCTTCAGGAAAATCACGCTTGAGATCAAAAGCCACTTCTCGCCTCAGAGGCGGAATTTCCCGATTTTCCTTGGGGCTTAGTCCTTTGAGCCACGCATTTCGGGTGTGTACGATAAATGTACGAACACCAGCCTGCATCAATTCGCCCACAAAGTCACGCACAAAGCTGTACTCTTCGATCTTATCGATACCGATGCGATGCTTGACCGTCACGTCGATGTCGACTACATCCATCATGGCCTTGCAACAATCGGCCACCAACTTCGGCTCACTCATCAGACAAGCACCGAACGAGCCACGTTGTACGCGCTCACTCGGGCAACCACAATTTAGATTAATTTCATCATAGCCCCAGTCTTGCGCAATCTTTGCACAGCGAGCCAGATCAGACGGGTCACTGCCGCCCAACTGAAGTGCCACCGGATGCTCTTTTTCATTGAAATCCAAATGTCGATGTTGATCTCCGTAAATGATCGCCCCCGTTGTAACCATCTCCGTGTAGAGCCTGGCGTGCGAAGTCAGTTGCCGGTGAAAATACCGACAATGCTTATCGGTCCAATCGAGCATGGGCGCTACACAAAAGCGCCAAGGATTATGTTGTGTCATCGTTTGAAAAAGCCACTCGAGACAACAAGGTCGCGAGTGGCTAGGGTTGGTTTTATTTTAAATTGTTACTCATTAACGGCCCACCGCGTAGTCACGCAAGCGCTCGGCAAAATCGGGGCTACGTAACTTACGGATAGCAGCACTTTCGATCTGACGGACGCGTTCTCGCGTCAATCCCATCGAGCGGCCTACCTCTTCTAACGTATGGTCATGACTTGTTCCGATGCCATAACGCAAGCGAAGTACGGTAGCTTCGCGCTCAGAGAGTCGATCCAACGAGCGCTTGATTTCCTCTTCCATGGCCGTGATCATAAAACGGCGTTGCGGATCAAGGTCTTCGTCACCGCGAACAAAATCCAACTTCGTAGCATCTTCATCATCTCCGATCGGCGCATCAATCGACTCCACGCCACGCATAGCTTGAATCAATAATTGCACCTTAGGCAACGGCACCCCTGACATTTCCGCCAACTCATTATCCGACGGTTGCTTGCCGTGCTCTTGCAAATACTTTTGCTTGATACGACGAATCTTGTTATAGGACTCGGTCATGTGCACCGGAATACGAATCGTGTTACCGTAGTCGGCCACGGCACGCGTGACAGCCTGACGCACCCACCAAGTTGCGTAGGTCGAGAACTTGTAGCCACGACGGTACTCGAACTTGTCGACTGCCTTCATCAAACCGAGGTTACCTTCCTGAATCAAGTCCGGCATTGCAAGACCGCGATTGACGTAACCCTTGGCAATAGAAATCACCAAACGAAGGTTAGCTTCAATCATCTTAGCCTTCGCCTTGGAAAGACTGGCCTGAGCCACTGTCATGCTACGATGCAAATCGCGTTGTTCAGCAATCGACAAGCTAGCCTCTTTTTGAAGCTCACGCATACGCAATTGGAGCTCTTCGAAGACACCTTTGAATTGCGGCAAATGTTGCGACCAGGGTTGATCGGAGGCGATTTCGTCATCGAGCCACTTCTCATCGCAGCAGCGTTCATTAAATGAATGCACAAAGTGCTCTTGCGACATATGAGCCTTGTTGACCAACACGTCACGCATTGCATACATCGTATCGGTCACTTGATTCATATGCTCAGCCAAAATATCGGCCAAATGCGTCACTGTCTTTACCGAGAAGCGAACGATCGATAGCTCATCGGTGATATTCTGACGAGCGCGTTCAAACGCTTTCAACTTGGCCGGATCGCCGAAGTTAGCACGCATGTCATCAAGATAGGAACCCAAACGGGTGAACATTTCCAGAGCACGCTCTTTCATCTCTTCAAGCTGCTCGACCGTCATGGCAGCCGCGCCAATGTCGGTATTTAAATCGCCGTCTTCTTCGATCTCATCTCCTGTGACATCCGTAAAGCCGTCAATCACATTATCAATCGTTTCGGTGTTATCACGTACCTTGTCGGCCAAATTCAAAAGCTCTTGAATAGACAAGGGCGACATCAACACGATTTGCACCAAACGGGCACGATGCAGCTCGATACTCTTGGCAACTTCAATTTCACCTTCGCGAGTCAAAAGCTTGTGGCTACCGACACCGCGCAAATAAGCGCGCAACGGATCTTTAGACAAGCCCGCTGACTCTTCAGGCGTTAGAATCGTTGCCGCATCTTCTTCATCAATATCGTCATCAACGGTGGCTTGTTGTTCGGCCAACATCGCAATAGTATCTTCGTCAGGCGTTTGATCGAACACCTGAACACCGAAACGGGCCAAACCGAGCGTGATTTCACCCAATGCATCTTCACTGCGAAGTGCGCTTTCGGGCAATAAGTCATTGATTTCAGCAATCGTGACCCAACCGCGGGAGCGACCGAAACGAACTAATTGACGATAACCGTTTTCTGCCCCCTCTTCAGTTTCTACTTCTGCAGGCAACATATCTGCCAAGGGATCTTTGCGTTTTTTTCCGCCGCGACGCTTCGGCATGACTTCTTCAACAATGTCGCCGTCTTCATCGGTCAAAGCATCATCGGCAAAGTCTTCCAAATCAGCAAGATCTTCCAAATCATCTTCCAATACTTGCTCGTCAGCGCCGTTTTGCTCTTCGATTTGTAATTCGCCCTTAAGCTTGAGCTTAATATTGTCATGCGAGCGGATCCACTTCATGAAATCTGCATCAGAGAGCATCTCCTCGGCAAAGGCTTCATCCAAGTCCTCTTGCAACTCAACTTCATTTTTAGCGGAAGTGCGAGTCTTCTTGGCAGACTTGGCCGCTTTTTTGACAGTCGATTTCGTCATAATCTCAATATTTAAAATGTACTTTCACCGGCCGTTGACCGACGGCAAAGCGGTTGTCGAAAAAAGGGCGCTACAGAACAGGAGCAAACAACTCCGAGACGGTTTGTAATAATCAATAAACCGAACAGCGAGACAATATGAGCGCTCTTAGCCTTTAAGCCGCTTGCGGCATCAACAACGGTTGACAAACTACTCCAGCTACGCACGGGCGCAGTCGGAACGCAAAAAACTTAATTATTGCCGATCACTCAGGCACTCTTGGCCCGAATCTGACAAAATTCCCGACAGTCGGTATCTTGGCTAAGAGAATAGAAAAGAGTTTTCGTCACAAGACGATGGCCGATCACCTACTGCGAACTTATCAAGATACACTAAGATGATCTCATCCGTGTAAAAACTTGATAATTTTTCTTAGAACTATTGATCTAAATCAATTTTTTAGGTACAACTCCGTCCCATCATCGTGCTCTAGGAAACCTCTGAGCTTGTTAGCTCGACTCGGATGTCGCAATTTACGAAGCGCCTTAGCTTCAATCTGGCGAATTCTTTCACGCGTGACAACAAATTGTCGTCCCAATTCTTCAAGTGTGTGCTCCGTATTGGTATCGATGCCATATCGTAACATCAAAACCTTCGCCTCGCGCGGGCTTAATGAGGCCAATACTTCATGAATCACTTGCTTTAAATTTTCATTTTCAACGTTTTGCAACGGTCCGCTTGCGTCTTTATCTTCAATGAAGTCCACCAAGTGCGTATCCTCATCGTCACCAATGGGTAAATCGATGGATATCGGATCACGGCGAGCACGCATGATCGTACGCACGCGCTGCTCAGACAACCCGACCTCATTGGCAAGATAAGCGTACGAGGGCTCCTTGCCGAATTCTTGTTGATATAAACGGGAAATGCGCATGATCTTATTAATATTTTCAACCATGTGCACCGGAATACGAATCGTGCGACCTTGATCGGCTAAAGCACGAGTAATGGATTGACGAATCCACCAGGTCGCATACGTCGAAAATTTGTAGCCGCGACGATATTCAAACTTATCAACTGCTTTCATCAATCCGATATTGCCTTCCTGAATCAAGTCCAAGAATTGCAAACCTCGATTCAGATAGTGCTTGGCAATGCTGATCACTAAACGTAAATTGGCTTGAACCATCTCTTGCTTAGCCTGTTGCACTTCATGTTCGGCTTCACACATTTTTCGATAAAGTTCTTTCATGCGACCGAAAGGCATACGCACTTCCTCGTTGAGCTTATCGATTGCATCTCGGAATTGCAAAAGTGCGGGCAAATTCTTCTTTAATGCCGCGGCATACACTTTGTCGCCACTAGCCCATTGTTGCAACACTTGTCGAGAAAACTGTTTTTGAAGCAAAAGCTCTTGCAAATCTTCTCGCGTCATGCCGACGGCACTGACGCAGATATTGAAGATTTGTTGATCGATACGTCGGAAAGCTTCAGCTTTATCGTGAATAAGATCTGTCAAGGAACGCACCGTTGCTTCTGTAAAGCGCACGCGAAGCAACTCCTCTTTAATAGCTTTCTCCAACGTTACGCGATCGGGGCTGTCGGGCGGCAACGTTAACAGACTTTCGTAGTAACCCGCGCACGTTTGCATAATCTCGAGCGTTGCGTCCTTGAGTTCTTGCAACTGTTCGGAGCTCATCGCCGAGGCTCCGATACTGATTTCTTCAGCCTCGTCTTCATCACTCTCATCTTCTTCTGCATCAGTTTCAGACTCGTAGACTTGCTCTTCGTTGTCGTTAATTGCAAAGTCTTCGTCTGCCAACCCATCAACAAAAGCCTCAATACCGATTTCGCCATTTTTCACCGTCTCGGCCATCTCCAGCAACGCTTTCAATGCCACGGGACAGTCAGCAATGACCTCCATCGTTGCTTGAACGCCTTCCTCAATGCGGCGCGACACAGCAATTTCTTCCTCACGCGTCAAAAGCGGCACCACACCCATTTCACGCGTGTACATCGTCATGGGGTCAGAGGAGTGGGAGACATCGCTTTCGAGAATGGATAACGCCTCTTCCTCATCATCGTCGTCATCGGCAACCAATGATAAGGGAGAGTCATTCAATAGAATTTCTTCCTCCGCCGGCGCTTCGTCTAAAACTTGAATGCCTAAAAAATGGAACGCGTGCTCAAGCTTCTCAACGGCATCGTCCGCGTCCTCCTGCTCGGGCACCACTTCGGACAGTTCCGCATAAGTGACAAAACCCGACTTCTTGGCCTTAACAATCAAAGCACGCAACCTTTGCAACCGTTCCTGCGAAGCCTCATCGTGGTAGACCTTCTCGAGGGACTTTCTCAAACGCGTCTTTTTACTCTTGACAGACTGGGCTTCTTGAGAAGATTCACTCTCAGGATCAACGGATGCGATCGGTTCATCAAATAAAATTTTGATAGTCGCTTCAGTCGTTTGTTCTTGCTTTGAGGCGTCTTCTGCTTGTGACGCTTTTTTCTTACGTGTGGTCATAGGTGCACGCAACCTCTATCGTATGCCGCACGGTTTTAGTCATAGAGCGCCAGGCGACGCCCCGACCATCAGAACGGCATAGGGAGTTTTTTTGACGAAAGTTCGATTGATTATAAGGAGTTTTGACGCTCAATGTTGCGCATTAGGGGAAACGCTTCCCATCGAATTTTTCCATTTTAGGGCATGCTCCCTAAATATTTTCGATACGAATATGCTCAATACAATCGTTGCGTCATCACGACATCAACCGCACCAATGCGCTCATCGTTTAGCAGTCGATCGATTTCCTGACGGCGCTTTAATAATCGCATGAGATAATCCGCATCCGTTCTCTCGCCACGCTCATCTTGAATAAGCATTTCATTGATCTGAGCGTTTAACTGCACCATCTCCAGCTTATAGAAAATACAGCGAACTTCCGAGGCCGCCATCGCTTCCGAGATCGGAGCCCCGGGCTCATCGACCATATCGGCTAAGAGTTCATAGGCCGGATCGCTTTGCATAAATGAAAGCAAATAGCCCGTCGTCATCGTGAACTCTTTATCCTGCTCAAGCGCATTGTGGTCACTGGCCAAGTGCCACAAACGCACAATAATCTCTTCCCACTCATCGACAGCGTCTAAAAGCTCATTTTCAATCTCTGCGGAAAACTGCAACAAAAGTGCTGGATAAATTAAGAAACATTGCAAAAGTCGGCGCTTAATGTTCGTCGAAATGGGACCGGCTTTGATCCCTTGAACTGGACGCTTGTACCGAGCACCTTGTCGGCTGTCACGGCCGTAGCCGGGCGCAGGTTTTGTTTCCGTGCGTTTGACTTCCAACAACGGCACTCCACAAAGCGTAGCCAACTCAGACGGTTCCATTCGCACCGCCGTGGCAAGCTCCATCACGAGCATATGACGCAACGCGTGCGCCGACATGCTCTGAAGTAAAGGCTTGGCAATAGCAACGGCCTGCGAACGCTCTTCGGCCGTCCGAAGACCGCGACCGCCAGACACTTCTCTCACAATATCCAAGACGAAAAATTTCGACAACGGGAAAGCCGCCTTCAGTTGCGACTCGAATGCCTCTGCCCCTTGCGCTTTAATCAAACTGTCAGGGTCCTCGCCCTCGGGCAACATGACAAAATAGGCCGACTGGTCATTATTGATAATGGCCAAAGTCGAAGTCATGGCACGCCGAGCCGCTTTAAAACCAGCCGCATCGCCGTCAAAGGAAAAGTAGACGTGATCAGAGAGTTGAAAGAGCTTTCGTACGTGCTCGGGTGTAATGGAGGTGCCTAATGCCGCGACTGTTTCGGTAAAACCGGCTTGCGACATTTGAATAACATCCATGTAGCCTTCACAAACAATCGCACGACCTTTTTTGTGAATGGCATCACGACCTTCGTAAAGACCATAAAGCTCTTGGCTTTTGTGATAAACAGGTGTTTCGGGCGAATTCAGATACTTCGGCTGCTCATCACCCTTCATCGTACGCGCGCCGAACCCGATCACTTGCCCTCTGGGGTTTCGGATCGGGAACATGATTCGCTCGCGGAACCGGTCATAGAGCCGACCGTCCTTTTCAATCACTAGGCCGCATTCTTGAAGCTTAGGATCTCGATATGCTTGACCGGGAAAGATGGATTCAATGCCTTGCCAGCCTGACGGGGAAAAACCCAGCTGAAAACGGTTGACCGTCTCTTCAGTTAGGCCGCGACCACGAATGTATTCGATGGCGGGCCTTTCACGCATGAGCGTTTGATGATAATAGTCGGCCGTCTGAGCCAGAAAATCCGTCAGCGTTTTACTTTGCGCCTGACGCTTTTTCTCAAGAGGATCCTGCGGGACTTCCATGCCGAGATCATCGGCTAATTCCTTAATGGCCTCCGGAAAAGTCAGTCCTTTATATTTCATCAAAAAGGTAATGACCGTCCCCTTTTCGCCGCACCCGAAGCACTTAAAAAATTGCTTGGATGCGTTGACGGCAAACGAGGGAGTCTTTTCTTTATGAAAGGGGCAACAAGCCATCCAGTTGGCACCCTTGTGCTGCAACTTGACGTAACGTCCGATCACATCGACGATGTTGGTCCGAGACAAAACCTCTTGGATAAAACTTTCAGGAATCATTGCGCAGGCGCTGTTATCAGTTCTTTAGGCGGTCAACTTTTGCTTGATCAAAGCCGACACCTTGCCCATATCGGCACGACCCGTGAGCTTGCCCTTGAGCATGCCCATCACTTTCCCCATACCGGCCATGCCCGTTGCACCCGTTGCCGCAATGGCCTCATCAATCATGGCCAAAATTTCTCCTTCAGTGAAGGGTTTGGGCAAATAGGTCGACAAGACAGCAATTTCAGTTTCTTCTTTTTGAGCCAAATCTGCACGACCGGCCGCCGTATAT
>USCE01000036.1 GCA_900553105.1 uncultured Sutterella sp.
ATCGTCGGCAGCGTCAGATGTGTATAAGAGACAGCGCGCACACTCGGCAAAGGCTTTCACGATTGAAGATTTGCACGAGATTGCGCAGATTTGCCATGAACACGGTATCGAGTCGTATTTAACGGTCAATACCATTATTTATGATGAAGAGCGAGCTTTGATGCGCCGCATTATCGATGCGGCCAAGGCCGCTGGCATCGATGCAGTGATTGCAAGCGATGTCGCCGTGATGAGTTATTGCCGGGAAGTGGGGCAAGAAGTTCATCTGTCGACCCAACTCAATATTTCTAACGTCGAGGCGTTGCGTTTTTATTCGCAGTTTGCTGACGTCGTGGTGTTGGCTCGCGAGCTGACATTAAAGCAAGTCAAAGTGATTACCGAGGCTATTGAGACAGAAAACATCTGCGGTCCGTCAGGCCGCCCCGTGCGTATTGAAATGTTTTGTCACGGTGCTCTTTGCATGGCCGTAAGTGGTAAGTGTTACCTAAGTTTGTCCACTCGTGGCTATAGTGCCAATCGCGGTGCTTGTATTCAAACTTGTCGTCGTTCCTATATCGCCAAGGATAAAGAGCGAGATATTGAGTTTGAAATTGACAATGAATACATTATGAGCCCGAAGGATCTGAAAACAATAGGTTTTTTAGATCGTATGGTGAAGGCCGGCGTTCGAGTTTTTAAGATCGAAGGTCGGGCCCGTGGACCGGAGTATGTCAGAGCCGTCGTAGAGTGTTATGACGAAGCGTTAAAGGCGATTGTAGACAACCGTTGGAGTGAAGAAATCAGTCAAAGCTGGGATGCAAAGTTAGCCTCAGTTTTCAATCGCGGTTTTTGGGACGGATTTTACCTCGGTGCCCCGGTGGGGGAATTAACCCAGCACTACGGCTCGCAGGCTACAGAAAAGAAAATTTATGCGGGCAAGTGCCTGAAGTACTTTGCTAAGGCCCAGGTAGCTGAATTCTTGGTTCAAGCTCAAGATTTTTTGCTTGGTGAAAAGCTTTTGATCACAGGACCCACAACCGGCGCCATTTATGTGACACCGGAGGAAATCCTTGAAGACGGCACTCCGCTTACAGCGATTAAAAAGGGAATGGACATTACCTTTAAAATCACTGAGAAGGTTCGAGAAAACGATAAACTTTACGTTGTTCGCGCTTCAAGGCCTGACGAAGGAATATAAGAGAGAATGTCAGTGAAGAAAATTATTGCAACTTTGATCGCGGTTGCGGCGTTACCGGCATTGGCGGCTCAGATTGAGGGTAAGGTCATTCGCGTTTCCGATGGCGATACGATTGTGGTGCTAGATGGCAACAAACGACAGCAGAGAGTGCGGTTTTTGGGTATCGACTCTCCAGAACTGAAACAAGAATACGGTCGATCCGCTCGTAAGAACCTCTCCGACAAAATTGCTGGAAAAAAGGTGACAATCAGTTTTGATGAACGAGATCGTTACGGGCGCATCTTAGGGACGGTGTATTTGGGCGAGAGCAATATCAATCTCTTGCAAATTGAAGAGGGGTATGCTTGGTACTACCGTTACTATGCTAGAGACGTTCAACCGAGTTTGCGCCGTGCTTATGACCGTGCAGAAACGCAGGCACGAAAGGCTCGATTGGGTTTGTGGCAACAAAAAGATCCGACGCCGCCTTGGGACTGGCGACGTGAAAATCGCCGCCAATGAACAGCAACCGTTTAATTTCAGAAGGTTGAATTTTTACTATTAGCGTGGCAAAATTCACCTTCTTGTGTGGGGATGTAGCTCAGTTGGCAGAGCGCTGCGTTCGCAATGCAGAGGTCGGGAGTTCGACCCTCCTCATCTCCACCACTTATCATTTTCGACCATTCTTCAATTTTCCCAAAATCCCTTTTTCTTCAGGTTGCTTGTAGCGATTAGTTGTTAATTGCATTTACTCGCAATTTCCAAATTCATTTCGTTCAGAGAGGTAGTGACAGAAAGGATTTCCGAATGGTTATTCGATTGACAAGTATTTTTAATTCTTGAGTCAATTTATTTCAACAAGTAATGTAGATTAACGAGTAAATTATCTGGGTGAAGTTTTTATTAAGGGCTTGTCATGGTAAGAATGGTTATTGTTGGCTTCTCGCTAATTATGGCTAGTTGGTGGTTTGGGTTAGTTTTTTATCCACCGACACCAAATGCCAAATCTTATATTCATGAGTTTTTATATCTTACTGGGTTGCTTGCTTGGGCTTGCATGGTGGCATCTCTTGTGATCGCAGCACGACCGGCTTGGATTGAACGTGTTACCCGGACATCGTTAGACCGATTGTATCTTTGGCATCGTTATTTGGCGATCGCAGCCCTCGTTCTAACAATTATCCATTGGTATGGCAAAGAGCTGTCTGCCCCTTTCATGCGTTTTTTTGTTTTGGAACCTTTCAAGAGACAAGTTAGTCAAAGTGCGACAAATTGGGATATTTTCTGGTCGTGGGTAAGACAGGTAACAGATTTAACTATTGAACCCGTGACAATGATTGTGCTTTTCTTAGTAGTAGTATCTTTTGTCCGCTATCTTCCGTATAACCATTGGTTTCGATTGCATAAGTTATTTCCCATTTTATTTATTCCGTTGTCAATTCACTGTATCAGAATGATGGATGGTGCAGATGTGATGTTGCCATTCGGTATGCTTAATGTCGTCATTACCCTTGTAGGGCTTTGGTTTAGCTTTCAAATATTATTTTTCGGGGTGGGTAATCAGAAACGAATGGTTGCGAAAGTTGTTGGGGTGCAGAATCTTTCAAATTACACTTGTTTGAAGATTAAACCAGAGCATGCTGTGGCGGCACAAGCAGGGCAGTTTTTCTTTTTGTCTGTTGATGGGAAAGAATATCATCCGTTTTCCATTGCTCAATTAAACGGCGATGAGACATTGGATTTTATTGTAAAAAACTCGGGTGACTATACTTCTACGGTGATTCCTAAATTGGCAATAGGCAATTGTTTATATATTGAAGGGCCCTGGGGTGGGTTTTTGCCCAATGTTAGCAATGCTGATCAGGTATGGGTAGCCTCAGGTGTCGGTATCGTTCCATTTATGTCATGGATGCAGTATTTCTCCAACTGTGAAGGGGAACGTCATATCGAACTATTATGGTGCGTTAAGAACCAACAGCAAGAAGCATTGATGCCTAAAGTTGTGGATTTGTGTAAGAGCAGCCGTGTAATGCTTAGAGTGTTTGATTCAAAAAAATGTCGATTCAATCCCTCCAGTTATTTTGAAGAGAAACCCAGTGTTCCGTGGATAGCAACTTGTACCCAGCAAAAACTAAATGATGAGATCGTATCGGCAACAAAGCAAGTCAATATTCATCACGAATATTTCCAATGGCGCTGATTGTAATTTGAGAAACGAAGTTATAGGAGTTGAGATTGAATCCGATTTTATACAGCAAGATGTTAAGATTAAAGACAATGGCTTGTCTAAAGAGAGAATCGTGTTTGCCGTGATGTTTAAACTGGTTTGATGGCGCCTGTTTTGTACAAAAGTGAAGAATTTTTAGCAATAAGTGAGAAGTAATGCTTACTGTTTTGTTAATTTTCCCAGATTTTTTAATCATTCTGGTGGGGTATTTATTAAGAAACCACTTGTTTAGCTCACTGTTTGGAAAAGACTTTTGGACAGGAGCCGAAAAGTTGGTGTTTTACGTGCTTTTCCCTCCTTTGCTTTTCACATCCGTGGCCACGAGTCGGTTAACATTGTCTGAGGCTGGATATTTTTTAAGCATTGCTATTACCACGATGATGTGCGCAGTGCTTATGAGCTTTTTGATCAGGTTCCTGATTAAAGCTGATGAAGTTACACATGCCTCTGCCTTTCACTGTGGTTTTCGTTTCAATACCTATATCGGCTTTGCAGTTGTTAGCCGTCTTTTCGGTCAGGAAGGTTTGGCGCTGATGTCGCTTTTAATTGCTTTTTGGGTGCCTATCAGTAATTCCATTGCTGTGGCGGTGTTGGCCGGTGCCGTGGCCAAACAAAATCAAGGCGAAGGCAAAAAGACTTCTGTTTTAAAGAGCACGATCAAAGCCATTATTACGAACCCTTTGATCATTGCCACAACAGCGGGGCTTATCGTCAATATTTGCCAAATTCCCGTGCCGCAAATTGCGATGACGTTCTTTAAATCGCTAGGCAACGCTTCGTTGGCAATGGGGTTGTTGTGTATCGGGGCCGGTCTTCGCTTAGCCGGCATGCGTGAACAAATGGGTATGGTAATTGCCAATACCTTTGAGCGCTTGATGGCCGTGCCGTTTGTGGCAATGCTCTTTTGTTTGGTCTTCGGTCTTGAGGGGCCTGCAATGGGCGCTTTGATGGTCTTTGCGATGTTGCCCACAGCACAATCTTGTTACGTGATGACCGCTAGCATGGGCGGCAATGCGCCTTTAGTGGCCGGTATTACAACGGCGCATACGCTTGCGGCCATTGCCACGATTCCTTTCTGGATTTGGGTGGTCATGCAGGTTTTTGGCATAGGCTAACAACACCCCTGATTGATTTTTTCAAAAACGCCCGGAGAATTGCTCGGGCGTTTGTTCATAAAAATGTCATACAACCGTCACAGCGACTTCACAGTGCGGTTTCACAATACGGTTCAAACCTAAAGACGAAAACATCATTTTCTTTTTTCAAAAGGAAGGTTAAAAATGAAACGTACTTTGATTTCCGTGTTGTTGGCCTCTGCTGTCGGTTTAGCCTCTGTGGCTGCCAGCGCCGGTACCGTTGTTGTGAACGGTTCTACGACGGTGTTGCCCGCCATGCAAAAGATTTCTGAAAACTTCATGAAGAAGCACTCCGACATTAAGGTCTCGATCTCCGGTGGTGGTTCCGGTCACGGTATCAAGGCTTTGATGGATAAGACGACGGACGTAGCGATGTCCAGCCGTGACATTAAGCCGGCTGAAGCAGAAAACGTGAAGAAGTCGGGCGGTGAAGCCGTTCGCTTTGTGGTCGCTATCGACGCCATCGTTCCGGTTGTTCACCCGAAGAATGCAGTTAAGGATTTGACGTTGGATCAAATCCGTGACATCTATGCTGGTCGTATCACAAACTGGAAGCAAGTCGGCGGTGCCGATGCTCGCATCACGGTTGTCAGCCGCGACTCTTCTTCCGGCACGTTTGAAACGTGGGAAAGCCTTGTGATGAAGGGCGAACGTGTTCAACAACGCGCTCTCTTGCAAGCTTCCAACGGTGCCGTTCTCCAAACGGTTGCCAAGAACCCGAACGCCATCGGCTATGTCGGTTTAGGCTACTTGGTCAAGGACGTGAAGGGTTTGGATATCGCCGGTGTGAAGGCTACAATGAAGACGGCCGAAACGCGCACCTGGCCCTTGTCTCGTGAACTCTACCTCTTCACGAACGGCAAGCCAGTCGGCGACACGAAGGCTTTGGTTGACTTCGCTTTGTCTTCCGAAGGTCAACTGTCTGTGAAAGAAGTCGGTTTCGTGCCGGTTGCTAAATAATAGGACTTCAACCCCTGAAGAGATTTCGTTATGACGATTTCGTTTGCCAAACAGGGCAAGGGGTTTGAAGTACAGTTGGCAGTGATTGCTACGCTCTCGATCGTGGCTCTCGCTGCCATCTTGTTATTCTTACTCTCTCAAGCTCTGCCGCTGATGAGCGAAGTGCCGATGTTCAGTTTCCTCTTTGGCACGGAGTGGTATCCGACGGGCGATAACCCTGATTTTGAAATCGGAGCACTTTTAGTTGCATCCTTAGCCGTAGCGGCGACCACGACGATGATTTCCTTGCCGATGGGACTGCTGACGGCTGCCTACTTGGCGTATTTTGCCAGCCCGCGAGTTCGCAGTGTAGTCAAGCCCGCCATTGAGTTGTTGGCAGCCTTGCCCTCTGTGATTATCGGTTTCTTGGGGATGGTTCTGGTTGCGCCGTGGTTGCAAGAATCGATGGGTTTGGACTCGGGGTTAAACTGGATGAATGCCTCGGTCATGCTAAGTCTGATGTGCATTCCCTTTATTTGCTCCATTTCTGAAGATGCCTTGCGTAACGTTCCCGTTGCATTATCTGAAGCTTCTTTGGCCTTAGGAGCGACGCGTTGGGAAACGCTCTACAAGGTTCAGTTCCGTTACGCTTTAGGCGGTATCGGTACGGCCATTATGCTCGGTATTTCCAGAGCTCTAGGTGAAACGATGGTGGTTTTGATGGTGGCAGGTGGTGCCGCGATCATTCCGGAGAGCTTCTTTGATCCGTTGCGTCCGATGACGGCATCCATTGCTGCAGAAATGGCTGAGGCAGCAGTGGGTTCTACGCACTACCACGCATTGTTTGCTACAGGTTTGGTGCTTTTTGTGACGACCTTTATCTTTAATGCCACGGCCTTCTACTTCACGAAGAAGTATCAGATTGGCGGTAAACACTAAGAACGGAGTTGGTACAAATGTCAGTTGAAAGAAATCCGTTTTGGCGTTATCTGTCTCAAACTATCGGGCTTTGGATGATGCGCATTGCCACGGTCGTCAACGCCGGTGTTATCGTGGCCATTTTGCTGTACTTGATTGATCATGCTCTGCCAGCACTCTCGTGGGACTTCGTGTTTGATTCGCCGCGTGAAATGATGACCGCAGGCGGTATCTGGCCTTGCTTAGTCGGTACCTTCTGGTTGGCCATCGGTGCCACAGTGATTGCTCTGCCTTTGGGTGTGTGCACGGCCTTGTATTTGACCGAATACGGTGGAAGCGGCCGCTACGTGAGTGCCATTCGTTTGGCCGTATCCAACCTCTCAGGCGTGCCGTCCGTGATTTTCGGTTTATTCGGCTTAACGTTCTTTGTGACGATTTGCGGATTCGGCGTCAGTCTGATTTCCGGGATTCTCACTTTGGCTGTGTTAGCTTTGCCGATTGTGATTAATACGACGGAAGCGGCCTTAAACCAAGTCCCTCAAGCTTGGCGCGAAGCGTCCTTGGCGCTGGGGGCCTCGAAGAAGGAAACGATCTTTAAGATCATTTTGCCGGCAGCCATGCCCGGCATCCTGACCGGCAACATTTTGGCTTTGTCTCGTGTGGCCGGTGAAACGGCAGCTATCATGTACACAGCAGCAGTGTTTTACACGCCGGAGATGAGCCATTCGATCTTTGATCCGGTGATGAGCTTGCCTTATCACGTGTATGTGTTGGCGACCTCGAGTGTTGACGTTAATGCTACTCGACCGATTCAGTACGCAACAGCATTCTTACTTGTTTTGATGGTGTTGTCGTTGAACGCGGTGGCGCTTTTTATCCGACAGCGCGCGCAACGTAAAATTGCTCGTCAGTAGTGTTCACAATGTTTGTTTAGCAAAAAAGCGCGGGAAATCGCGCTTTTTTGTTTTTAGGCTTGTTGTAAACATAATGGACGATGACAATGTTTGAAATTAGGAATACACTAAATCTAATGTGTTTGTTTATAACCGTATAGGAGGGAGACATGGATCAGCATCAAAAAGCTCAAGCGCTGGTGGAGCGTTTCTTAAGTTACTTGGCCATCACAAGCCAAAGTGATCCGAAGGTAAAAACAGTTCCGAGTTCAGAAGGGCAGTGGAATATGGCTCGTGTGTTGGAAGCCGGTCTTCGCCATCTGGGACTTCAGGATGTTTACGTTGATGAGCATGCGAATGTTACGGGCTTTTTGCCTGGTACGGTTAACGGTGTTCCGGCCGTGGGTTTTGTTGCTCATATGGATACGGTTGATGTTGGTTTGTCTCCCGAAATTCATCCTCAGGTAATTAGTTATCAAGGAGGAGATGTTTGTTTAAACAAAGAAAAAGATATTTGGATTCGTTTGGCAGATCACCCAGAATTAGCTCAGTACGTGGGACAAGATATTATTTTCACCGACGGTACGAGTGTACTTGGTGCGGATAATAAAGCAGGTGTTACAAATGTGATGACAATGCTTGAAATCTTGGTTACGGAAGGGATCCCTCACGGAGATATCTACGTTGCATTTGTTCCGGATGAAGAAACAGGTTTGCGTGGTGCCAAACTTCTAGATCTTGAACGCTTTAAGCCCGATTTTGCTTACACGGTTGACGGTAGTGGATTAGGTGAAGTTGTTTATGAAACATACAATGCAGCCGAGGTGCACTTTGATATTGTTGGTGTCACAACACACCCGGTTGCAGCTAAAGGCGTTCTGGTTAATCCGCTTTTAATTGCAACAGATCTTATTAATAATTTCAGTCGGCTGGAAACTCCAGAAAATACTGATGAGCGGGAGGGGTATTTCTGGTTTAAGAATATGCAGGGCAATCCGGCTCGGGCCAGTGTACAGCTTAATATTCGCGACTTTGACAATAAGCGTTTTGAAGAACGCAAAGCCTACGTACGCTCGGTGTTGGAAGTGTTGCGTCAACGCTATCCTAAGGCAAAGATCGAGGCCACGATCGATGATATTTACAGCAATATCTCGGGCGGCTTGGGAGAAGATCGTTTGCCGATTGATTTGATGTATGAAGCACTGGCAGCGTTAGGAATCAAGGACAATACCGTTGCCATGCGGGGCGGCACGGACGGCTCGGCGTTGACGGCCCGAGGATTGGTGACGCCGAACTATTTCACGGGTGCTCACAATCCGCACGGTTACGCAGAATTTATGCCGATTGACAGTTTTGTGGCTTCACTGGATGTCACGCTTAAGATCATTGAGCTGATTACCCAAAAGAAAGCGTAATTGGTTGCAATATCCAGAAAAATCCCCGGATTGTTAAACGAATGATCCGGGGATTTTTGTTCGGTCAAGACAAAAGATCAGTTTTCTTTTTTCTTCTTTTTAGATTCTTTTTCTTTTGTCTTTTCTTTGAGCATGGCAGTGAAACGGTTGTCCACATTAGCTCGAGACAATACCAACGGGTCAATCTTGCCGATGCGTTCCAGATCGCGACCTTCATAATCGATCATCGAGAGTACATAACGCATGGCGTTAAGTCGAGCTCGCATCTTGTCGTCGCTTTTGATCACGATCCAGGGACTTGTGTTCGTATTGGTGGAAAAGAACATCACTTCGGTAGCCCGCGAGTAGTCGTCCCACTTATTTAGCGAAGCGATATCAATCGGAGATAATTTCCAACGCTTGAGCGGATCAATGCGGCGTTCCTTGAATCGACGGCGTTGTTCTTCTTGCGTGACTGATAAATAAAATTTGATCAAAATGGTATTGGATCGAATGAGATTTTCTTCAAAGCCGGGACATTCTCGCAAAAATTCAACATATTCGTCACTGGTGCAAAAGCCCATAACTCGATCGACACCGGCGCGGTTATACCAAGATCGGTCAAATAAAACAATTTCCCCGGGACTAGGTAGATGGGCAACATAACGTTGAAAGAACCATTGCCCTTTTTCTTGTTCATTGGGTTTTGGTAGTGCAGCAACTCGACAGCCACGAGGGTTCATATTTTCCATAAAGGTACGGATCGTACCGCCTTTGCCCGCTGCATCTCTTCCCTCAAAAATAATCACTACTTTTCGTCCACTTTCTTTGACCCATTTTTGTAGTTTCAAAAGCTCTACCTGCAATGCATATTTTTCAAGCTTATAGCGCTTTTTATTCATGTTGTGTTTGTAGGGGTATTCGGCTTTTTCCCAGTTCTCAACGAGTTCGTCGTCATTACCGTCGCCGGGTTCTGGATCAATACTTAATTCGGCCTCTTTTGTTAAAAGTTTGAGGATGCGAAGGCGGTCAAGTGGTGGCTCTTTTTCCAAAATAGACCTCAGTGCCTCGGCCTGGGCGTGAAGTTCTAGATCGGACAGGATCGTGCTCGTATCTTCTGCTTGATTGTCTAAGCGGTCTTTCTTTTTTGTTGTCATGAAATTAGCTTCCTTTCACATGCGCATACCTAATCAATGTCTGTCTCTTATACACATCTCCGAGCCCACGAGACCGGAGCCTATCTC
>USCE01000037.1 GCA_900553105.1 uncultured Sutterella sp.
CACTTCTGACAGTTAAGGTCACTAGTGACGCTCTTTTGTGCGGTCAAACGTTGGAAAATGCATTTCTACGTTTCCCAAATTCCAAATTGCGCTTCATTACGATTCATCAAAGAAATCGCCGTTTGGACTGTCGCCCTGACACAGTGTTGGAAGCTGGTGACGAAGTCACCGTGCTTGCCGACTCAACATTGGCAGAAAGTATCATTGAGGCGCTACATCCCTTCGAGAAAGCACAAAACATAGTACTCATCAACGGAGGAGAGCTCTCCGGGCTCGTTACCGATGAGCTGGAACCCAATCGCTCCAAGCGCCGCGTCAAAATTTTTGAATCCAAAGAGCAAAGTGCAAAAGAACTTTCCAAACATTATGGCGGCAGTCGCGTCTCGGTTTCTCGAGTTCGACACGATGATTCCGTAGCTCTTAAGCAAGAAGGCATCGATGAGGCTGATGTAGTAGTCGTGCTCTCTAACAACGATGAGCTCAATATCATGAGTGCGCTGTTAGCCAAAAGACTCGGTGCCAAACGAAGCATCATCATTTTGGAAAAAAGCATTTACGCAGATTTGTTGCGCAACACGGATGTGGACGTTACCGTTTCACCTACGCAAGCCTCGTTGGGCGAAATCCTGCGTCATATTCGCTACGGCGATGTAGTCAATGCTCAAGAGCTTTACCATGGCAAAGCCGAAGCCCTTGAGATTATTGCCCACGGTACTAAAAAGAGCTCTCGAGTAGTCGGAAAAACGTTGGGTGAAATTGAGTTCCCGCGTGGAGTTTCGGTAGGTGCCATTGTTCGCGGAGAAGGAGATGCCGCGATGGTCATGATGGCCGAGCCTGATATGACGGTGGCCGATGATGATCACCTAATTTTATTTGTTCCGAACAAGAAAATGATTCCGCGCATTGAAGAGCTCTTTGCCGTGGACGTCGGTTTTTTCTAACGGATTATTGCCATGTTAAGGGTCTTAAAACGCCAAATTCTTCCGGTCTTAAATGCCCTTGGACCGCTGTTGCTGATTGTGGCGCTGGCCCATCTTGTTCCCATTGCTATTGCCTGGCGAGATACTGAACCTACAATGGTTCAATTTGGCTGGTCTTCCTTGGCGTGCGTGCTCTCCGGGCTAATCTTTTTTCTCACTACCCGTCGATACCGTCGAGAACTTGAGCCTAAGGACGGCTTTTTGCTCGTGACAATTTCTTGGTTGTCTGTTGCCCTTTTCGGCTCCATTCCCCTAACGCTATTGTTACCAGAAATTCCCTACTATCGGATTTTTTTCGAAACTGTGTCGTGTCTGACCACCACGGGCGCAACTGCGCTGACCAATATTAACGATTTGCCTTTATCAGTCAATTATTGGCGCTGCCTGCTCTCCTGGATGGGTGGCATGGGTATCATCGTGTTGGCTGTTGCTGTACTGCCGTTGATGGGGGTTGGCGGCTCTCAGCTCTTTAAGGCGGAAAACTCAAATCTATTTAAAGATGACAAGCTGACTCCTCGAATTGCTGACACAGCAAAAGCACTCTACAGCATTTATGTGCTCATGAGTGCTGGCTGCGTACTGGCCTATCACTGGGCTGGCATGTCTTGGGATGATGCTATTATGTTCAGCTTTACAACGCTGAGCTTAAGTGGCATCGCTCCCTATGATCAAAGCATCGGGTTCTTTAATTCTCAAGCCATTGAGATGGTCAGTGTAGGATTTATGATTTTCTCCGGCTTTAATTTCTCACTGCACTTTACGGCATGGCGTCAGCGCTCTGTATGGTCATACTTCACCGACGTTGAGGCACGTAGCTGGATTACCGTATTGCTTTTAGGATACGTCATTGTCTTTTTCAGTCTAAGCTCGCAACACTACTACGTGGATTGGCCGACGACCTTGCGTCACACACTTTTCTCGGTTAGCTCAATCTTCAGCACTACGGGCTACACCACGCAAGACTACTCCGTGTGGCCGTTCTCGTTGGGATTTTTCCTCTTGATGTGCAGTCTTTTTGCCTCCTGCTCCGGTTCGACCGGCGGCGGCGTCAAGATGATCCGAATACTTTTGATGATTAAACAAATTTTCTTAACCATTAATAAGCTCTTGCGGCCGCGTGATTACCTACCGCTACGCATAGGCCGAGACGTAATTTCGGAGAAAATTGTTACCACTGTATTCGCTTTTTTGTCCTTGCATCTTTTGGTAATGCTGGTTTGCTCCTTTATCGTCATGCTCGCCGGCGTACCGTTTCTTGATGCAGTCAGCTCCATTATTGCCTGTATTGCTAACACCGGTCCCGGACTAGGCTCCGTTGGTCCAAGCGGTAACTATGCAGCATGCAATCCCGTGCATCTCTGGGTTTGCTCTTTCTGTATGTTTGTCGGCCGCCTGGAATTATTCACGGTCTTTGCGATTTTTACCCCAGCTTTCTGGCGCAATTAATACGGCTCCCAATGCACATCAACATCTTTGTCGGCAGCTTTCTTTAGATGCCTGAGCAGAGGGTAAAACCGCGTTCGAATCGCAACGGGCGCAATCATCGCCGGCGTTTTATCAAGCTCATCGGTCTCGTTATCACAGTCGTCATTAGGCGGAACTTCCAAATCTGCCAATTCATCGATTACGCACTCAATAGCTGCAATGGTTTTCGGTAAATCCTCGGCTAAAATAGCGCCTCGCTCATGAAACACCAAACCAGCTTTTTCAAAAACGGGTTTGACATGCTCTGGAAACATAATAACTTCACCGGCCGCTTTTGAACGAAATGCAACAACAGGCATTGATCTCTCCTCGTATTATCCTTTGCCGATTGTACACTTCGCCCCCGCTATAATTCTCAGAAACCGCGATCATTTCGGAGTTATACCATGTTGCAAAATCGCTTTGAGAAACCGCTCGATGAAAATGAATTCATCGAATTTGATGAGTTGCTTTGTATGCTCGATGAAAGTAACCTCGCCATGAATGCCTCTCAAGCCGATGGGTTTATGACTGCGGTCCTACTGTTGCCAAAAGAAGTTGCACCACGAGAGTGGATGCCGCTCATTTTTGCCAGCCCAGAAACTCAAGCTTCTTACCTTGATGAGACTCATCAGGATCGACTCGAGGAGCTCACCTACCGTCGATACAGAGAAATTAACCGGACACTTGTATCTTGTAAACCGATCGATCCGATTATCTTTGATCCAGAGGATGATTTCGGAAATCCGCTTATTGGCGAAGAAGAGATTGTTGCTTTGCAACCTTTTGCTTCAGGATTTTTAACAGCGGCACAAACGTGGCCCGGATTGCTCGATAACGATGATCCGATTGTCAATTCCGCGCTAATTGGGATTTGGCGGCATTTGCCCGATGATGAAATCGGTGACTTTTTAGAAACTCGCCAAACACTGCTGTCGGAGTCACCATTGGAAAACTTAGATGATGCTATTGCCGATGTTGCCACCAGTGTAGCCGAGATCGCCGCTATTACACGTGGGTTTAAGCCTAAGGAAGCCCGAGAACGCTCTCAGTTAGGCCGAGGTACAAAGAAGTCACGTCGTCATTAAGATTTCTGACCATATCGCGCAACCCAAAGCACCAAAAGCAAAACAGGAATCCCCAAAAGGGCGGTTCCGATAAAGAAGTGACTGTAGCCAATCGCCTCAACGATAAAGCCGGAAAAGCCGGCTAAAAACTTCGGCAACAGTAGCATCACGGAACTAAAAAGTGCGTACTGTGTCGCTGTATAGGCTACATTCGTTAAGCCTGATAAATAGGCTAAAAACGCTACGGATGCAATACCAGCTGCCAAATTATCTGCGCTAACCGTCAAGATTAAGTAAGACACGTGATGGCCTTGTGTTGCCAACCACGAGAAAAGAAGATTGGTTAGTGCGGAAAGTAAAGCCCCTAGAAAAAGCGTTTTTAATACGCCGATTCGCGCCGAAACGATTCCACCGACAAAAGCGCCGAGAAGAGTCATCATCACACCAAAAACCTTGGAGACGGTAGCCACTTCTTCCTTTGTAAACCCGAGGTCCTGATAAAACGGATTGGCCATGACACCCATCACCACATCTGAGATTCTGTAAGTGGCAATCAGCGCCAAAATCGTTACGGCTTGCCAGCGATAACGAGTAAAAAAATCGATAAAAGGCAAAAGAGCCGCTTCATAAAACCACACGCTCAATTGCGCGCGACGATAAGAATGAGTCGGATACTTTTGCCGATATTGTGTCAATCGCGCGGCAGATAATGCTCCGCGTTTTAAAGAAACTTCCGTCAACGGTTCAGGCGCCAACAATACCGTGACAATGCCTACACCCATACTTGCTGCCATAATGGCATAAGCGGCCTTCCAAGCCCCTTGGTCATAACTCAGTGTGCTGTCAGCAAATAAAGCCGCTAACGCCAAAGAACCGGCACCTGCCCAAATCATTGCCAGACGGTACCCTGTTTGATAGGTGGCCGCCAGCGCTGCCTGCTCATGGGCGAGCGCGCACTCAATTCGATACGCATCCAAGGTAATGTCTTGCGTGGCAGAAGCAAATGCCGTAATCAGCGTGAAAATGACAAGCGGTTGCAAGGCTTGCTGAGGATCGCAAAAAGCCATTGCTAAAAGACTGGCTGCCACCGTGCACTGTGACAAAATCAACCATGAACGGCGACGTCCCAGCCATCGAGTCAATCCTGGTATCGGTAGCCGGTCGACAAGAGGAGCCCAAATCCACTTAAATCCGTAGGCCAGACCAACCCAAGTCACCATTCCGATCACATGTAACTCAATGCCGGCTTCTCGCAACCAAAAAGACAGTGTCCCCAACACTAAAAGCAATGGTAGACCCGAGGCAAAACCAAGAAAAAACATCCGCAATGCCGCCGGCTTTGCGTAAACTAGCAAAGCATCTCGCCAGGATGTTTGTTGTGTGCTCATTTATCTACCCGAGAATATCTTCTTTAGAAATAAAACACCATTGGCCTGACGCTAAGTCCTCGGGCAATGCGTAATTGCCGAATTGACGACGGTGAAGCGCCTCGACACGATTGCCAACGGCAGCGACCATACGTTTGACTTGATGATATTTCCCTTGTGTTAATGTCATGTCAAAAATACGATCTGAGAGAGCCTCTATAGTTTGAGCCTTAACCGGTGCTTTCTCTCCCTCAATCATCACTCCCTGCAAAAGATCCGATAACATAACCTCGGTCATCGGGTGCTTGGCTGTAACACGATAGACTTTCGGTACATGACGCTTGGGATGAATGAGACGATGTTGCAGAGCCCCATCGTCTGTTAATATCAAGAGTCCTGTCGTGTCCTCATCTAAGCGTCCCACGGGTTGCAATCCTCGTACACGCAAAGGTGACGGCAAAAGTGTCATCACGGAAGGATGGTAAATGGGTTTTTGCGAGCACTCAAATCCGGCAGGCTTATGAAGTGCCACCACGGTTTTGTCAAAGTAGGGCCACTGCACACCGTCAACCGTAAAGATTAAACCTTCCGGGACCACTTCTTCATCAGGATCCGTATGCGCAGCGCCGTCGATTTCAACGCGTCCCAATACAATAAGCCCCCGACACTCATGTCTTGTGCCGAATCCTTGTGAAAAAAGCACTTGTTCAAGCCGCATCGTCTCAGATCTCATAGTCCACAATCATCGGTGCATGATCAGAGAATTTTTCATCGATATACACAAAAGTGGATCGAGCTCGCGAAGCTAACCCCGGTGTAGCGATTTGATAGTCGATACGCCAACCGACATTCTTCGCGCGGGCTTGTCCGCGCTGACTCCACCATGTGTATTGCTCTTTTTCAGGCTCTAAATAGCGAAATACATCGATCCATCCCAGAGCAAATAGGCTGTCTAGCCATGCACGCTCTTCTGGTAAAAAGCCTGAATTTTTAAGATTACCTTTCCAATTTTTCAGATCAATTTCTTTATGTGCGATATTGACATCGGCACAAAACACAACATCTTTGCCGCGAGCGCGAAGTGATTGCAAATGCGGTAAAAATTGATCTAAAAAACGGTATTTAGCACTTTGTCGATCTTCCGAACTTGTCCCTGACGGAAAATAGACCGAGAGGACAATATAGTTTTCAAACTCTGCCTCAACATATCGACCTTCAGCATCGAACTCTTCATTATCAAAGCCGATTTTTACGCTAAGCGGTTGTTCTCGAGTATAGAGCGCAACACCGGAATAACCTCGTTTTTGCGCTGTATGCATATAAACGTAATAGCCATCGGCGTGCAACACCTCTTGACTAAAGTCATTTTCCTGACCTTTGAGCTCTTGAACGCACAAAATGTCAGCATTTTGAGTATCAAACCATTTCCAAAAATTTTTTTTCGCCGCAGAGCGTAATCCGTTGGCGTTGAAAGTGACAATACGCAACATGTTTTTTTTCTCGTTAAAATTACTTGATTGTCTAATTATGTCCAATTGCTCTGGATTTTGTGGATTCCGCATCATGTCTTTACAACATCAATTTATCGAATTTGCTTTAGATACTAAAGTCTTGCGTTTTGGTGAGTTTAAAACCAAGGCCGGTCGCCTGTCGCCTTACTTTTTTAACCTGGGTTTGTTCAACACCGGCGCAACGCTAGCTCGTTTAGGAGAGTTTTACGCAAAAACACTCCTTCAAGCCCGAGAACGCGGCATCATCGATTTTGATATGATTTTCGGCCCGGCCTACAAAGGTATTCCTCTGGCCGCTGCCGTTGCTGTGAAATTGGCCGAACTCGGCTGCGACATTCCCTACGCCTTTAACCGCAAAGAAGCTAAAGATCACGGCGAAGGTGGCACAATTGTAGGCGCTCCTTTAAAGGGCAAAGTGATCGTGATCGATGATGTCATTTCTGCCGGCACATCAGTGCGCGAGTCCGTTAAATTGATTGAAGCCGCCGGTGCCACTCCCTCTGGCGTTCTCATCGCTTTAGACCGTATGGAAAAAGGCGGCAATGCCGAAGTGATGACCGAAGTCTCTGCCGTGCAAGACGTTCAAGACACGTTTAAGATGCCAGTGGTCAGTATTATTAACTTGAACGACTTATTGGCATTTATGGATGAGGATACTCCGATGGCCCAGCAAGCCCGTCCTTTCAAAGACGCCGTGATTGCCTATCGGAATCGTTACGGCGCTTAAGGTATCTTACTTGCTAAAAAGGACTTCCTGATTGCTCCGGAAGTCCTTTTTTGTGTCAACTAAAAAAGAGCTTAAACCGAAAGCTTTTGGCGCAATAACTGGTTGACTTGAGCAGGATTGGCCTTGCCTTTACTGGCTTTCATCACTTGGCCCACCAAACCGTTCAAAGCCTTTTCCTTACCGGCGCGGAACTCTTCCACATTCTTCGGATTGGTTGCGATCACTTCGTCAACAATCTTCTCAAGAGCACCCGTATCGGAGATTTGTTTCAATCCGAGCTCATCGATCAAATCATCGACTGACCTTTCACTTCCTTCCAAAATTGCCGTAAAGACTTTCTTGGCACCTTTATTGTTGATCGTATTGTCAAGAACTCGACCGATCAAAGCAGCCAATTTTTCGGGGGTCACCGGCAAAGCTTCAATCGTCCAATCGGATTGATTAAGAGCTGCTGAGACTTCTCCCATCACCCAATTGGCAGCAATCTTTTTATCCTGCACGCGATCGGCGACGGCCAAATAATAGTCGGCCATGGGCTTTGAAGCCGTCAAGATCGTTGCATCATAGTCCGATAAACCGAATTCAGACATCAAACGCTCACGCATCTGCTCGGGCAACTCAGGCATTTCACCGCGAACGCGCTCAAGCCACTCAGAAGAAATTTCCAGCGGCAACAAGTCTGGATCCGGGAAATAGCGATAATCCATCGAATCCTCTTTGGTGCGCATGACACGTGTTTCACCCTTATCAGGATCATACAAGCGGGTAGCCTGCACAACTTTACCGCCGTCTTCAATCAATTCAATTTGACGACGTACTTCGTACTCAATGGCGTCTTGCAAAAAACGGAATGAGTTGAGATTTTTAATTTCACAACGTGTACCGAATTCTTTTTGACCCAGAGGACGCACACTCACATTAGCATCACAACGGAAATTGCCATTTTGCATATCCCCGTGACTGATGCCGAGCCAAACCACCAAGGCATGCAAAGCGCGAGCATATGCCACTGCTTCTTCGGCTGAACGTAGTTCTGGCTCAGTCACAATTTCCAATAAAGGTGTACCAGCACGATTTAAATCGATGCCGCTTTTGCCCATTTCCAAGCCGTGAACACTTTTACCGGCATCTTCTTCCAAGTGAGCACGGGTTAAATTAATGGTCTTACGATAGGGTTCACCTTTTTTGGGCGTGACCATAAAAGAGACCTGACCGCCAATCACCACTGGCCACTCAAATTGACTGATTTGATAACCTTTAGGTAAATCAGGATAAAAATAATTTTTTCGGTCAAAGATCGAACGCTCTGCCACGGTAGCCCCAATCGCCAAACCGAATTTCATAGCTCGCTCCACCGCACCCTTATTGAGCACGGGTAGCGTACCGGGCAACGCTAAATCTATCACGCAGGCATTCGTATTGGGTTCAGCACCGAAATCCGTCGAGGCAGCCGAAAAGATCTTCGTTGCGGTGGATAACTGAACGTGAGTTTCCAAACCGATAACTACTTCCCATTGCATAGTCTTTATTCCTCTTAATTGCTTAGAAGCCGGTAGGGAAACGTTTGTGCCAATCCGTTTCACATTGATAACGATGAGCTAAGCCCAATAATTTTGCTTCGGTAAAGCGTGCGCTGACCAGTTGAAAACCTAGCGGCAAACCGTTGGAATGAATTCCACACGGCAAGCCGATGCCGGGTAGTCCGGCCAATGAAATCGGCACAGTATATAAGTCACTCAAATAAGCCGATACCGGATCACTCTTTTCACCGAAACGATACGCCGGACCGGTGGCGGCCGGACTGATGATCGCGTCGACTTCATTACAGACGGCATTTAACTCATTAGCAATCAAGCGGCGAACGCGTTGTGCCTTGATATAGTAAGCGTCGTAATAGCCATGAGAGAGCACATAGGTGCCGATCATGATGCGACGTTGAGGTTCAGCACCGAGTGCCTCAGACCGTGAACGCTTGATCATGTCTTGAATGTCCGTGTATCGATCGGCACGATAGCCGTAACGCACACCGTCATAACGACTTAAGTTGGAACTGGCTTCAGCACAGGCTACAACGTAGTAAACGGGTACACCTAAATCCACGGTCGGCAATTCAATGTCGACAATTTTGGCTCCCATACGTTCGTACGTACGAATAACTTCTTCGATCGAAGTGGCTAATTCGTCATCCAATCCCTTGGCAAACCAACTGCGCGGGACCCCGATCTTCATTCCCTTGACATCGATATTGAGATAACGAGCAAAATCTTCCTTCGGTAAATCCACACAAGTGGAGTCTTTAGGATCGAATTCGATCATTTCATTCATGACAAGGGCACAGTCCTCAGCCGTGCGAGCCAAAATCCCCGGTGTATCCAAGCTTGAAGCAAAAGCAATGACACCCCAACGGCTCGGGCGACCGTAAGTGGGCTTCAAACCGGTGGTTCCGGTAAATACTGCCGGTTCGCGCACGGAACCGCCCGTATCCGTACCTGTCTCTTATACACATCTCCGAGACCACGAGACCGGAGCCTATCTCGTATGCC
>USCE01000038.1 GCA_900553105.1 uncultured Sutterella sp.
GGCTCAAGAGCTTTTGCACTGGGTGGTCACCGAGAGCGACAACGCGGAATTCCAAACGGTGGCGCGCGTGCGTTTGTCGGGCTTTATGCTCGATGACAACCGTTATGAAGAAGCGGTGACGTTGCTGACGCAAGCACAGCCTGCCGAGCGTGAAATTGCTGTCGTGAAAGATCGTCTGGGCGATGCGTATTTCGCCAAAGGGGACTTGGTCAATGCCCGAGCTGCATGGCAAGAAGCGTTGAAGCATCCTGTAGATGCAGCGCTCATGGGCTTTGTTCAATTAAAGTTGCAAGCGTTGCCTGAAGACAAGGCCGCGGCTCAATAATCGGAAATTGAGGACACTTAACATGAAAAAGACACTTCTGGCGGCAGCTTTTGCCGCAGCGCTTTTAGCAGGCTGCAGTACGCCGAGCTCTCAGGCGCCTACGGAATTAAAAGACTATACCTCGATTGCCGAGCCGCAAGTCGTGTGGTCTAAGAGCGTAGGCGAAAGTGTGACGAATTTTTTGGTTCCGGCCGTTGCGGGGTCTTCTGTTTACGTGGCCGGTGATGATGATGTTTATCGGTTAGACGCTGATACGGGTGAAGAGGTTTGGCATTTTGAGGCCGACGCCCGCATTGCTGCCGGCGTGGGCTCTGATGGCTACATCGTGGCCGTGGGCACCGAAAAGGGTGAGTTGGTGGTGTTGGACGCTGCTGGCAACAAGCTCTGGTCTACATTTTTAACCAGTGAAATGGATGCCGTGCCCCTTGTCGGTAACGGTTTGGTGGTTGTCCGAACGGCTGATACCCGTGTGACCGCTTTTGATGCCTCAAGCGGCGAGCAACGCTGGCGCTACCAACGTCAAGCACCGTCTTTAACGGTGAAAAATGCCTCGGGTATGATTTTCTTCGGCCCAATGATTTTAGTGGGCCAAAGTAATGGCTACCTCTTGGGCTTGTCTCCCGAAGGTCGTCCCGTGTGGCAAGCGCTGATTTCTGAAGCCCGCGGTATTACCGAAGTGGAACGCTTGGTGGATATTTTGGGCACGCCTATGGTGCACCAAGACTTGCTTTGCGCCTCGGCATTCCAAGGTCGCATGGTGTGCATGGACGCTCAAAACGGTCAGTTGCGTTGGACGCATGACGTCACGGCCATGACGGCGCCAGCGGCCGACGATCGCTTGGTCTACATTGGTAATACCGCTAGTGAATTCTTTGCTTTTGAGCGCACGCGCGGCATGCCCATCTGGAAAAACGAAGCGCTTAAGTGGCGCGGTGTGCGTGCTCTGACGCCGATCTCGGGTGTCTTGGCCGTGGGTGATAGTGAAGGTTACGTGCATACGGTTGATCCTGAAAGCGGACAAATTATCGGTCGCACGCGTTTAGACGGTGCCATTGTTGCACCGGCGCAAAATTATGAACAAGGTGCCATCTTCCAAACCGAAGAAGGGGAAGTGGCCTTTATTAAGGTTGAGTAACGATGCTGCCTGTGATTGCCCTCGTGGGGCGCCCCAATGTGGGCAAATCGACGCTCTTTAACCGTCTGACGCGCTCGCGAGATGCGCTCGTGGCGGACTTTCCTGGCCTCACGCGAGACCGCCAATACGGTGACGGTCGAGTCGGTCCTCGTCCTTACCTTGTCATCGATACGGGTGGCTTTGAGCCCGTTAAAAGTGAAGGGATTGTTAAGGCGATGGCTGGTCAAGCCGAGCTAGCAATCGAAGAGGCCGACGTGGTGATTTTTGTGGTGGACGCTCGATCGGGGCTCACGCCTCACGATGAGCGTATCGCTCAACACCTGCGTCGAGCTCACCGTCCGGTCGTCTTGGCGGTCAACAAAGCCGAAGGGCTTGATATGACCCACGCAGCCGAATTCTATGAGCTTGCGATGGGTGAGCCGCAGATGATTTCTGCCGCACACGGTCAAGGCGTGCACAACATGATCGAGATGGCGCTCTCGCTGTGCCCCGAAGAAGAAATTGATCTCGTTGACGATGAGGACGAAGAGGCCGAAGGGAAATTGCCGCGTGTTAAAGTGGCCATGGCCGGTCGCCCCAATGCCGGCAAGAGCACGCTCATTAATGCGCTTTTAGGTGAGGACCGTTTGATTGCCTACGATATGCCCGGCACGACTCGCGATGCGATTCGGGTGGATTTCGAGTATAACGGTCGCGATTATGCGTTAATCGATACGGCCGGTCTTCGCCGCAAGGGTAAAGTGTTTGAAGCCATTGAGAAATTCTCGGTGGTGAAAACCTTGCAAGCCATCGCGGACTCCAATGTCGTGATTTTGGTGCTCGATGCCAAGGAAGGTATTACAGAGCACGATGCACACATCGCTGGTTATGCGCTCGAGAGCGGTCGGGCATTGGTGGTGGCCATCAATAAGTGGGATGCGTTGGACTCCTATGCACGCAGTCGGGTCGATGAAGAGCTCGAGCACAAGATGCATTTCTTAAATTGGGCTCGTACGATTCACATTTCAGCTTTAAAGCGCAACGGTCTGAATCACTTGATGAAAGCAGTCAGCGACGCTCACGCAGCTGCTTTTGCAAAGCTTTCTACACCGAAATTAACTCGTGCTTTGATCGAAGCTGTGCAACGGCAGTCGCCGCCGCGCGTCAAGGGTGTTCGACCCAAGCTTCGCTATGCGCACCAAGGCGGACAGAACCCGCCCGTGGTGGTTATTCATGGCAATAGTCTCCAAGCGGTGCCTGATAGCTATAAGCGTTATCTTGAAGGCTGGTTTAGAGATCAATTTAATTTAGCAGGCACACCGCTGCGAATTGAGTTTAAAATTAATAAGAATCCTTACGTGGATAATGCCAAGAAGGATTGATTTTGAAACGCTGCGGGTCAGCGACCCGCGGCACTAACAAGAAGACGTGCGATTTCAAACGTCCGGAGAATAACAATGACAAATAAAGGCCAACTTTTACAAGATCCGTTCCTCAATATTTTGCGTAAGGAACACATTCCTGTCTCGATTTATCTTGTCAATGGCATCAAATTACAAGGTCAGGTTGAATCCTTTGACCAGTACGTGGTTTTGCTTCGCAACACGGTCACTCAAATGGTTTACAAACATGCCATCAGTACCGTGGTGCCCACCAAACCCGTCAACATGCCCGTTGGCGGTGAAGCAGAGGGCTGATTGAACGCTGATGCGGTGTGTGCGTTGTGCACGCCGTGCTAAAAAGAGTGTGCTATTGAGAGTGGTCTCAGGCACGCTCTTTGCTTTTTTATTTAGAAAATAAATGACTGTTTTCCAGATTGACTCTGCTCGTCAAGAGTCCCCGAAAGCGTTCTTGGTGTGTATTTCGACTTCCCGATTGGTGCTGCCTGATGCACCTGAGGAGCTCACCGAGCTAGTGCGAAGTGATGCCTTGGAGCCAGTGGGGATGATGCTTGCCAAGCGCGATAAACCCGATCCGGCGACCTACCTAGGCAGTGGTAAGATCGAGGAGTTAAAAGAAGAAATTAAGCAAGCTGGTGCCGGTGTTGTGGTGTTTGATGTTGCGTTAACCGCGGCTCAGCAAAGAAACATTGAGCGCGCTATCGACTGTGCGGTACTTGATCGCACGCAGCTGATTTTAGAAATCTTTCGCCGCCGCGCGAAAAGCCGTGAGGGGCGCCTTCAGGTGGAATTGGCGCACCTGGAGCATTTGTCCACGCGCCTGGTGCGCGGTTGGACGCACTTGGAGCGTCAACGCGGGGGCTTAGGTAAAACGGGCGGCCCAGGTGAAAAGCAGATCGAATTGGACCGCCGCATGATCGGTGTGCGCGTCAAGCAGTTAAAGGAGCAGTTAAAAAAGCTTCAAAAGCAACGCAACACGCAACGCCAAAGTCGCTCGCGAAGTGATGTCGTGTCGTTATCCATCGTGGGCTACACCAATGCCGGAAAATCGACGCTTTTTAACACCCTCACGAAAAGCGACGTTTATGCAGAAAATCAACTCTTTGCCACGTTGGATACGACGGCGAGACGCTGCTACGTGGGCGAAGGTGAGACGGTGGTCCTAAGTGACACGGTGGGATTTATCCGAGGACTTCCCCATCAACTCATCGAGGCCTTTAAGTCCACGCTCGATGAGACCGTGCATGCCGACATTTTGCTTCATGTGGTGGATGCTTCGAGCCCTGCCAAAGACGACCAGATTGTGGAAGTCAATAAGGTTTTGGAAGAAATCGACGCACATGAGATTCCGACGATTTTGGTACTCAATAAGATCGATCGCACGGATTTGCCCGCGGAGATTTTGCGCGACAGCGAAGGCTCGATTGTGGCCGTAAGAATATCTGCGCTTAAAGGCACGGGGCTTGATTTACTGCGGGAAGCTATTCGGGAAAAGGCACGCGAAATGAAAGAAATTAATAAGAGTGTGCCGCGCGAGCCCGAAGAGTGGGAGTACTTTGTTCAAGAATAAGGTGAGGCTAAGATGGTGGTCGTTTTCAAATAAACAAGAACGATCGCCGTTTTTTTGGGGTCTTTGATTCTTTTAATGTATTGTTCCCGGATCAATCCCGTCCTGCCAGAAGCTTTTGAGATGTAGGTTCTACAGCTTGAGCCAACAGTTATTGAGCGAATATGCTAGAGTCCAAGAGTACATTGGTGTCTGAGTCAACGGATTTTTATTTGGAGAGTTTGACCATGCAATCTCGGCGCTCGTTATTGATATCGGCTTTGGCTTTGGGGCTAACTTCCGCGACCGCCTGGGCGGCGCCTGCCGTCGTACCTTCCATTTGGGAAGGCGAGAAAATGTATACAACGCTGGCTAAAGACGGCACGGGCATTGCCTCGTCTTCTGATACAACGTTGCCCGTGGCGTATGTGTTTTTCGATACCCAATGTCGAGACTGCTGGCAGCTGCACCAAAAACTCGCCAAGCTAACAGATCGCGTTCGTTTTATCTATTTCCCGATCGCGTACATGAACATTCACTCCGAGCCTCAAGCGACGACAATTTTGACGGCAAAGAATCCGTTAGCAAAGCTTGAAGAACACTTTGCTCACTACACCGACATTGAATTCGTAGGAATCCGTTATCCAGCCGTTGAAACCTTGCCCGCAGACATTCGCAATAAGGTGTGGACAAACACCAAACTGCACCGTCGCAGTGGGTGTCGAGCCGTGCCGTACGGGGTCTTTAAGAATTCAAAAGGACAGTTCGTGCCCTTTGATGAACGGCTGACTTTGGAAGAGCTTGAGCAACTTTTTGAGTTGAAGTAATTGAGCGCTCGGTTGGCGCTACGAAGACTTTTTCGATTAAAGTTCAAACACCGCATCCGATACCAGTTTGCCCTCGTCATAGCGAATGCAATAACCTAATTGGTTCGATAAGAGTTTTGTGTGCCCGAGTTGTGCGTCAAGATTGAAGTGTGAGTGTCCGTAGATCCACACATCGATATCGCTTTGGGCTATCCAGTCAGCCAATTCCGCGGCAAAGCCATAAGTCGAGAGACTGGTTCTGTAGCAAGGTTGTACGACTGCAGAACTCGGTAAGTGGTGCGTTACAACGACTTTCTTTTTGGCTTGACTGTTGCTGACCGCATTTTGCAAATAAGATAGAGCCTCTATGTGAAGTGCGTTGTAGTCATCAACAGAGATTTTCTTTTCTCCATGAATAATCTTTCGAAAGTCCACCATATGGGTTTTGACAACCGCCTGAGCCATGAGTGGCACGTGAGTCCAAAGAGGGGTTAAGAAAAAGTCGATTTCATCAATCTTGACTGTTTTGTTGTAGTAGTACGCGATGTTGGGTCTGATGTGAATTTCCAGTTCTTTCAGACCCGCCACATCGGTGCCGTAGAACTCGTGGTTGCCCGGCGTGATCAATATGCGATCGTAGTGCTTCTCACACCAGTCCCAAAAGGCCTCAGCACATTCTTGAACGATCAGGGGACAGATGTCGCCTGCCAATACCAAGATGTCGCCCGCCACCTTGATTGGGTTGGAGGCTAAGAAATCTCGGTTTTCTTCAAATTCCAGATGCAGATCAGAGGCGTATTGGATTTTCATGGTATTAAAAAAGCGAAAGGTTTTTAGAAAGGAGAGAAGCGATCAAAGTTCGAGAAAAAACGTTTTGCCATGCGCACAGAACGGTTATATATTTTGAATAAAAATAAAAGTGCATTTTCGATTTTATAGAAAATTTTTAAAGACTGACTTCTACTTAATATATTGAAAATTAAATGCTTCATTAAAAAAGATTTGTTAACAAGAAACACAAAAGCCGCTTTTTGATAAAGCGGCTTTTGTCAGCGGGAACTTTTACACATAAACAAACCAATTTCGCTTAATCTTTAAGTTGTGCATGAATCGTTTCAGAAGCTTCTTTTAGCGCCTCTTCGAGATTTTCGGTATGAGAGCCGAACCCTTGGGCGTAGCAAGGGCCTCCTCCGCCTTTGCCGCTGATTTTTGTCAGTGCAGTTCTAAAAGCTTCCCGCACATCAACACCTTTTTGTGTTTTATTGCAACCCATCATCAAAAATGCACCTGTGTCATTGTGACCACCCAAGACGACAACTACACCGGGATTTTCCGTTAAGTGTGCAAACAGTTGTTTGAGTTCAACCTGCGTGGCATTGGGTAGGGTACGTGTGACCAAGGCAACGTCACCAATGCGAGGTGCTGAGCGCAAGAGTTCTGCGGCTTCAAGCGCAGCAATGCGATTTTGTAATGCATTTTTGTCCTCTTTGAGACTTTGAACTTCTTCGTGTAATTTCAATACACGGTCAGCCACTTCGCCTTCTGCACACGTGAGGTGATGAGCGATGCTTTGCACTTGAGTGTTGACCATAGCAAAGTGTTTAAGTGCAGCGAGCCCGCAAACGAAGTGAATACGGCTGCCATGTTTGTGGGTATCGAGCTTGAGCACCTTAATCATCCCGACTTCCGCGGTGTTTTGACAATGCAGACCACAGCAAGGGACGTAGTCAAGGTTGCCGACTTTGACAATTCGGATGGCTTCGTCAGTCTCCGGGATATCACGACGGGAGTGCAGGCGAATTTCCTCTAGGCTCGGGAAAATGAATTCCACCGGCATTTGGGCATAAATGGCACGATTGGCTTCCATTTCAGCGTTGGCCAGGGATTCTTCATTAATGTAGCCGTCCAAGTCGATATAAAGTGCATCAGGGCGAAGACGCATGCCGACTGTTGCTAGATCATAGTCGCGAACGAAGACAGCCGAGAGCATGTGTTGGCCTAAGTGTTGTTGCATGAGTGCGTAGCGACGCCTCCAGTCAAGTTTCCCATGAGCAGCCTCACCGGTTAACTTTTGTGCGAGTACATGGACAATCACGCCCTTTTCTTCAAAGACGTCTTCGACGGCTACTCCGTTAATTGTGCCGAGATCACACGGTTGTCCGCCGCCTGAAGGGTAAAAAAGAGTTTGATCAAGCACAACGTGATTTTTCCCTTCAACATCGGTTTGACTCAGGATTTGGGCTTCGAAGGTTTTATCATAAGGACGCTCGTAATACAGTTTGCTCGTCATGGCAACTCCTTTGGCTTTAAGCTATACACTATAGCGCGAAACACGAAAAAACAACGCCCCGAAGCGAGTGCTTCGAGGCGTTTGAGTCAGTGAAAACCGGTTTGAGTATTAGTACTCGAACGTACCCTTTTGGACGATTTCACCGTTGCGCATCATGACGCGGTTGCGAGAGACCACCGTCGTTAATTCCATTGCGTCATTAAAGAGGCAGGCGTTTGCACAGCCGCCCACTTCGATGACACCTTGACCGGCTAGCCCTAAGGCACGACCGACGTTAGAAGAAATAAACGTAATGGCCTTTTCAATCGGCATGTTGAATTCGCTGATTAAGCGCTTGACTTCGGTTAAGTTGCCCGAGACGCCGCCCACGCCCAAGCCGATCATTTCACCCTTTTCATTAAAGCGCGGCACCGAGCCGTGACCGTCGGTCGACAGCGTAATGTGAGTGGGATCGACACCAGCATCCAACGCCGTCATCACGGCAATGGCGGGATTGTCAAAGCAACAGCTTGCACCTGTTGTGACATCCATGTAACCGCCCGCTTTGGCAAATTCCACCGCGGCGTCAAAGACGTGGCGGATGCGACCGCAGTGCGTCGGACGGATGTGCTTGATGGGGAAGCCCTGAGCGACGATGTCTTTGTACATGTCGAAAGAGCCCGGGATATTGCCCGTGTGAATGTGCAAGAAACCGATCTTGCCCGAGATCATACCTGCCACGCGGATTTCAGCTAAAAGGGCCAACACTTCTTGCGTGGTTGGGAAAGATGAACGATGGTCACCCAAGGCAATCTTCACGCCCAAGCACTCCGGCACCAAGAACATGTCATCGGCAACGCTTGCGCTCATCGTTGTGGGTGGGAATGCGTAGTTGGAGGTGTACATCCAAGCGCTCACGCCTTCGGTCTTTAACGCGCGCACTTTCGCTAAAAGGTTGGGAATGGAGCGGGTGACATAGTCTGTGCCCGAGACGCCGACAACGGAAGTCGTGCCGCAAGCAACAAGTTCGCTCAACATGATTTCGGGTGTGCGCGTGACCGGGCCGCCTTCGCCGCCGCCGCCCGTGACGTGGATATGTTGGTCGAAAAAGCCCGGCGTCATGATTTGCCCCTTAGCGTCAATGACCTCTGTGTCGGGCAAGGTGGCAGGCAGATCATGGCCGATGGCAACCACTTGTTCGGCGACCATCAAAACGTCTTGCACACCGAGATCGGTCGGGGCAAAAACGCGAGCATTTTTGATTAATAAAGCCATGGGAGCACTCCTTATGTGAAAAGAGGAAAAACAGAACTTAACTTAAAAATTTTAGCGCTGCTTCTTGGTTAAGAGTGAAGCAGAGATTGCGTTTTCGCAAAGAAAAGGGGGAAGATCATTTCGAACTTCCCCCTAGGTTCTATCGGTTAGAGACGATTAGTCGTCTGTGTGATTACTTACGATCGGCAATCAATTTGAAAAAGCGTTCTGCGACCTTGATGTGCTTTTCAATCGAGTTGATTTCCAAGTATTCCTTGTCGCAGTGCATGCCGCCACCGACAGGACCCAAGCCGTCAAGGGTAGGCACTCCCATGGAGGCCGTGGTGTTACCGTCGGAGGCGCCGCCTGCCTTCATCCAAGCGATATCATAGCCTTCGAGCTTGGCGGCTTCTTCAATGAGGCCGGCCATAGCCTTTGTGGCTTCGCTTAAGGGCATAGCAGCGTGGTGGTTCTTTTCAACGATTTCTTGCGTTACGCCCTTAACCCATTCTTGTTGGGCCAATTGCATGATTTTGGCATTGATTTCGTCGTAGTCTTCATCATTCCAGACGCGCAGGTCGAGTTCGGTTTCTGCAAAATCAGCCACAACGTTCGCAACCGTGCCGCCCTTGATGGCACCGAAATTGAGCGTAATACCGCGATCCCAGTTAGCCAATTGCTTCACGGCCATGATG
>USCE01000039.1 GCA_900553105.1 uncultured Sutterella sp.
TTATCGTCGGCAGCGTCAGATGTGTATAAGAGACAGATAACCCCTAAAATGACGGTACTGGAGACTCCAACGATACAGCCTACGGTAACGCCGATTAAAAGCGGGGCCCACAACTTCGCCAAACGCAAGCGTTGATCGAATAGCGGCACGGCTAAAGCAACGGTAGCCGGTCCGAGTAGAAAGTGTACGAATTGCGCTCCCGCAAAAAACGTTTCATACGAGGTATCGGTAGCAAAAAGAATGAGCAACAGCACCGTGACGGCAATCACAAACGGCGACAGAATGGTCAAATAACCGCTTTTTCTATAAACCCAAATGCCGGCCTGGTACGCAAGCAAGGTTAAACAAAGCCACAGGACGGGGTTTTGTGCCAAATGTTTCCAAAGAAGTTCAATCGTCATCGTCAACTCCCATCCATTTAGCGCAATACTGAATCGTGAGCGCCGTGGCAATCATGGTGATTGCCGTTCCGAGAACTAAAATCATGGCAATTGCAAGCCATTCCTGATAAATACGATCCCAGTGCTGAACGATGCCGACGCCGGCCGGGACAAATAACAGTGCTAGGTGAGCAAGCAGTACGGACGCAGTCATACGGACGCGCTCGATTAAATCGTCTTTAACGATGAAGCCGATCAACAAGAAGATCATTCCCAGCACCGGGCCAGGAATCGGAATGCCGAATCCAAAAGAGATCGCTTCACCAATTAACTGTAGTGCCAAAAATAAGGCAATTGAAATCAGCATGGTGCGCTCTAGGAAATAAGGGGGCACCAATTGTGACACCGTTACGATTATTCGTCCACTGTCAATACCGACAAAATACTGTCAACGTCGTATGCATGTTGAAAAATCTACAACCGGAGGCTTCTTTTAGAGACAATCGAAGGGATGGCAAAACAACGATATACGGGTTCAAACGCGAATGAGTCCCAAGATTTAGTTAGCGGACTCCGTAGTAATACGTATATTCAATTGCTTAATACGGGTTGACAATAAGATGTGAATTCTAGTGAAACCCGTCTATTAAATCCCAGGAGGTTTTATGAAAAAGACTCGTTGTGCACTGGCCGTCGGCGTCGCTTTGATGGCCGGAGTAGCTTATGCGGCTATTCCTCAGGTCACACCTGATGTCAAAAAAGCTACAGAAACGATTTACAAAGATCCGGTGATGCAAAAGATGCTCACCGAGTTGATGAGCGAAGAAAACGCTCAGTTTCGTTTCAACACGCATATGGAAGTGGCCCGCATTGCTTCGCCTTCTCGTTTTGAAATGCGTCGAGCTGAAGAGCTTACGCGTCGCTTGGTCGAGGAATGGGGGTATGATAAGAAAGACATTATGACTACGCCCGAAGGGGTGATCCAAGGCGCCGGTATTCAGTTGGTTGACGGTAAGCCCGTTTACAACGTTTGCGTGAGAATTCCGGGCACGTATTCCCAACAAAAAGGCGCACAAAGCTACAAGGGTCAGTTCCCGAAGGTGTTGTTGGAAGGTCACATTGATACGGTAAATCCGGCTGAGTTACCGCCTAAAGAATCGCCTTACATGCCGGCAAAACTTCAGAAAGCAACTGACCCCATCGTAAAGAGTCCGCAAGAGCTCGCAGCCATTAAGGATGAACTTCACTTCGATAAGAACGGCCGCATTATCCAAGATGAAAACTACAAGAAAGCATACGTACGCTATGCCAATCTTGAAGATGCCCAAAAGAAGGGGGGCTATCGTATCTACTTGCCGGGCTTTGCCGATGCTATGGGCAATACGACCGGCGTGATGACAGCGGCCATCATGCTCAAGAAGTACAACATTAAGCCTGTGTATGACATTTGGGTGTGCGGTACTGCTGGTGAAGAAGGCAAGGGAAACCTTTGCGGTATGAAGCAACTCTATGGTTATAACCAAGACACCGGTAAGGGCAACAATGCGTTGAACTTCGTAGCAAACTTTGGCGCTGACTCTACACGTCCGGGTTCCGGTACGCTTAACTACTTAGGTAGCTATCGTTTCGAAATTAAGTACACGGAACCGGCAGGATACAAGCAAGGCGGCGCAGAGGCCCCGAGCGCGCTCATGGCAATGACGCGTTCGATCGGAAAGATCGCCGATGTTCGCTCGCCGTGGGATTCGGATAAGAAGGCTGAAAGAACCACTTACACGGTTGGAGTTGCCGATTGTGAAGACGCCGCCACGGCAGACGGCCGTTCTCGTTCTTGCACGTTGATGGTCGACATGCGTTCGCCCACGCAACCGCCCTTGAGCGCAATTCGTGCACAAATTGAACCGACCTTTAAAGCCGCATTGGACGAAGAAAATGCGAAGTACGGTTTGAAGACGGGCGACAAGAATGCATTGACGATGGAATTGGTTTGGTTCGGTGATCGTCCTGCTTATCAACGTGCCAACTTGAACGATATCGCAACGCAAATTTGGTGGCAAACGGCTCAAACGGTTGGCATTGACCAAATCAAGGAACCGAAAACAAATTCTTCGAGCTTGAACGATAACGTGCCGGCCGCTGTTGGTGTACCGACCGTGAACTTTAATGTTCATACGCCGGCTGCAAACGGTGGCGGACATGCTTACTATGAATGGGGCATTCCGGGTAATGCTCAAGATGAGGGTAAGCGTATTTTCCGCATGATATTAATGGGTTTGACGGCTGCAGGCTATCACACGAGCACGGGTGAAGTTGTTGCGCCGACTGCTGGTCCGATCGGTGCTCGCACGACCGAAGACATGTACTAAGACATTGGAGAGAATGATGAAAGTTAAATTACTGTTTGCTTTGGTGGGTTCTTTCGCCGCCTCGGTGGCCATGGCCGACGTCTCTTCGGTGTTAAATTTTTCGATCCAAGGTCCGGGTGGTCACAGTAACGGTGCCTACGGTAATACAAATGCTGTGCACGCAGCTGCGCGTGCCATTTTGGAAATTGAGAAAGTGATCCCGTCGCAAAAGCAATGCGTAGTTTCGAACTTCAACGGTGGTAACTCCGTGAACTCGATTGCCGCCGACGGTCACTTCAGAGTGTCCTTGCGTGCCAAGGATGACAAAGAAATGGCGGACTTGAAGAAAAAAGTTGAAGCGGCTGTGAAAAAAGGTGTCGATGCTGAAAACGCTTTCCGTAACGTCAAACCCGACGATTTAACGGGTGGTGTACCGGCGCAAGTGGTCTACACGATCAAGTAACGGCTCTTCTCGATCGACAGGCGGGCAATGCCCGCCTGGCCGTGAATTTATGCGACCTTCGGGTCGCTTCTTTTTGTTTGACAAAGATCAATAAATGATCTTAAGTATAAATCAAATCAAAATGTGATCTTGAAATTATTTTAATTATCGAGAATAATGAAGGTGTATTGGTTAAGTCGTGCTGGAGTGAAAATGAACGATAACTGGATTGTTGATATTGTTGCACAAATGATCATTGCAAGTGTTTTGACGGTGAGTGCGATTGGTTTGTTGGTCTGCTGTGTTGCTTAATGGAACGAATGCTTAATAACAAAAACCGGCGAAATCGCCGGTTTTTGTCGGACCAAAGAAGTTGTTTTAGGACTGAGAGGTTTACCGTCAAGGAGAAATCGGCAAACATCAAATGAGCTTGGGAGAGATTCGCCGGGAGTTGTTACCCACCCCTTTTTTGGTTCCAACCACCGACGGTTAGCTCAAAACTTCTTATTGACCGATACTTTATCGCAAGAGTCTTGCGTGAAGCTTACGGTTTCTAAAAAGTTCGTACCATGAATATTAATGATAATAATTCTCAATTGCAAGGGTGCGGATATCTTTTTTACAAATTTAATGATTTGACAGTCGGCGTGTGTCCAAGGGCTTTAAAAAAGTCAAGAAATTCGCTAAGATGGCAACTCTTTGACCTTTTTTGGCCGGTAAAGCCATGTCTGAACACGAATTACTATTATCTGATTTTGATTACGATCTTCCCGAAGATCGAATCGCACAATTTCCTTTAAAGGATCGCTCCGCTAGTCGCTTACTTCATGTAATGCCCGATGCATTGGCTGACTACCACTTCAAAGATATCGTGGATTTATTGCGTCCAGATGATCTGTTGGTGATGAATAATACGAAGGTGATAAAAGCCCGTCTGCTCGGTAAAAAAGAAACGGGTGGGGCTGTCGAGTTGCTCATGGAACGCATCACCGGCGAATTTACTGCCGTATCGATGGCGCGCGCTAGCAAGAGCCCGAAAGCAGGGACTTATCTGATTTTCGAAAATGAAGAGGGAAAAAATGCTCGGGTGCTCGTTACGGGCCGCGAGGGAGAGTTCTTTACGCTGGAATTTGAAGCGCCCGTCTTGGATGTGTTGCAAGATTTCGGCAAGGTTCCGCTGCCGCCTTATATCGAGCACGCGGCAGACAAAGACGATGAGTCTCGCTACCAAACGGTCTATGCTCAAACTCCCGGAGCCGTTGCCGCTCCCACTGCTGGACTTCACTTTACCGACGATGTGATTGACCGTTTGCATCAAAAGGGGATTCAAACGGTTTTTGTCACGCTTCACGTCGGAGCTGGCACATTCCAACCGGTTCGCGTGGAAAAGTTAAGCGAACATGTGATGCATTCGGAGTGGTATACGATCAGCGAGGACACAGCTCGTGCCGTCAATGAGGCAAAAGCGGCCGGTCGTCGCGTTGTTTCTGTGGGCACCACGAGTCTGCGCGCATTGGAAAGTGCCGCGACAGAAAAAGGTGTCATTGCCGCAGGCGCTCGCGATACGCGTTTGTTTATCAAGCCTGGCTACGAATTTAAGATTATTGATGCCTTAATCACCAATTTCCATCTGCCGAAATCCACACTCTTAATGCTGGTCTCTGCGCTAGCCGGTAAAGAGCGAATTGATTCGGCTTATCGCTACGCCGTGGAAAACCACTACCGGTTTTTCAGCTACGGCGATGCGATGCTTTTGGAGAAAAAACCGGAGTAGATACAGTGAGTCTTGAATTTACGTTGAAAAAGACTGCGGGCAAAGCACGCCGCGGAGAAATGAAGCTCAATCACGGCATAGTACAAACGCCGATTTTTATGCCAGTGGGCACCTACGGCACTGTCAAAGCAATGGCGCCTAATGAATTAGAAGAGATCGGTTCGCAAATTATTTTGGGCAATACCTTTCACCTTTGGTTACGTCCTGGACTAGATGTGATTGAAAAACATGGCGGTTTGCACCGTTTCATGGGATGGGATAAACCGATTTTGACCGACTCGGGTGGCTTTCAAGTGTTCTCGTTAAAGGGTTTGCGTAAGATCACCGAAGAAGGCGTGAAGTTTGCCTCTCCCATTAACGGTGACAAGCTTTTTTTGACGCCTGAAGTGTCCATGCAAATTCAGAAGGTACTCAATAGTGACATCGTCATGGTTTTTGACGAGTGCACGCCCTATCAAATCAACGGCCGTCCGGCAACTGAACTAGAAGCCGCAAAATCAATGCGGATGTCGCTTCGCTGGGCTCGTCGCAGTAAGGACGAATTTGAGCGCTTAGGCAACCCCAACGCGCTCTTTGGAATCGTTCAGGGCGGCATGTACGAGCACCTACGTGAGGAGTCTTTAGCCGGCCTTAAAGAGATCGGCTTTCACGGCTATGCGGTTGGCGGCTTGTCTGTGGGTGAGCCGAAAGAAGAAATGCATCGCATTATGGAGCACATCGTATGGCAGTTACCCGAAGACAAGCCCCGTTATTTAATGGGGGTGGGCACGCCCGAGGATTTAGTTGAAGGCGTCAGTCAGGGCATTGACATGTTCGATTGCGTCATGCCGACGCGAAACGCTCGCAACGGATGGCTCTTTACGCGATATGGCGATGTCAAGATTCGCAACAGCAAGTACAAAGATGACTTGCAGCCGCTTGAGCCCGGTTGCCAGTGCTACACATGCCGTCATTTCACGCGTGCTTATTTGCATCATTTGCAAAAAGTCAACGAAATCTTGGGGGCACGATTAAACACGATTCACAACCTCCACTACTATCTCAACTTGATGCAAGAGATGCGCGACGCGCTCGATGAGGATCGGTTCGAACAGTGGCGAGAGGAGTTTTATCGCAATCGCGCTCGGGGCGTGTAATGTTGCATTTGTGACATAGCGTTTTTTCGAAGCAAAAAGCGCTAAAAAGCCCCGTATAATTAACAAATCTTTGGTTCGACAATCGAGCCGAATAAAGCTTTTTTCAATGGAGTAACAGATGTTTTTTATTTCTGACGCATTCGCTCAAACGGCTGCTGCCGGTGATACGGGTAGTTTCATAGCCAGTTTGTTACCGATGATTTTGATCTTCGTGGCTTTCTGGTTTTTCTTGATTCGTCCGCAACAAAAGCGTCAAAAGGAACACGCCAAGATGGTCGACGGTTTGTCCAAGGGAGATGAAATTTTGACTGCTGGTGGCATCGCCGGTCGCATTGCCGACGTGGCCGATGATTACATCGTGGTGCAAATTGCCGCCGTTAAGGGGGAACCGGTCACGTTGACGATTCAACGTTTGGCTGTGCAAACCGTTTTGCCTAAGGGAACGATTAAGACGTTCTAAGGCAACCAGCAAAGCAATCGCCCGCTAAGGACGATTGTTTTGTTATGTGCGGTTAGTTTTTAATAATGACTGACCGCCAAAGAGAGCGAGCTTGAAGGCCGTTCTCTTTTTTCAGTTATTTATGGGGAAAACTCGTGAACCGTTATCCATTATGGAAATACATCGTTATCGGTGTTGCGCTCCTGATCGGGATGATCTACACGACACCGAACTTCTTCGGTGAGTCTCCTGCTGTTCAGGTCTCGAGTCAAAAGGCGACCATTAAAGTTGACGAAGAAGTTTATCGTCGAGTCGAAGAGGTGTTGGCTGTGGCCAATATCAAGCCCAACGGTATCTTCTTTGAGCAAGGCGCTCAGCAGTCAACCGTGCGCGTTCGTTTTGATCCGACCCAAGCTGAGTTGCAGTTGCAGGCCAAAGAAGTTATCGAACGTGCTTTAAATCCGGATCCGACGGACCCGGCCTATGTTGTGGCATTAAATCTTGTGCCGAATACGCCAGAGTGGTTGTTAAAGCTTCATGCCTTGCCGATGTACTTGGGGCTTGACCTTCGTGGTGGCGTGCACTTCTTGTTAGAAGTGGACATGCAGGCTGCCATCGATAAGCGAATTGATGCTACCGCTGCAGATCTTCGCTCCCAATTTCGTGAGGAAAGAATCCGCCACGCCGGTATTACCCGTGCGGGGACTGCGCTTGATATTGCTTTCCGAAGCGAAGATGAGCGCGGTAAGGCGCTTGACTTGCTTCGCAATACGCATCCGGAATTAACGTTCGAAGAACACGCCGATGGACAATACTTCCGCTTGATGGCGACGTTGAACGATGCAACACTTCGTCAGGTACAGGAATACGCCCTAAAGCAAAATATTTCTACGCTTCATAACCGTATTAATGAGCTCGGTGTGGCTGAGCCCGTGATTGCCCAACAAGGCAGTAACCGTATTGTTGTGCAATTGCCCGGTGTTCAAGACACAGCGAAAGCGAAAGATATTTTGGGTCGTACGGCCACCTTGGAAATCCGTCTTGTGGACGATTCTCCTGAGGCCTATGCTCAGTTGGCTAATGGTACCGTGCCTTTTGGCGACGAACGCTATTTTGATCGCAACGGCGTGCCGATTTTAGTTAAGCGTCAAGTGATTTTGACCGGTGATAACTTAAATGACGCACAAGCTGGCTTTGATCAACAAACGCAAGAGCCAACCGTAAACCTTACGCTTGACAGTCGAGGCGCTCGCATTTTCCAAGACGTCACACGCGATAACGTGGGTAAACGTATGGCCATTATCCTCTTTGAAAAGGGTAAGGGTGAAGTGGTCACGGCCCCTGTGATTCGTCAAGAAATCGGTGGCGGTCGCGTACAAATTTCCGGTCGTATGACGACGATGGAAGCAACCGATACGGCGCTTTTACTTCGTGCTGGTTCTTTGGCTGCTCCGATGGAAATCATTGAAGAGCGATTAGTAGGACCGAGTTTGGGTGCTGCAAACATTGAGGCCGGTTTCCGCTCGACACTGTATGGCTTTGCCGCCGTGTCAATTTTCATGATTCTTTACTACCAAGTGTTCGGTGCCGTTTCAGTCTTTGCATTGACTTGTAACGTGATGATGTTGATTGCATTGCTTTCTATGCTTCAGGCAACGTTGACTTTGCCGGGTATTGCCGCTATTGCATTGACATTGGGTATGGCAGTGGACGCTAACGTGCTCATTAACGAACGTGTTCGTGAAGAATTGCGTGAAGGACGAACACCGCAGCAAGCCATCAGCGAAGGCTTTGATCGCGCATTTGCGACGATTTTGGACTCCAACATCACAAGTTTGATTGCTGGTATTGCGTTACTGATTTTCGGTTCTGGCCCTGTTCGTGGATTCGCTGTGGTGCACTGCTTGGGCATCATGACTTCAATCTTTACCTCCGTGATGGTATCGCGTGGCGTGATCAACCTGATTTACGGTCGCCGTAAGAAGTTGAAGACACTTCATGTCGGTCAAATCTGGAAGCCTGAGGATTAAGGAGGTCGAATATGGAGTTTTTTAGGATTCGGCGCACGATTCACTTCATGCGCTTTGACAAGATCTTCAATACGATCTCATTGATTTCATTTATCATTGCGGTCTTTTTGCTTTGTACCCGCGGTTTAGCATTTTCCATCGAGTTTACCGGCGGTACGGTGATGGAAGTGACCTATCCGCAGGTTGCACCGACCGATCAGATTCGTGAAGAAATCAGTGATGCGTTAGGCATTGAAGCGGCAGTACAAAATTTTGGCACCGCTCGTGATGTAATGATCCGATTGCCGATTGTTGAGGGCGAAAATTCCAATCAACAAGCGCAACAGGTCATGGAAGTGTTGCAAAAGAGCGAGCCACAGGCTCAAATGACCCGAGTGGAATTCGTGGGACCGCAAGTCGGTGAAGAATTAGCCACTGACGGTCTGACGGCATTACTGCTTGTCGTTTTCGGTATTGTTGTTTACTTGGCATTCCGCTTTGAATGGAAGTTCTCAGTGGCTGCCATTATCGCTAACTTGCACGACGTCGTGCTTGTTTTAGGGATCTTTGCATTCTTCCAATGGGAATTCTCATTGCCGGTTCTGGCTGCTGTGCTGGCCGTATTGGGTTATTCGGTGAATGAATCCGTGATTATTTTCGACCGTGTACGCGAGCACTTTAAAAAGATGCGTCGTGCCGATACTGTAGAAGTCATTGACTCTGCTATTACGGCAACGATTTCGCGTACGGTGATTACTCACTCTTCAACGTTGGCAATGACTTTGGCGATGTTCTTCTTCGGTGGTCCTGCTTTGCACTATTTTGCGTTGGCTTTGACAATCGGCATCTGCT
>USCE01000040.1 GCA_900553105.1 uncultured Sutterella sp.
TACGAGATAGGCTCCGGTCTCGTGGGCTCGGAGATGTGTATAAGAGACAGATGCGTGACGCGCGGGACGAGGACCTTGACGATGAAGAGGACGAAGTCGAAGAGATTGAAAACTTCGATGATGAATTCGGCGAAAAGGATTGCTCTCCGGACAAGACGGCACAAGAAAGTTATTGACGAAATGAGGGGCCGGTGACGACATGAGCAAAAGGTGGTCAAAACTGCAAAAGAAAATTTACGCGATGGTTGATCCGGCAATAAATCTGAGAATTCATTGCGTTAAGTACCGAATACCCGGGCATTGTGGCATGCAGGAATTTCCAAGGTACTTCGTGACGCTTGACGGTCAGATAATTTTTGATTGGCCAAAAGCTTATTCGCAAGGCGATTGTTCCCGTCCAGCACAAGCCAATATTCATCTTCAGGCATTTTGGTGCGCGTCAGATATTTCGAATGCGATATCGAAATATTTAAATGCCGGGCCTGAAACTCAAATGACAATAACGGATCCTTGGGGGATTTCGGAAATTCTTCGCGCTGCAGATCGACGGATTGGGCAGCATCGCTGGGATCGGGTATTCGCTCTTTCAAACTCTGCAGGCAGGCTGGTTCTGCTGGCCCGCAGAGCCGCAAAAACGCATAACGAAAAGATGAGCAAGTGTAATCTTGCCCGTCGTCGTTAAAACTATTTCTTTTCGTCCAAAAGCATAACGCCTTCGGACGGATTGGCATTGATGGCCCCGACAATCGGGTGCGGTACGTAATACTCTTCCAAATAAGCGATTTCCTCTTCGCTTAAATGAATATCCAATGCGCTCACCGCATCATCAATGTACTGAGTTTTGGTGGCGCCGATAATGGGAGAGGCAACGCCTTTTGCCCACAACCAGGCCAACGCAATCTGCGACATCTTGCAGTTTTTCTGTCGGCCAAGTTCAGCCACTCTCTCAACAATCTTGATGTCTTCCTGTTGCATTTTGTCGTACTTGCCTCTGACGACCCGGTCAGTTTGCCCTCGCAGGGAAGTGCCCTCCCATGTCGCGCGAGCCAAATGGCCGCCTGCCAAAGGACTGTAGGGCATCAACATGACATCCATTTGTTTGCAGATCGGAATCAGTTCTCGCTCGTCTTCGCGATAGAGCAGGTTGTAGTGGTTTTCCATCGCGGAAAACGGTGTCCAATCGTTATCTCTGGCCGCAAGCTGCATGTTGTGAAACTGATAGCCGTACATCGCCGAGGCGCCCAGCGCCCGCACTTTGCCGGCCTGGACCAAATCATTTAAGGCTTGCATGGTTTCTTCGATAGGCGTGTTGTAATCGAAGCGGTGAATAATATAAAGATCGAGGTAATCGGTGCCGAGACGTTTGAGAGTGCCGTCGATTTCCTTCAGAATGGCCTGGCGTGACAGGCGCCCGAGATTAAAGTAGACCTTTGAAGCGATAACGATTTTGTCACGAGTTGTCGAACGTTTGAGAATTCTTCCCAAAAATTCTTCGCTGGTCCCGGCTGAGTAGCCGTTGGCGGTGTCAAAAAAGTTAATGCCGCTATCTAATGCATGTCGAATAATTTTTTCGCTTTCTGTTTCGTCAAGCGTCCAATCATGCATCAGACCTCGCACGCCGAAACTCATGCAGCCCAAACAAACCTTAGAAACAGAAATACCGGTATGACCAAGTGACGTATACAGCATGTCTTTCTCCATTAAACCTTTTGAGAAATCATACTGCCGATCTCATTTTCAAACGTGACCGAGAGTTTCAAAAAATAGCCTAAAAATCTTTAAACCTGAAATGTGCAAAGGTTATTTTGGTGATTAAAAGCTTTTTCGAATCGAACCATGACATCTTTTTGAAAATCATCGAGATAGCTCAGCGCTTTTTCCGCAATTTGGCGATCCACGCCGTAATAGATTCCTGCGACGCCGCCGGTGATTGCCGCCAGTGTGTCGCTGTCGCCACCGATGCTGACAGCGTTTCGAATGGCATCTTCAAAAGAGTCAGACTCAAAGAACGCCTTCAAAGCAAAAGGCACACTGCCTTGACAGCTGCCTTCATAGCGATAAGTCGGTCGAATCTCGTCCAGCGTGAATCCCATGGGATAGTAGTTTTGGTTAATGTACTTTTCAATATCGGTTTTCTCAAGTCCCGTTTTAGCTAAAAAGCCCGCGACAGCGGTGGCCTGCGCGCCTTTCATTCCTTCAGGATGGTTGTGAGTAGGAGCGGTGACTGCGTCACTCATGTGTTTTGCTTCTTCCAATGTTTGCGCGGCAATGGAGCAGGCAGAAACACGCATCGCCGCGCCATTGCCGAAACTTCCATAGGCTTGCGCCTCATCGGAGAGCATCCAGCGCCTGAATCCATCGCCATAATCCTTGTCGGCGTAGCGTCGTGAAAAAATTCTGAGAGATTGAGCCGTGGCAGTCTCAAGATCATTTTCAAGGTTTAGTAGCGCATCACAGACGGCAAGCGTTAAGACCGTGTCGTCCGTGACAAAACAATCCTCAGTCATGAGTTCAAAATCTTTGCTTTTAATGTTGTTGTATTCAAAGCGTGAACCCACGATATCGCCCACAATTGCCCCAAGCATTATTGCCTCCGTTTGAAATTTTCTTTCAGAGTTACTTTAGATTTCTGACCTTCAGTTTTTGAAGCGCTCAAACATTCATAAATTGAAGCAATCGCTTTTATTCTGTCATTATGAATAAAGGAAATACAAGATGGAAACCAACAAAGCGTTTAATCCCTTTGACTATGTCTCGGGAAATAAATTTCGAGCGCTTTTGAATCAGGATTACCTTTCGTTAGTCCGTGAACTTCATGAAAAGGCCTCTTCCGACAGACTGATCTTTGCGCTTGAAGCGGGAAGTTTTTTCTACCGTGCCGTTTATCCGGAGCGGCAAATTATGGTGGCGATGGTGGCCGCTTCTGGCTTAAACGTATCCGAGCTTTTAACTGCAGAAGAAAATTCTAAGGTTCAGATTGTTCAGGCACTTTTGGATGGATCACTTTGCACGACTGATAAACGCCCGGCTTTGACCGAAGAAGTTAAAGCTTTGGCGGGTGGCGTTGCTCTTCAGTACTTAGATTCAATGATCAATTACTGCCGACAAATGCGACGGGAGTCTTTGGGTTGGGATTATCACGTCGTACACTCGTTTTTTAAGAAATGGTATGCCTTTTCAGATGCGATCAATCCGTCGAAGTACTCTTGGGAACTCTATGAAGCAATTGAAAAATTAGCCCAACAGGAGCAATACGATACCCCGTGTCGGGATTTCAACCGAGATATCTACGATATTGAAGCGCCAAGCGAAGCAGCAGCGGACGAAATTGTGCAAATTGCCCGTTGCGCAGGTTTTTATTTTGGCGTTAAAGAACCTTGGACGGGCTTATCAAAGGTACCCAAGCACTTCAGGCTGAAAAGCTTTCCCTGGCAAAAATACAAACTTTTGCGTTTGGTTCAGTTGGTGGGGATCCATTATCCGGATGCGAAGATTCAAATCATCAGTCCGATTACAGAGGCGATGCCCGATTATTACTGGTATCGAGATGAGCTCTACGTGAGCGAAAAATTCCGAATTTTTTCGCGTATGAATGTGGATAAGTTACTGAAAAAAACGCATTTCAGCGATCCCTGGGAAGATTTGAAGTATTACACGTTTAGGAAATATCTCAAAAGCTAAGTGAGAAAAAATGCTATCAACGATGATTAAAAAGTGGCGTGGAGAGCGTCCGAATATTTTTATTCTGTCCGGGGCGGGATTATCGGTGGAAAGCGGTATTCCCACGTATCGGGGAGCGGGGAGCGACCCCGATAATGACAGCACAAGCCTGTCGGCCGGCTATATGAGGGCGATGCCTGAGCGGGTTTATCGGGCAACCAATCAGCGCATTCAGGATTTTGACGTCTGCAAGCCCAACGTCGCTCATGTCGCCATTGCGGAATTTGTGAAAAAGTATCGTTTGCGTGCGGACATTGTCCATGTGACTCAGAACATTGATTCATTGTGCGAAGAGGCAGGTGACACGTCAGTTTTCCACTTGCACGGTTCGCTTAACCGCAGCCTATGCCGAAAGTGCGGAGCGGTTTTCCCTCGCAAAGGTTTTTACAAGGAAGGCAACGTATGCCCGAAGTGCGGCGCTCAGTTTTTTTATGTTCGTCCCGACGTGGTGCTTTTTGGTGAAACGCCCCACGGACTCGATTGGATCGTGCCGTATTTAAAAGAAGTGGATATTTTTATTGCAATCGGCACCTCCGGTACGGTTTACCCGGCGGCAGACTTTGTGACGATGGCGGCTGCGGCAGGTGCCCCCATCCGTATGCTTCTTAACAAAGAGGCGCCCGAAGAGATGGCTTTTAACTGCGCCATGATGGATGAGGAATTCGGACCCTATAACTATATTCGCTTGGGTAGTGCTACTGGCCTTGTGCCGATGGTGTTAAAAGAGGTCGGACAACTTATTGAGAATATTTGAGCAACTTGGTTGCCAGTAAAAAACACTTAAAGCAAAGCATTCGAGGGCGATTTTTCAGAAAGTTGCCCTCAAAACTTTTTAGGATGATTAATGACCGGTTGCTGTGATTGAAGAGTTGGAATCTATAATTTCCCGTTGAACAAAATCGGTTAATTGGTTTCGGGTCATTTCTCCGGTAGCGACTTTGACGATCACATCGCTCAATCCTGCCGGCACTCGAGTGCTTTGTCTGTTTCTATGTAAAAAGAGGTACAACGCATTAACGGCGGTTCGTTTGTTGGCATCGCTAAACGCATGACCGCGAGCAATGACCTCGCAATAAAGCGCCGCCGTGCCGGCAAGAGTGTGATCATCGCCATATTCAAAAAGCGATCGGATGCGGCAACAAAGGGCTTCAACGCGGGCGTCCTGGTTTGATGATCGCGTGATTTTGAGCCCTCCATATTGACTCAAAAGTTTTTCGTTTAACCGAATTAATTCCCAGGCTTTTAAGTGCTTCATTTGTCAAACAGTTCCTTGTTGACGCTGTCGAGCTCTTTAAAAACGACCTCAATTTCCCGATCCAGTTCTTGAATAGCCTCTTCGGTAATCGGCTCTTGCTTTTGTTTTTCCCAGTCCATGACTAATCCGTTTCAAAAATCACATAATTGATGTGTTGAGGAATCCTTTTATTCTCATGGGTTAAGACCCAAAGTGTCGGGACTTTTTCTTCACCCGGCGTGGGGTAAGGCGTGTAGCCGTCGGTCAGAATAACACAGGCATCGGCCTCTTCGGCATGATCGGTCACCCAATGCGTGATTTTTGTCATATCGGTGCCGCCTCTGCCCGGCGCTTCAAGATCAAACGGAACCTCCTCCCAGTCGTGGTGCTCAACTTTTTGTATATCGGCATCGCACCACAAAACAATCACTTCTTCCGGTTTGCACTCTTCGATGACATCAAAGAGGTGTTTACCGAATACAGAAAGCGTCTTGGAGTCAATGGAGCCCGAGGTGTCGATTCCCACCACTAAAGTGCCCATGCGGGCTTCTTTATCAACGGAGGGTAGGTACACATCGTTAAATCGTTTGTTGGGTCTTCGCCAGCTCTCATTTTGTGAGACAAATTTATTCATAAAGCGAGCTAGTAGCTGATGCCAGGGGAGTTTTTCCGTGAGTACGTAGGCTTCCAGTTTCTCAAGAAATGCTCCTCTTTGATGACCCATGCCTGACATTTTCTCTTTGGTGATGCCCTCAGCCACGGCAAGCTTTATCCGATTGGCAACTTCCCGCGCTTCACTTTCATCCAATGCTTCTCCATAAGTTCGACGCGCCTTGCCAAGCGTGTCGCCTTTAAAGTCGGGGGTTGTTTTATCTCCCGAAAAAATAAGATCGAGGTCAATAGTGATGATTTTTGTCTTTTTGAAGATTTCGTCATAAATGTCTTCTGCATGGCGATTTTGTGCCCCGGGCATTCTCACCCCGTTATTTAAGAATTGCCCGATGCCTAATTCGATGAGAGTTTCATTAATGACGGCGTCGCACGCGATGTTGAAAATCATGTGATCTCTGTCGCCTCGGCGCGTGGCGTGCGACAAGGCGACATGCATAACCTCGTGGCAGAGCAAAAAGACAATCTCCTCGACGGAAAGCGTTTCGATGGCTTTGGGGTTATAGAGAATTACGCCTCGCGGGGTGACTGCCGCGACCGGCACCTCTTCAGTCGCCCGTAGGGGGAACCGGTAGAGCATGGTGCTGAAAAACGGTTCTTTGAGCGACAGCCGAGTTTTCGCTTGTGTGAGTTTATCGATGGCGTCAGTCATTACAGGGCCTTACTGATTTTAGTGGCAAGATTTTTGAATACGGGACTGGCGACTAATTTCGTCTTTCCCCGGCCTCTGAAAAGTTCACGCACGGCCATCGCCTGCATGTCTGAAGGCACGCGACCAATATAGGTGAGCGCGGCATCGGCTGCGGTTTGCGAACAAGTGTCTGAGGCGATTAAATCAACAAGCTTCATGACGGTGGCCCAGCGGACACTTAACTCCTGCGGCACCGGATAGGTTTTGGGATTGGCCAGAAGATCATTGAAATTGGGCAGATTCAAATACATCTTTCGGAAAGCGCAATACGCTGCCGCCGCGCCTTCTCCCACATCGCCCGCCACGACTTCCTGAAATAAGCGTTCTTTGGCTTTGCCGCTGCCTTCAAACTCCGGAATTAAACTCACTGAAGCCCAGGAGCGGGGAGTGGGATTGGTTTTACGCGTGGGGTCGAAGTCAGATAAGAGTTTGGGCTGAAACTGCAAAAACTTAATGAGTACTTCATCGATTTTGTTCTCTCTGGCCCAGACGATCCAATCGTCAAGGTTCTCGTCAAAGGGCAGACAGCGCAGGCGATTGCCGAGCTTAGTGGACATGCGACTTGCGCCGGACTTGTCTTCGACACGATTGCCCGTGGCGATGATAAAAAGCTTATCGCTTAATTTCACCGATCCGGCCCAGCGATCCAGAATGATGCGGCACATTGGGTTTTGCATGGACATGGGCGCGTCCGTGAGCTCTTCAATGATGAGCGCGCAATAGCCGACTCCTTCTCTGAGGTTATAGAACTCCTCGGGGGGAAGCCACACATTGTGCGTGCCCGATTTGTGCTTAAAAGGGATGCCCAGGACGTCCACAGGATCGCGAAGCGAAGGATTGAATTCAATGATCTGTTGATCGGCAATGTTGAATTGCTTTTTAAGTTCGGCCACGATCTCTCGAGCACAGGCGGATTTGCCGCCGCCGGGCTTGCCTTCGATGAAGGGGACAATGCGATTGCCGCCCGGGACCATAAATTGGGCCAAAATGGTTTGCTTTAAGTCGGAAAATTTCATTTTTATTTCTCCGGATGGTTAATTTGTGCGAGGTGGTCAATTTCGGGCATCGGGCAATATCGGTTGCCTGAAATTTGGCGTTGCCCTTGAAATTCCGGCGCTTTGGAGGCGCAGGCGAGGATGAGGCCTGCGGGATTGACCTCCAAGTTGGCGTGTCGCCCATTGCTCCTTGCTTCAATCGTTTCTAAAACAGACGGCAGAGGCTCTTTTTCAACTAAGAGTTGCTCAAGGATGGGGGTACGAAAATCAGGAGCTTTATTCTCATGCTCAAGTTCCGCCAATAGCTTTAAAACATCTTCCAAGTCCGAGCATGTCATCGTCGGATCTTGGGAGACTGACAGTTTCGTGAGGACTTCATCCAAAGTTTTCTGATCGCGATCCTGCACCTGATTTTGGGGAAGGAAATACCACATGTCGTTTTCAGAAAGATAGTAAGTCTGACCGGGCTCAAACATGAACCAACGCCAGCGTTGTCGAGGCAGCAGCCAACCGTGTTCAACCAACCCTTGAGCATTGACTCTGCGGACACAGTTGCCCATGAATTTTTTTTGACTGCTTGACGTGATCACCTTAATGAAAAGCTCTCGATCGGTCGTGACACGGACATGTTTGGTATCGATGGTGACCGGCAACTTGGCTTCGCGAATAGGCTCGGATTGCAGCCCTTGGGTTAAAAATCGTCCGGACCAAAGACTGTTGATGATGTACAACGGTCTGTTTTTAGAAGATCGCTCAGAGACGCGTTCCTGTTCTTCCTTTGTTAAGGAGTGCGCCAGCGGATGATTGTCACTTTGTGGGTTATTGAGCGCACGAGCAAGATTGGCCTCTCCGCTGTAGAGGCCAAAGAGCCTTTTAATAGCCGCCCGCAGGTATTCACTGCGATTTTCATCTTCGGGGGCGCCAAAGAAAAAGCTCCCCCATTCGGCAATCAGCGCAAGCATGAAGCGAGCCGATAAAAGGCTCACGGAATGATGAATTTCGATGAAGCCGTTAAAAGCTGATGAGTAATACGGACGATTTCTTAATTCAGAAAACGGTAATAAAAGCTGCACCGAAAGGTCACTTTTAATGTAAGCCACGGGGTAGCCGTCATAGCGGATAAATCCCTCTTCTTTAAGACACTCGGGAAACAGCGCTTTGGTTTTAATGCAGTCGGTCATTCGTTTCAGGCTTGATTTCTACTTTTTTTCTTAATGAAACAATAGCGTTTAAATATTCAATTTATGACGCATGAAGACTGTAGGGACAAGCTTCTTCGGGGTAGTAGCGCCGCAAAGGATGACCGGGTTTGGCGCCCGTAAATTCAATGGCTCTGTCAAGACAGGCCTGACGCAGTAGCTCCGGTTTAACATTCCCTTTGGTGTGCCGTCCCTCGGAAGAAGCTTCGATATTTTCAATCACTTCTGTCAGCGCCGTTTCTTTCACAAAAAGCTCATTAAAAGTGTGTTGATAGCGGCTAATCGCGTGCCGAGGATCTTCAAGCGCGATCATCACTAAAGCGACTTCCTCAAGTCCGTAAGCGTCAAGCTTTCGATCCTTGGACCAAGCGACAGCGTCAAGCCTTTGATCGACGTCTCGGGTTTTAATCTTCGGGGCATCGGCGACCGAGAGGCGCTTGGCCAATTCATAATCAACGAGATAGTGTCGGAATTGGCTTGTGAACATGTCATGCCTGTCTCTTATACACATCTCCGAGCCCACGAGACCGGAGCCTATCTCGT
>USCE01000041.1 GCA_900553105.1 uncultured Sutterella sp.
CCCACTCATGAAAATACCCCGTTGATAAGTTGTCTACCAAACGGGGTACAGTTCACGCCGCGCTTTTGTTAATTGATGGTCTCGGAGTTAATGCGCTTGGGAGCTTCCTCATTCATGGTGCTTAGCGCTTGATCGGCAACGGCTAACGCACGCTCGGCCGTAATTTTTTCGAGCGTTCGCATAATGGGCTCATTGTCTTTGTAGCTTATGTTGTACAGCCACAAGTCTTTGCCATTGCCGTAAAGATTGATCAGATCGGCTCGACCGTCATCAAACATGATGCGCGTTGTAAAAAGCTTGGCAACTTCCAACGTAACGGGCTCTTGTCCGGTTAGCTCAAAAGTCGTGGGGGCTAGTCCACGGTCACTTCCCTTACTTTCGATGACCTCATAGAGTGCATCTTTGAGTGCTTGAGGGTCGGCCGCATTGATCGTGTGTAGCCCGAAATGATCAAGAATGGTCTCCATGACGCTTTCTAAGTGGGAGATGACGCGTTCGCGAGCCGAATCATCTAAGTGGGTGCCCGGCAGACGCACGTTCAGAGACTTCACTTCAATGCCGAGCCCATTGGGATTAATTTCCACTTTCATGGCTTGAAACTCGGCTGCCTCAAAAATCGTGAGCGTGTGTTCATCGTCTTTAATGACAAAGAAATTTTGGACTCGGAAAGCATCTTTGAACCCGGGCGGCACGATCCAATCGATGACTTCTTGCAACGGGTGACGTACGGTTTGCAGCTGCGCTTTTTCAATGTCGTAACGCGATTCGTAAAAGAAATACTCGTCGTTGATGCAGATTTTGAATATCCAAACAAGAGTGCCGGAGTTTAAATGCTTCTCTTGAACGTAATCACAGCTGATATTGGTAACGCCATCGAGCACTTCACGTTCACTGACTTCGTGAAGGGGATAGGGGCCGTTGATTGAAAAAACGTCCTCGTTATCTCGAAATTCAATGCTGCCCGACAGGCCATAGCCTTCAAAGATCTCGTACAGGCCTTCGATATTCTCGAAAGTTGCTCTTTGTGCCATAAATTTCTTTCCTATTAATGGACTTGTTGGTTGCCTTTGCGCGTGAAAATTTCAGAGACTTGTGCCGGCGTAAAGTGTTCGGTTTTACCGCAAAAATCACACGTCACAGCAAGCTCTCCTTGCTCGCTGGCAATCTGCAAGGCTTCCACTTCACCTAATTGCTCAATCATGCGAGAGACTTTTTCGCGAGAGCAGGTGCACGCAAAATAGGGTTGTTGGGGCTCAAAGTAGTCAGGAGCTTCTTTCCAGAAGAGTCGATGGGTGAGCTCTTGCGGGGTCAGTGTCAGCATTTCTGTATCGGTGACGGTTTGTGCGAGCATTTCAATGCGACGCAAATTTTCTTCTTGTGCTTCGGCGCTAAGTTCAGTGTCATAGCCGCCCGTAGTCGGCATTTTTTGAATCATCAAACCGGCTGCTGCCTTGGCATCTGCGGCCAACCATAAACGAGTGTGGATTTGTTCGCTTTGCTCGAGATAATTTTCAAGAACCGTGGCCACTTTGTCGCCGGCCAATGATACAACGCCTTGATAAAGAGGTTCCCCTTCGGGACGATCTTTCGGATCGAGCATGATGGCACAACGTCCTTGGCCGTGGGCGTTGACAAGTTCGGTTAAACCCATCGCATCGTTAAAGACGGCATTGTCGTGCAGTTTGGTGGTGGCACGAACGGCCAATCCGTTTTTGACTTCAACAATGGCCAAGCGAACAGGACCGTCGCCCTGAATTTGCAAAATCAGCGACCCTTCAAACTTTAAAGAGCTTGCAAGCAAAAGTGCTCCGGCGGTCAATTCGCCCATCAGCGTTGTGACACAAGTCGGCCAGCTACGAAATTCTCGCACGGCATTCCAAGCACTTTCCAAACGAACACTTGCACCGCGTACGCTCGCTTTCTTAAAAATTAATCGTAAAAGGGTATCTTGAGTCATTTTCTAGTAATCCTTTACAAATCAATGCGTTTAGCCGTCAGACGGTAAAGCTCGGCGGCCTCGCAATAATGTTGGGCGTTTTTCAATATAGTAGCCCGCTCCTCTTGTGTCAGCGTTCGAACAATGCGTGCAGGAGCGCCCACAATTAAGGAGTTGTCGGGAAATATTTTATTTTGCGTGACTAAAGCGCCTGCTCCAACGATGCATCCGGCGCCGATAACGCTACCGTTTAAAACAGTTGCGCCCATACCGATTAAAGTGCCGTCACCGATCGTGCAACCGTGCAAAATCGCGGCATGGCCGATAGTCACATTTTTACCGATTCGACAGGCAAAACTTTCATCGGTGTGAATCACTGCAGCGTCTTGAACGTTTGAGCCTTCTTCGATAGTAATGAGCTCGATGTCACCTCGAATGCTTGCGTTGGGCCAAACACTGACCCGGTCACCTAAGTGAACATCTGCGCTGACAAAAGCCGTCTCTGCGACCCAAACATCTTTGCCGATGAGCGGGATTCTGTCACCAATTGAAAAAATCGCCATGAAATTACATACTAACGAGTTAAAGTTAGGTTTGGATTGTAATGGATATTGTTCGACGTATGAAATTGGATTTACATGTGCACTCCAATGCCAGTGACGGGGTTTATCGACCTGCTGATGTGGTGCGCAAGGCTCATGATAACGGCGTGGAGGTTATCGCGCTGACCGATCATGACACGGTTGCGGGGCTGAAGGAGGCTTCGTGCGAAGCCAGGCGTCTCGGCATGCGCTTCATCGATGGGGTTGAGCTCTCTTGCGCTTGGGGAGAAAAAACGATTCACGTGGTAGGACTCGGGATGAAGGAGCTAGAGCCCTACATGGAACTGACTGACAAATTGAGTCGGATGCGTGACGAGCGCGCTAAGCAGATGGCCGCTAAGTTTGACGCGTTAGGAATTTACAATACGTATACGCAAGCATTGTCTTTAGCCGGCAACAAGCTCAATCTTTCTCGACGTCACTTTGCCATGGCGTTGTTGGAGCGCGGAACCGTGGGTAATGAAGATGAGGCCTTTGAACGTTATTTAAAAGATGAAGGGCCGGCTTTTGTTCAAACCAATTGGATGAAGTTGCCCGAGGCAATGAATATTATTGCTCAGACGGGTGGCGTGGCCGTGTTGGCCCATCCGGGACGCTACAATTTCAAGGCGCCTTATAACATCATGGATTTACTGGAAGAGTTTAAGGCGTTGGGCGGTGATGCAATTGAGGTGACAACCGGCAGTCACTTTGCCGGTGAAAATGAGCGCTTCATGCGCATTGCGGCCAATATGGGATTTTTAGCCAGCACCGGCAGTGATTTTCACGGCTTTAAGCCCGGACGGCCTGAGCCCGGTATGCAGGAAGCGTTGCCGGTGGAGATGCCGACCGTATTAGAACTTTTAACAGACCGATGACTCAAGAAATCTATCAAATTATCATTTACATTGTGCCGCTTTTATTTGCCATTACGGCTCACGAAGCGGCACACGGCTGGGTGGCCGCTCGCTATGGGGACATGACAGCCACGATGCTCGGTCGCGTGACCCTAAATCCCATACCGCACATTGATCTTGTGGGCACCATTGTGGTGCCGGCGGTGTTGTTACTCGGGTCAGCTTTGACGGGCATGGGCGGTGTATTGCTCGGTTGGGCCAAGCCGGTACCAATTAATACACGTCATTTGAGCCCTTTTCGACAAGCAATGCTGATGGTGGCTCTGGCCGGACCATTAAGCAATTTCCTGCAAGCGATCTTTTGGCTTTTGTGTCTGAAAATTTTTATTGTGACCGGATTTGTCACGCAGGCACTTCTTGATTTGACGGTTGCGGGGGTTCTGGTCAACTTCTATATCATGGCCTTTAACCTTTTACCGTTACCGCCTTTAGATGGCGGACGCATTGTCACGATGCTTTTGCCGTACGGCGCAGCCGTGCGCTTTGCCGAGCTGGAGCGCTACGGCATGATCATATTGGTGGTGTTGATTCTCTCTGGACTTTTGAGCTACTTCATGCATCCCTTTGTGGCCATTGCTCAGATGATGCTCGGCTGGGTTTTGTTCTGATTGAGTTGAAGAAACCTCCCCATATTGGACAAGGCTTCGGTACAATAGTCGGAACTTGTTTTTGATACTCTGGGCCCGTTCGCACGGGTGCGAAAATTTGTATGAAAATGAATAAAGTTTTGCGTACTGGTTTAATTGTTACGATCCCGATGGCGCTGGCCGCCTGCTCTGGCTTTAACTTCAGCCAAGACCGCATTCAATACGAAACGAGTGATTCTCGTGCCCCGCTGGAAATCCCTCCAGAATTGTCTCAAGTACCGGCTTCTGATCGTTTCAATGTACCGTCTCGTCCGCAAACGGTTTGGGCTAGCCAACAAGAGCAAGAAGCGTTGGCAACTCAATCGGATAGCTCCGCTACTCGCGTGCTTTTGCCCCAAGGTGAGGTGGCTAAGGTCATGCGCGAAGGCAACAATCGCTGGGTGCGTGTCTCGGTCGCTCCAGAGCAAATTTGGCCCGTGTTGCAAGATTTCTGGTCTAGCGTCGGTTTGTCTTTAGCTCGACAAGACGAGTTAACCGGAGTGATGGAAACCAACTGGGCTGAAAACCGCGCCAATTTACCGCAGGATATCATTCGTGGAACATTGGGTAAGGTGGTGGATTTGGTGTACTCCACGGGTGAACGTGATCAATATCGTTCCCGCGTGGAACGTACCGATGACGGCGGTTGTGATATCTTCATCACGCATCGTTCGATGGTGGAAGTGGTGAAGTCCTTGGGTGGCGACAATGAAACGACCGTCTGGCAACCCGGTCCTGCTGATCCGATGCTTGAGGCCGAAATGGTGACGCGTTTGGCTCAACGCATCAACACGGAATTCAATCCCAAGGCAGTTAAGCAAACCGAAGAACAACGTGAACAACAAGTTCAAGAGCTCTCGAGCTACGAAGCCGTTCCTACGATCAGCCAATTGGAACAAGACGCTGAGGGGCAACCTACGAGCATTCTGATTAACGAAGGCTACGAACGTGCTTGGCGACGTTTGGCTTTGGCCATCGATCGTTTGGGCTTTACGGTTGAAGATCGCGATCGCTCCAGAGGCTTCTTCTTGGTTCGTTATCTTGATGAAGAATACGAAGAACAAGAACGCGCTAAGCAAGGTTTCTGGGCTAACGCTTTCGGTCGCGACAAAGCGGTTGAAGCTCCGCAGTACGTGATCGGCTTGCAACAGTTGTCTGAAACAGAATGCCGTGTTCATGTATTAGGCCCCGATGGCAAACCCGATCAAACCGGTGTTGCGCCTAAGATCTTGACGCTTTTGAGCGAACAGACGAAGTAATACGGCAACGACGACATAAAAAGTCGGCATAATAGGGAGAGTGCGACCAGAGGTTGCGCTCTCTTTTTGCAGGATTCGATACGGTGCTTAAATTATTTTTTTCTTTTCAAGGGCGTTTGAATCGCTCGAAATTTTGGTTAATCGTTTTGACGTGGACGGCCATTCGAATTGGCGTACCGTACGTCATTTACTCTATCGGCAGTTTGCCGGGGTACTCGCTGGATATTCAAGATGCGACAGCAACCCCCGAATTCTACGAGGCTAGTCAAGCCTATGTCATTTTGAGCCTCATTTCGCTTGTAAGCCTGATTTCGGCCGCCGTTCGCCGTCTGCACGACTTTGACTCAAGCGGCTGGTGGGCACTGTTGCTTTTTATTCCCGGCATTGAGTTTATTGCCTATATCGTGATCGGTTTAATTGGCTCTCAACCTGGTACCAATCGCTATGGTGTCAATCCGTTGGGCGTGGCTAATGTGTACGTACCTGGAGCCAATGAGGAAATGCGCGTGAAAGAACTAAAGGATTTGGCGACTCTTTACGAAAAGGGACTGTTGTCCGAAGAAGAGTATCGACGTGCCAAAGATAAAATTTTGAAGGATTAAAACGGATGCAAATTCAAAAAGACACTCTCGTGACGATGTCCGTTGCAATGTATACATTGCAAGGCGACTTGTTGGAAACCGCGGATGAGCTTGTCTACTTGCACGGCCACGGGGATATTTTTCCTGTGATTGAAAAGACTTTGGAAGGAAAGCAAGCTGGCGATAAAGTCAAAGTGGAGCTTGAGCCCGAAGAGGCTTTCGGAGACTATGATGAATCACTTCTGATCATCCGCCCGGAGACCGATTTTGAAGAAGGGGTGGAAGTGGGTTTAAGCTACAGCGAAATCCGTGGCGAGACCCTTGATCGCATCTATCGTGTCACGGATATTGCCGAAGGGATCGTCGTGTTAGATGGCAACCATCCTCTAGCGGGTATCGGTCTTCGATTCGAAATTACCGTGAAAAATGTCAGCAAAGCCCAGGCTCAAGGCGATACCGTGGGCACGGATGACGTTGTTGTTCCGGGCTTTTTGCAGGTGGCCGATGGCCCCGTCAATAATATCGTTGAAGATGAGGACGAGGGGCAAAAGCCTCATACCGTGAATTAATTCATCGCTTTTTGGGCCTTGTCCTTGAGTTCATAGATTAACTCAAGGGCTTGGCGGGGCGTCAAAGTATCCGCATCAATTTCACAAATCTTTTCACAAAGCGCCTCCGACATTGAAGTTTCAATAACGGGGGCTTCTTGCATGGTTGGAGTATCGGAGAACAAGTCCAATTGTTCGTTAACCTGGGAGCGCTCCTCGAGCTCTTTGAGCATTTGTCGGGCACGACGGATCACTGGATTGGGAACTCCGGCAAGTTGCGCCACGGCAATGCCGTAGCTTTGATTGGCAGGGCCGTCCTTGACTTCATGTAAAAAGACAATGCGATTTTTGTTTTCAACCGCTGCCACATGAACATTGGCTACTTCAGGCGCCGTTTGCGCAAGCTTGGTGAGCTCAAAGTAGTGTGTTGCAAATAACGTAAAACTCTTTTTCGACAGTGCTAAATCTTGTGCAATGGCGCCAGCTAAACTTAAACCGTCAAAGGTAGAAGTGCCGCGACCGATTTCGTCCATTAACACTAAGCTCTCATTGGTTGCTTGGTGCAAAATCGCGGCCGCTTCGGTCATTTCTACCATAAAGGTCGAACGACCGCGTGCGAGATCGTCGCTAGCTCCGATTCGAGTGAGGATGCGATCTACGGGGCCAATGCGCGCAGCCTGAGCCGGCACGAAGCTACCGATATAGGCAAGCAAAACGATAAGTGCCACCGAGCGCATGTAGGTCGATTTACCCCCCATATTCGGGCCCGTAATAACCAAAAGTCGGCGTCCAGGAACAAGCGTACAGTCGTTAGGCGTATAGCGCTCAATGGCATCTTCAACCACGGGGTGGCGACCGGCCGTGATTTCAATACCTGTGGCCTCACTCATTTCCGGCCTTGTCCAGTCTGCCGAGGCCGCATGTTCTGTCAATGAGGCAATGACATCGAGTGCGGCAATGCTTTTTGCAGCCACTTGAAGTGCCGAGATATAGCTGCTGGCAAATTCCAACAAGTCGTTATAAAGGCTCTTTTGCAAAGCTGCGGAGCGCTCTTGAGCCGATAAGGCTTTCGCTTCGTAGGCTTTGAGTTCCGGGGTCATATAACGCTCCGTGTTTTTGAGCGTTTGTTTTCGGTGGTAGTGCTCCGGAATCTTATCGGTCTGACCGCGAGAGACTTCAATGAAAAAGCCTTGGATTTTGTTGTATTGCACCCGCAGTGTGGAAATACCCGTTGCTTCACGTTCCCGGATTTCCATCTCGTTGAGAAACTGACCGACATTGTCCCGAAGTTCTCGCAAGGTGCGCAATTCTTCATTAAATTCACTGCGAATCACATCGCCGTCGCGCAACAAGGCCGCAGGTTCGGGCAAGAGCGCTGCATCAATTTGCGTAAAGAGCGCCGGATCAATCACCAAATGATTGCACTCTTCGGTCATGAACGGATCGTTTAGGCGCAAGACGAGTTCCGCAATGCGCGCCAAGTGCGGCAAGGCATCTCGCAGGGCTGCGAGCTCACGGGGACGAATCGTGCGCATGGCGATGCGCGTAGCCAAACGTTCAAGATCGGGTAGCGGCTTAAGTTCTTGGGCTAGCGTTTCACGCGTTGACTCTTGCGGCAATAGCGTCTCAATGGCTTGTTGGCGGGCCCTTACAACGTCGACACGGCGTAAAGGATTATGTAGCCATTGGCGCAAGAGTCGGGATCCCATGCCGGTTTGGCAGTGATCAATAGTGGAAAAAAGTGTCGGGCCATCGTCGCCACGCAATGTTTGTGTAAGCTCAAGATTGCGTCGGCTCGCAGCGTCCATGCCCACAAATTCGGACTGCACTTCTAAGACGGGTGGCAGAATATGCGGCAACGATTCACACTGAGTGGCCTCGGCGTAACCCAAGAGGGCACCGGCGGCGCTGACGGCTTCGGGTTCATCATCCAGTCCCCAAGCCGACAGTGTTTGCACTTGAAATTGGTGCTTTAAAGTGGCCGAGCCGTGCTCGGCCGAGAAGTGCCATTTCGGTAATGTTGTGATCGCAATGGCAGTGCGAAGGGCTTCAACCTTTTCCTTAAAGTCTTCAGGGACGAGAATTTCAGAAGGCGCAATACGAGACAGTTCGTTAGCCAGGTTTTCAAAGGACGTCTGTGCCAGACGCAATTCGCCGTTACTGAGGACAAGCCAGGCCATTCCTACGCGATCAGCATGACGACTGGCGGGGGCTAAGGCCAAAAGGGCAGCGTTTTGTTTAGTGGGTAAAAGTTCGCTCTCGGTTAAGGTACCGGGCGTGACAATTCGAGCTAATTCGCGCTCAAGCGGGCCTTTACTCGGATCGCCGATTTGTTCGCAAATGGCCACGGAGACGCCTTGTTTGACCAATCGTGCCAGGTACTGATCTAGCGTCTTTTCCGGAACACCTGCCATCGGGATGGGGGTGCCTTTGTTGTCCGTGCCGCGCGTGGTGAGCGTGATTCCCAAAAGGCGGTTGGCTCGAACGGCATCATCGAAGAACGTTTCGTAGAAATCTCCCATGCCTGTCTCTTATACACATCTGACGCTGCCCGACGATAA
>USCE01000042.1 GCA_900553105.1 uncultured Sutterella sp.
CTTGATGGCTCTCGTCGCCATGCGTTTGTTCACCGGTTTCGGTCACGCTGGTTACACGAATGGTGCTCCGAAGATCATTGCTGATAACTTTGCTCAAGAAGAACGCGGTGCCGTTCAAGGTAAGGTTGTGGCAACGGCTGGTGTCGGCGCTATCGTGGCTTACACGGTGGGTAGTTACATCATTTCCTTTAACTGGCAATATGCTTACTACGCCTTGGCTACCTTCTTTGCTAGTTGCTTGGTTGTGTTCTATTTCTGGGTTCCAGAAAAGCAATTGACGGCTGAAGAGCAAGCCATAAGGGCTGCAATGCCGAAAGTTAGCCCTATTGAAGCTTGGAAAAACCGCAACACGCTGGTTTTGGCTGCCGCCTTGTTGTTGAACAACTTGGCCGGTGTCGGTTTCTTGAACTGGTTGCCGAGCATGTGGGCAAAGACCTTTACTGTTTCCGACAGCACGCTCTCTATGGTGTTGATCGGGTACGCTATTACATTGATCGTTTCCTGTGCTTCTGCCCCTGGCATCATCCGCAAGTGGTTCCCGGAACGTGAAAAGATCTTCATGTTCATTTGCTCTGTCGTGTCTGCAGTCACGTTGGTGGCAGCTGTTAAGGCTCCGAGCTTTACCATGAGTGTGGTTGCTTTGTATATCTCCAACCTCTTCTTGATGAGCGCTTTTGCTGGCATCATCTTGTTACCCTACCGTATGATCCCGATCCGCATTATCGGTTCTGCTTTCGCTGTGATCAATATCGGTGCCTTCGTGGGCGGTATCGGTCAAGGTCTCCTGGTGGGGCGTTTGGTTGACGCCGCTGGCGGTGACTACTTCCCCGCATTCCTGGCCATGGCCGTCTGTGTGGTGGTCGCCGGCTTGATCCCGTTCCTCTTGGGGGCTCCGGCAATCCCCTCGACGAACGCTAAGAAGTAATTAAGGACACGCAAAATGAAAAAGCTATTGGTTTTAAGCGCATTAACGTTGGCGATAAGCTCTTCTTTTGCAGCCGATGTAATGATCTACGGTAGTATTGACACGGGTATTCAAGTTGTTCACAACAAGAATGGCGATACGGACATTTCGATGGAACCGGGGCAAAGCTGGGGTTCTCGCTGGGGTATTTATGCTACCGAAGATCTCGGCAACGGTTACTCCGTGATTGCTAACTTGCAAAGCGGTATCGCAACGGATACGGGCGAAACGCTCTACAACTCCGACCGAGATCGTCTCTTTAGCCGTGAATCCTCTTTGTCGGTGAAAACGCCTTACGGTACGGTCGGTATGGGTCGCTTTGGCACCTTGTCGGGTTCCGTCGGTACTTACTCCATGTGGGCCGGTTGGGCTGATCCGTTCGGCACCGCCTATTTGGACGCCGGTATTCAAGCCACGATGTACGGTTTCGGCCGCGCTGATAACTCCATCGTGTACCAAACGCCGGTGTTCAAGGGTTGGCAATTGGGTGCAATGTACTCTTTTGATGCTCAAGCCGGTTTTGCCGATGTGGATTATGACGCTGTGGACGCTGGTGACAAAAACCGCCTGGCTAACGTGGCTGTGACCTACTTCGGTAAACGCTTTGCCATGCAAGCAGCTGTTGAACAGATTTACTGGGAAAACGATCACCGCTATAACGTTCGCATGAAGAACTCCACGGATGTGGGTTTGGCCATGCAATACGACTTCGATTGGGCAAAGATCTGGGTGACGGGGCAATATGTTCACAACGTTAATATGTTGGGCAATCACAGTGTCTTAGCAGACCTCGCCGGTGTTACCAGTGTCAAAAATGATACTGGTGAAGGTATCCAAGGTTACGGCTTAGCTGTTGCTGTGAAGAAGTCGATTGGCAAGAGCGACATTTTGGCTCAAGTACAATACTTCGACGGCAAGTACAACTACTCCACAACGGCTCAAGAGCTCGATATGCAACGCTATGTGTTCTCTCTCGGTTGCATTTACAACCTGAGCAAGAACACTTGGCTTTACAGTGTAGCCTCTCACTCCTGGGGTGGCGGTGATTGGAAGGACGACCGTGTCGAAGAACTTGGAATGCAAGACCGTGTGAACCGTTCCGTGCTCCAATTCGGTATCAATACTCGCTTCTAATCTGAAAGCAACCGAGACCGTGATTCTCCCAAGCGGTCTCGGTTTTTACACATTTATCGGAGAACCTCATGAATCGAACCGCCCTGACCGCTTGGTTGCTTCTCTTTGGTGTTATCCTCAATTTTGATAAAACGCTCATGAGTCTTGTTGTACAAGTCTTGCAAAAAGACTTAGGCTGGAGTGCATCTGACGCGGGAGACTTATTGTCGGTTATCTACGTCTCATTTTGTTTGGCCACGGTGCCGAGCGGTTGGTTAATTGACCGCTACCATTATCGTGGTTACGTGCGTTGGAGTTTGGCAATTATTTGCTTAGGCTCGATACTGTTTTTCGCAGCCTCGCAATCGAGCACGTTATTAACCATGCCGATTGTTTTCTTGGCTATTCGTTTCCTCACCGGCTTAGGCTACCCAGGCTATACCACGGGTGTGCCGAAAATTATTCAGGAAAACTACGAGCATAGTGTTAAAGGGACTGTGCAAGGGTTTGTTATTTCAACTTTCGGCATCGGTGCCATTATCTCTTTTACGATCGGCATTCAATTTATTGCTCAATGGCAATATCTCTATTTGGTTTTGGCAGCCGGTTTTGCCCTATTATGGTTAACTTCTGCGACTTTGCCTCGTGCATCGGTCGCTCGAGAAGGTGAAGTCAAACAAAAGATTGATTTCTTTGCTGCTTGGCGAGATCGCAACACGTTGATTTTAGCGTTATTGATGATTGTCATTGATATGGTTTGTATGGCCATCATGAATTGGTTGCCGACGCTTTTAAATCAGAAGTTCGGATTTCAAACGGCAGACATGACGAGTGTGTTGTTAGGCTATGCCGTTGTTCTGACGGTGGGTGTATCCACGGTTGCTATTTTGCGAAAGAAATTCTTTATGGGTAAGGAAAGCATCTTTATTGCCTTGTGCTCAGTATTTAGTGCCGCGCTACTTTTTTGGTTTGAAACGTCGGATTCGCTGATTGTAGCCACCGTGACTATGTATGGCGCAAATTTACTTTTGACGTGGAGTTTCGGGCTAATTTGGGTTATGCCCTTTGACTTTGTTAAGCCTGCGATGATGGCCTCTTCTTTTGCTGTGATTAATATCGGCTCCTTTATCGGCGGTATTGCTCAAGGGACGTTGATTGGTCGTATCGTGGACTGGAGCGGCAGTTTTACGGCAGCCATTCTTTTCATGGCTACCGCGCTCTTGATTGCCGCTATTCTTCCGAAGTTATTGCGAAAAGAGAGCGAGTCTGCTCCCGCAAACAATGGATAAGAAACTCAATGGCCGGCGTCATCGGCCGTCCTGCGGGCGTTACAAGCTCTAGCGTGTGACGCCCGAGGCGCACAGCCGTCGGTAACTCAACCAAATTGTCAAATTCGGGATTGGAGAGCAAAGCTCGAGGAATAGGGGCAATGGCATTACTGCACTCCACAATGGCACCGACAACTTGTGCTGTACAGAGAGTCACTTTTTCCGGTGGCTCAACGCCGAGTAAGCGATTGAAGCGATCGGTCACATCATGGTATTTATCGGCCGTAATGACCCACTCAAACTTCCTTAGTTCCTCGATATCGGATGCTCTTTCATAGTCGTTCAGTAACTCATGGCCTTTTCGCACAACGATACGCGTATCAATATCACCTAAAAGCTCGACATCAAAATCCTTCATGGCTCGTCCTTTGGGAAAGCCGATCACAATGGCAAAGTCGATCAGTCCTTGTTGAAGCAGAGGCAACGCATTCATAAGCGTGCCATCTTCAATATGAAGATTCACACGAGGGTAGTAAGCTCTGAAGGTTTGCAGTGTATCGGTCAGGCAACTCATCATGACTACTGGAGTGACGGCCATATTAACTTTACCCACTGAGTTACCGTGATTCATATTGATTGTCTCACGGGCAATTTCAAGTTCCCGGCAGGCTCGCCTGCCGTGCATCAACAATGTCTCGCCGTCTTTAGTTAAGCGAACGCCGCGCGACTCCCGAATCAGAAGCTCAGTGTTCATTTCTTCTTCGAGATTTTTAATCGTTTTGGTCACGGCAGCTTGAGTTTGATTAAGTCGTGTTGCGGCGGCACGAATGCTACCGGATTCATATACCGCTAATAGTGCAAGCAGTTGTTGTAGTGTCATAGTGAAAATTCAAGTTTTAAAATCAATTTATTGCGCGCACACGAATATCAAGCTCAATGGCGCACGATAAGGTCATATTCAGTCTCGAACATCACACAATTGCAAACAGTGTTTTCGCATGCAGTACATCAAGTATTCCAAGGCTGGCGTTTTAGGTCGACCGGCTAAAGTGATCATTTCCAGTTGTTGATGACCAACTTCGATAGCGCTAGGCAATTGCGTTAAATTGGCACAAACCGGAGCTTGCAAAAGCGCTTTAGGTAATACAGTAATGGAATTGCTTCGTTGCACGATAGCCGTGGCCGTTTGCGGTGTGCAAAGCGTGATGTTTTGCGGCGCCTGGAAACGTAACAACACTTCAAAGCGGCGCCTGACGCTTTCAATATTGTCAGCCGTGATGACCCAGGGGCATTGTTGAAGGTATTTCACATCAGAGGCTTTTTCATAGTCATCGAGTAACGGATGACCTTTTCGAACGGCAAAGCAAATCTCGATTTCGCCGATCTTTTCAATCGCCAGATCATTGACAGAGTGCCTTCTGGGTAAGCTGACGACAACGGCAAAATCGACAATATTGTTGCGCAAAAATGGCATCGCGTGACTTAATGTGCCGTCGCGAATGATCAAATTGACGTTAGGGTAGCGGCTGCGAAACCAATCGAGCGTTTGGCCGATCGAGTGCATCATCACTACGGGCGTTACCGCGCAACTGAGTTTACTCGGCGCATCGCCTAAACGTCTGCGAATTTTAGTTTCAGCGGCATCGATCTCGCGAAGCGCGCGGCGTGCATGCACAAGAAGCGTTTCCCCGTCTTTTGTTAGTCGAACGCCTCGGGGCAGGCGTTCGATGAGCGGTACGCCGATTTCAGTTTCGAGATTTTTCAAAGTTTTCGTTACCGCAGCGGTTGTTTGGAACAGTCTCTCGGAGGCCGCACGAATGCTACCGGCCTCGGCAACGGTAATCAGTGCAATAAGTTGTTGGATTGTCATGGCGCGAAAGGGACAACTAAAAGTTGTCACCCTGAAAAAGGATTGGATTTATTTTATCAGAAGACAGTCGTAACATATCGCCTGTTGAGATTGAGTTCATGAACGGCCCGAGAAGTTCCAGGACTTTGAATCTTAAGGAAGAACCTTTTAAAGATACATCGGAGAAATCCCATGCAAAATTTTGAGATCCCAAGCGAAGAGATTGTCGCTTGGCGCCGTCACTTTCACGAAAATCCAGAATTAAGCTTCAAAGAAGTCGCAACGAGTCAATACATTGTTGACGAATTGGGCAAGATGCCCGGTATTGATGCCCTCGAACGCCCGACTGAAACGAGCGTTGTTGCCATCATCAAGGGTGGCAAGGGTGCAGGCAAGACGATTGCTCTTCGCGCCGACATTGACGCACTTCCCGTGGCTGAAGCCAATGAAGTGTGCTACCGCTCTAAAGTTGAAGGTCTTTCTCACGCTTGCGGACATGACGGTCACGCTGCTATGCTCCTGGGGGCGGCCAAGGTTTTGGCCGCGATGAAAGATCAATTCGCCGGTACCGTGAAGTTATTGTTCCAGCCCGCGGAAGAAATGCCTCCCGGAGGAGCAATCGATATGATCAAGGCTGGCGTTTTGGACGGTGTGGACTTCTGTGTCGGTTTGCACATTGTTAACGACAAGGCTGGTTTGGTTCGTATGATTGAAGCCGAAGCGGCTACGACCAGTACTGACGCTGCCTTTATCACAATCACCGGTCGTGGTTCTCACGGTTCTATGCCGCAGGCCTCCATTGACCCGATCGTTGTTGGTGCCGAATTGGTGATGGCTTTGCACACAATCGTTGCCCGCAACATCTGCCCGGACAACTTTGCTGTAGTTTCTCCCGCCGTGTTTAAGTCCGGTACGGTTTGCAACGTGATTCCCCACACAGCTGAAATTCACGTCAACTGCCGTACGAAGAACGAAAAAGATCGCGAATACGTGATCGAACGCATCAACACGATCGCTCAAAACATTGCAGCGGCCAACGGCGCTCAAGTTGAAGTGAAATGGATGCGCGGCTACAGTGCGGTTATGCAAGACCTAGCTTTGGTGCAAAAGGCCAAAGAAGCCATGGTGGAAACCTTCGGAGCTGATAACGTTGCCACGAGTAAGGGCTTGACGGCTTCGGAGGACTTCTCCGAATTCACCAAGGTGGTTCCGTCTTGCTATTTCACGATCGGTGGCGGTAATGCTGATGAAGGCTTCCCGTACATGAATCACCACCCGCAATTCAATTTTGATGAGAAATGCTTGACGGTTGGCACGAAAGCTGAAGTTGCTTTAGTGATGAAGTTGTTAGGTTAATTTTCTACTCCTAGTTTCCTTTCTTGATCCTTTGAGTACCGGGGCCTCCTTCGGGAGTTCCCGGTCTTTTTTAGTCGACATTTTCAAGGGATTGTTTTTACAAATAACAGTTTGATTTATTTAAGTAAACTTGCCGATTTGTCGATTAAATTCAGAAGTTAAACTAATAATTACTTGGCATTTTTTTATAGGACTAGTAGGATGAAACGTCGTCAATTTGTTGCATTGACTGCTTTAACGGCTTTAACGAGCAGTGGCTTGGCTCAGGCCCAAAAGCTTCAAGCCGTGACAGTCTCAGAGGATTCTCCCTTGTTGTTAAATTTCAATGAAAATAGCCTTGGCATGTCGCCAAAGGCATTACAAGCGGCTACGGACTCGTTAGCCGGCGCTTTTCGCTATCCTGATGCGGCCCGAGCAGCATTAATCGAGGCAATCGGTCGATATTTTGGTGTCGCCAAAGAAAGTGTGACACTTGGCAACGGTAGCTCTGAGGTTATCCAAGCGACCATTCATGCGTTGGCTCACAAAGCGCTCTCCGAGGGGAAGACGGTACAGTTGGTGGTGCCGGATCCGACATTTAACTACGCAGAAATTTATGCCGAGGCGATAGGTGTTTCCGTTGTAAAAGTGCCACTTAAAGCAGAAGACCTCTCGATTGATGTGGTAGCTATGCAAAAAGTTGTCAGTGCCTTTGAGGGCATCAGCATTTGCTACATCTGCAATCCCAATAATCCGACTGCAACGATTACGCCCAAGCAGATGCTTGATGATTGGATTGAGGCCAAGAGTCCGATGACGTATTTCATCTTGGATGAGGCTTATGCCGATTATGTGACGGATAAGGACTTTAAGTCCGGCATTGAGTATGTGCAGGCAGGCAATACGCAAGTGGTTGTCACGCGGACATTTTCAAAACTTCATGCAATGGCCGGTTTACGTGTCGGGTTCGGCGTAGCTGAGCCCTCAACGGTAGCATTGGTCGAAGGCTTCGTGAGCATTGACAATACCAACGCGCCGGCAACTGTCGCTGCCATGACAAGCTTGCAAGACGAAAGCTTTATCAAGTTAAGCCTTGAAACAACTGCCTTATCTCGCAAAATTGTTTGTGACGCATTGGACCAACTGAATTTGAAGTATTTACCTTCACAAGCTAACTTCATTTTTCATGAAATCAAAGGCGATCATGCGCAGTACAAACAACGCATGGCTGAGGCTCATGTCATGGTCGGTCGTGAATTCATGCCGGGTTTCAATCGCTTAACTTTAGGTACTCCTGATGAAATGCAGGCCTTTGTTAAAGTGTTGTTTGATTTTAGAAAGAAGGGCTGGGTTTAGCAGATAAGGTGTAAACCCAATCGGGAAGTTGAACGCAAAAATGGGAGCCGCGGCTCCCATTTTTGATGAACGGTTTAAGCGTTAAGCTTTGTCTGCAGCCGTGAGTTTAGGCACGGAGTGCAAAACCACCAACAAGGCCAGAGCGATCAAGGCAACGGCCAGGATCAGTTGCAAGCCGTGGACCATGAAGACGAATGTGCCGGCGGCCATGTGACCGAAGATGCCCCAAACAGACATGCCCAAAGCGGTCATCGTGACGCAGAACATGATGGCCATCGGAACGTAGAGCATCGCGCCCTTGCGACCCGTGGCTTTCATGAAGACAGCTAAGCTTGTTAACACGAGTGCTGAGAGCAATTGGTTGGCAGAACCGAAGAGAGGCCAAATGCTCATGTAGCCGGCCAAGCAAAGCATGAACGCCAATACGAGCGTAAGCGTGGTGGCAAATACCGTATTGGTGAAGAGTTTTTGCACGGCATTCTTCTCAACACCTTCGGGCGGCGTAAAGAGCTCTTGCAAGCTGATGCGACCGATACGGGCAACAGCGTCCACACTCGTCAAAGCCAAAGCCGAGACACACATCGTCATGATGCAGGCGCTCACATTCGTGGGCAACCCGAAGATTTCGGTCAAAAACGATGCGATGGAGTTCGAAAAAAGTTGGAAAGGCGTACCCGAGGGCAAAACACCGCCCGTGGCCGCTGCACCGACAATGATCAACGCAACGATACCCAAGACTGTTTCCACGCACATGGAGCCGTAACCGACTAAGCGCATATCGGTTTCATTGGCAACCATACGAGACGAAGTCGTGGAGGAAACCAAGCTGTGGAAACCCGAGACGGCTCCGCAGGCGATCGTTACAAAGAGCATCGGGAAGAGGTCAAGGCCTTTGACTTCCCAACCGACGAAAGCTGGCAATTCAATGGTGGGGTTTTTCACAAACACGCCTACAACACCACCTAAAATCATGCCGATCAACAAGAACATGCTCAAGTAGTCACGAGGTTGCTTCAAAAGCCACATTGGCATGACGGCTGCAGCAAAGAGGTAAGCAAACACCACATAGTGCCTGTCTCTTATACACATCTGACGCTGCCG
>USCE01000043.1 GCA_900553105.1 uncultured Sutterella sp.
GGGTAAGTGGATGCGCAACATGAGCGAACGCATGGAAACGTGGGTTCACTTGAAGGAAGAAGAAGTCGATATCTGCCGCAAGGAAGAACCGATGGATCCGCAATTGGCCGAAGATATTTACCTCTTGGACCGTTGCGTTGAATGCGGTTGCTGTATCGCTGGTTGCGGTACGGTTCGTATGCGTCCGGACTTCGTTGGCGGTGTGGCTATCAATAAGATCGCCCGTTTCCGTCTTGACCCGCGCGACAACCGCAATGACGCCGACTACTACGAAGTGGTTGGTGATGACAGCGGCGTTTTCGGTTGCATGAGCTTGTTGGCTTGCCACGACTTCTGCCCGAAGCAATTGCCGTTGAAGACCCAAATCGCCTTCATCCGTCGTAAGATGGCTGAACAAGGTATTCGCGGCTACGATAAAGTTTTGCCGACTCCCAAGAAGGCAATTCCTATCAAGGTTGTGAAGTAATTCTCAGAGAGATCAAAGGCGGTGCGCAATCGCACACCGCCTGAGAGCTGTCTGAAACCCTGCGCGGTCTTAATGGACCGACGGCTCCTCGCAAGAGGTTGCCGATTAGGGCTGACGCAGTTTTTTTTTAGTGGAGACGCCTAAAAGACGCCTTCTTAAATTGAATTAACGAGGAGCAAAATTAACATGTCTCGTATTGAATATGACTTCCTTGGCCCGAAGGAAATTTCTGACGATTGCTACTATGGCGTTCAAACGCTCCGTGGCAAAGAAAACTTCCATGTAACGGAAATGTCGATGGCTCAAGAACCGTTCTTCATCATCGCCTTTGGCTATGTGAAGAAGGCTGCTGCCATGGCTAACAAGGAACTCGGTACGATCCCTGCCGACGTCGCTGACGCTTTGATCTGGGCCTGCGACCAATTGATCGCTGGCAAGTATCACGATCAATTCGTGACCGACTGGGTGCAAGGTGGTGCCGGTACGTCCACGAATATGAATTGCAACGAAGTCATCTGCAACTTGGCCGCTGAAAAGTTGGGTTCCAAGAAGGGTGACTACGCTTTGGTTTCTCCGAACGACCACGCTAACTTCGGTCAATCCACCAACGACACGTATCCTACCGCTTTCCACGTTGCTTTGTTGCTCCGCAGCAATGTGATGTTGAAGGCTGTTGAAGACCTCGTAGCTTCTTTCTACAAGAAGTCCGAAGAATTCAAGAGCGTGTTGAAGATGGGTCGTACGCACTTGCAAGACGCTGTGCCGATGACCTTGGGTCAAGAATTCCATGGCTGGGGCTTCACGATCGCTGACGAAATCGAAACGATCAAGGATGCTCAAAAGCACCTCTGCGTTGTGAACCTCGGTGCTACCGCTATTGGTACGACCGTGACGGCTCACCCGGATTATCCTGCCTTGGCTGTTAAGTACTTGGCTGAATTGACGGGCTTGCCGCTCCGCAACAGCGAAGACTTGATCGCTGCTACCTCCGACTGCGGCGCTTATGTCGCTATCTCCAGCGCCATGAAGAGCTTGGCTGTTAAGTTGACGAAGGTCGCTAACGACTTGCGCTTGTTGGCTTCCGGTCCGCGTTGTGGCTTGCAAGAAGTCAATCTCCCGCAAATGCAACCTGGTTCTTCCATCATGCCGGGTAAGGTCAATCCGGTTGAATTGGAAGCTATGAACCAAGCCTGCTTCATCGCTATCGGTTTGGACACCACGGTCATGTTGGCTGCTTCCGCTGGTCAACTCGAATTGAACGTGATGGAACCGCCGATCACGTGGGCTTTGTTCTTCGGTATGAAGGTCATGACCAACGCCATGGACGGAATGCGTACGAAGTGCATTGACGGTATCACCGCCAATGAACAACGTTGCAAGGACTTGGTGATGGGTTCCTTGGGCATCATCACGATCTTGAAGCCGCACTTCGGTTACAAGACCTGCTCTGAAATCGCCCACGAAGGTTACCACACTGGTAAGACCTTGCATCAACTCATCGTTGAAGAACGTAAGTTGATGACGCAAGAAGAATGGGATAAGGTTTTCAATCTTCAAAATCTCATCGCTCCGAAGTTTGAAATGTAATTTTTCAAACCTAGGGTAAACCTCGTATCGTTTTTAACAAATTCGAGGTAAAGTACCTACAGTCGCAGAGGCGGCAGGAAACTGCCGCCGATGCGAATGGGTCCGAAAGGGAGAGAAGGCTGAAACCTTTTTTTTCGTTTCGGAAATAGATAAAGATAAAAAGTAACTCCAGTATTTGGGGGTATTATGGATCTGATGTTAATTCTGCAAATTGTCGTCTTGCTTGCGGCCATCTTCTTCGGTGTCCGTTTGGGCGGCATCGGTATCGGTTACGCCGGTGGTATCGGCGTGCTGGTTTTAGGTCTCGTGTGCGGCATGAAACCGGGTGCGATTCCTTGGGATGTGATCTTGATCATCATGTCTGTGATCGCTGCTATTTCTGCAATGCAGTTGGCCGGCGGTCTCGACTACTTGGTTCAAATCGCTGAACGTATTTTGCGTAGCAACCCGAAGTATATCAACTACCTGGCTCCGGTTGTGACCTATGTGTTGACGATTTTCGCTGGTACGGGTCATACGGCTTTTTCGATGATTCCGGTTATCGTTGAAGTGGCTAAGGAACAAGGTATTAAGCCTGTTGCTCCGTTGTCCATCGCCGTGGTGTCTTCTCAAATCGCCATTACGGCCTCTCCTGTGTCTGCTGCCGTGATTTACATGACAGGTGTTCTCGAGCCCTTCGGTTGGAGCTACCCAGCATTGATCGGTATCTGGTTGGTGACGACGTTCGCTGGCTGCATGGTGACGGCTTTCGTGATGACTTTGATCCAAAATATGGACCTCAACAGTGACCCGGTTTACAAGGATCGTTTGGCTAAAGGTCTCGTGAAGGCTCCGCAAGGCGTCCAAAACAAGGAATTGGCTCCTTATGCTAAGACCTCTGTTTGGATCTTCTTATTCGGCGTTATCGCAGTGGTACTCTACGCCTCTGCTATTTCTCCCGCAGTCGGTATCATCGACCCGGTTATCGTTGGTCGTGATGCTGCCATTATGGGCATTATGTTGACGATCGGTACGTTGATCACGGTTTGCTGCAAGATTCGCGTTGACGACATCGCTTCTTGCTCCGTCTTCAAGAGCGGTATGGTGGCTTGCGTTTGCGTGTTGGGTGTTGCATGGCTCGGTAACACGTTTGTTGCCGGTCACACGAAAGAAATCACTGATTTCTCGGCTACGACTGTTGCTGAAAATCCCGCCTTGTTGGCTGTGATCTTCTTCTTCGCCGCTATGTTGTTGTACAGCCAAGCTGCTACGGCTAAGGCCATTACGCCTGCTGTTGTGACTGCTTTGGGAATTACGGCTGCTAACCCGGGCGACTCCTACATGATCGTTGCCACGTTCGCTGCTGTGTCTGCTTTGTTCGTGTTGCCGACGTACCCGACGTTGTTGGGCGCTGTGCAAATGGACGACACGGGTACGACCCGCATTGGTAAGTTCGTGTTCAACCACGCCTTCTTCTTGCCTGGCGTGTTGGCCATTGTATTCAGCGTTGCGTTCGGCTTCGCTGCTTGCGCTGTGTTCTAATCGAACAACGGACTTCGGGCAATACATAATTGCCCGATAACAGTTAAACGGCAAACGATGTTAATCGTTTGCCGTTTTTCTTTGAAATTGAGAACAAGTGGTTAAATGTTGATATTTGTCATTCAAAGTTAAGCAATTAATCATTCGATTTGTGGCTAAGAGTGCATGTACAGTAGTATGCTTTACCCGTTCCCTATCTCTTCTATTCACTGTTTTTGCGATGTCGCTCGATTTTTATCTAGAACTGGCGGTTGTGCTAGCTTCGATCTTCATCGGGGCTCGATTCAATGGCGTTGGTTTAGGTATTTGGGGTGGTGTCGGCTTGTTTGTTTTGGCCGTAGTATTTGGTGTCACGCCTACATCTCCTCCCGTTGACGTTCTTCTTATTATTCTGGCTGTTGTAACAGCTGCTGCAACAATGGATGCTGCCGGCGGAATTGATTTCCTAGTACAGGTTGCTGAGCGTATTATTCGAGCCAATCCGAAAAATATCACTATTGTGGCCCCTTTAGTGACGTGGTTGTTCACATTTATGTCGGGAACCGGTCATATTGTTTACCCGCTCTTGCCCGTCATTTACGAAACTGCCATTGCTGCAGGCATTCGACCGGAACGACCGATGGCTGTCGCAACCATTGCTTCTCAACAATCAATTACCGCCTCGCCCGTGTCGGCGGCTACCGCAGCTATGTTAGGACTTTTGGCGCTGCAACCAGAGTGGGCAGAGTGGGGCTTAGCGGAGATTTTATTGGTTTGCGTACCGTCTACGCTTTTTGGGGTTATTTTGGCCTCAATAGTCTCTTTTGGCATTGGGGCTAACTTAGCTGATGATCCCGATTATCAAGCCAGGCTCAAGGCAAAACTTATACCGCCAGCAAAGCCATTTTCATATCGACAGACACTGCCTGCTACGGCCCATCGATCAGCTCTAATCTTTTTGATAGGAGTTGCTATTGTGGTGCTGACGGGCTTTTATCCAGAGTTAAGAACTTTACCGGGTCAAACTCAGCCCTTGGGGATGGCAACAGTATTGGAAGTCTTTATGCTCGTGGTCTCGGCAACTATTTTGGTCGTTTGCCGTCCTGATATCAATAAAATTGCCTCAGTTCCTACAATGCGGGCGGGGATTGTCGCTATGGTCGGGATATTTGGTTTGGCCTGGTTGGGAGACTCTTTTGTCGCAGAGCATCAAAAGGCCATTTTATTGACCTGTGGCGAGTTGGTGCAAAACCAACCTTGGACATTTGCTTTTGTGTTGTTTGCCGTATCGGTTTTACTTTATTCTCAAGCTGCTACTGCTCGCGCAGTCATGCCGATTGGTATTGCCATGGGACTGCCTCCTGCAACGCTCATTGGGATGTTCCCGGCAGTAAACGGCTACTTTTTCATCCCGACATATGGCTCATTAGTGGCGGCTATTTCATTTGACCTTTCCGGTACTACTCATATCGGTCGATATGTGCTCAATCATTCCTTTATGCTTCCCGGTCTTGTTGCAACGGTGACAGCTGTGGCAACCGGTTTAGGTATCGCGGCTGTGCTTTAATTTAAAAGAGCTTGGTTACGAGACGACTGACGGCTTGGGATTTTGTCGGATAAACAATACGATAAAGCCTGTGACAGCTAACCCGAATGCAACGGTTAAATTAAGTGTTGCAATAGCTGGCGTTGCGCTTAAACCCAACATGGCAAACGAACATGTACAGATAGCGGTCGCAAAAGCCGTTAAGCTAAAGCTCAATGATTCGTGCTCGTCACTCGTGTAGTACAAAATTGCGATGCCAATGCCAAGCCCATAGATCAGCACCATTGCTAAAGCACTGAAAATCGTAAATGGTAACCCAACCCAGGAGCCCAAAGAAATCCCGGCTGCAACCCCAATTAAAGGAGGAATAACAATTCGCCAGGATCGTAGACCGTAGTGGAAGAGGCAGACTGTGAAGGAACATACGACTGCCAAAATGAAAATCCCGACGTAGGTATAACGATATTGGGAAATAAGCTCATTGAGATCGCCAACGGTGTTGACAAACGTTACGCCGGCAATGGAATTAGCCAGTTGCTCAAGTGCCGGGAAGTTTTCTTCTTCTATACCGGCAATCTGGATAATGGAACTGTAACCTTGAGGAACATCTAGCCATAAATGTCGCACGGGATTGGCCGAAGCGGAGGCAAGCCATTCTTCAAAAGTGACCTCTACCTGGGGCGGTTGCGGAATAGGCAATTGGTAGCCGAGAATGTCAGAAAGTGGAGCTCTAATGCGCTCAAACATCGCCAAACGTAACGTTTCAATACTTTGCTGGCGGGTATAAGAAGGGAACCATTTGGACAGGCATGTCGTCGTCATGTCAAATTTATTCATGCCTCGTTGCACAAAGCCTAAGCGAAGTGCTTCCTCTGACATCAATACGTCTTGGGCTGTCGCAGCACTGACTACAAAAAAGTGTTCCGTATCGGGCAGTGTTAATAACGAGTTGACCTGGCGGTGCTCGGCATAAGCCTCTTGAGGGTGGTTCGTGAGGTCTCCGATATGTTGCTCGAAGTCCAATTGGAGAAATCCAGCGCCGATAATGACGAAGAAAACAAGGGCAGCGGCCGTGTAATCCGTAGGTTTGGTCTGCCAGTGAGCTAATGATAAGCGTGGAAATTTGTGTACCCACTCGGCCATCTTGCGGCTGAAGTCACTGTGTGAGATTGGCTCGATGCGAATGGCTGGGAAAAGAAGCATCACGGTGATGGAGCTCGAGATAATGGATGCACAACTGAAAACGCTGAATTCTCGTATGCCAGGCAACGGAACAATGTAAAGCAGTCCATAGGAAACGGCAACGATAAACATCAACCAAAAAAGCGGAGCAGTGATTCGTTCAATAAAGGCGGAGAATGAGTCGTTTGGATACTCTCGTTGAGTGAGCATGTAAAAGACCGCCAAGATGCACGAAACGCCTGCCATCGGAGCCGATAACAACATAGCCCACAAGGAAAGTTTGTTAAAGACGACATGCAAAGCCGTCATACCCATAATCAGGCCCGATCCGATGCTCAAGCACACAAGCATGAAAAGCCGAGGAGACGTTGACCAACGTCGCAATACGGTGTACATGATGAAAAGCGTTAACAGTGCGACTGCAACAATTTCTTGAAGCTGATCGCGGTAAAGAATAGCGCTCAAGTAGGGGTTGCCGTCCACCAATACGCGAGCTTTGGGATTGATGCGTCGCACAACCTGATCCAGCTCTTGAGCGGACCGTAGCATTGCCGAAGCAGATAAACCGTTTAGGTTAGGAGCCGCTTCATAGATAAAAATAGCCCAGACGTAGTCATCGCCGTAAATTTTGAATGTGTCACCCGTGGATAGTAATGTACTTTTCGGGAGTCGCTTTTGGGCCCAGCGCGCGAAAAAGCCCAGGGGATCATCGGCCTTGGCAATAAAGGTGCTTTGTCCCACCGCAGTCAGGCTTTCAAGCGCTCGAGCTAGAAGTTCTTCATCAGTTAAATGAGTGATCGTGTGTTGATCAATGAGGTTCATTAAGCGGTCGGAGATGAGCCGGTAAAACGAGTAGTACTCATTGATCTCGGCGCCTTCCCAGCGCACTTTTTTTAATCCTGTCGGGGCTTGCCAGCTTCGGTTAATTTCTTTAACAAAGCCATCAAATTTTTCTGCTGATTCAGCAGGAATGCCCGCCATGTAAATGACACGGTAATTGGCAATCGTTGAGAGATTGTCAAGGGCAGCAACTCGAGTGTCATCCACATTGACAATGGGATACAGGTGCGAGTTGTCGTAGTCAAACCCGTTCTTGAGCAAGTAGTGTACTTGCAGGCATACATTAAACAAAATAATGAGAGCCCAAAGTGCAGCTAATGCCTGCCAGGATGTTGAGAGAATTTTACGGATTAGCAAGGTCTCTCTCCTGGCGGGTGGACAGTACGGGGAAACGCTCAATGTCTGACAATCTCACCGTCGTAAAGTCGTTGGAAAAACTCTCAACTTTAATTTGTCGCACGAATGTATCACCAGTGACAGTCACTCGTTTGACGACGCTGAGCATGGCCGTGGTGATGGGATACAGATCCATTTGCCATTGATTGCCATCAGTTTGAGTGTGAACGTTGAAATCGAGCTCAAGCGACGAATTGCCTTCCGAGAGTAAGCTCCAGAGGATGCGATTGATAATATTGGTGGTCGGAGTAGAGGTGTTTTCAATACGAGCATCATTGATGTAGATGAAAGTTTTAAACTCTCGGTCGTTGTAAATGGAGGTCGTCGGCACCGGTGTTTGGGTTCGCCAAAAAAGTACGTCATCGGGCTTGAAAATAAAGTAGCCATGACACTCAAAAAGTTTCGGGGCATTAACTAAACGCTCTGACTGCACAAAGCGGCCTTCAAACACTGCCGCATCATCAATGCGCGCGCGAATAACACCGTAGTCTGCAGCCACAGACTCGGTAGACAATGAGAGTAAAACAGCCGTAAATAGTGTAAAAATCAGATGCATGTAAGAACCTCAGTTACTCATTTTATCGCGCTATGCACAAAGATAAAGAGAGTGACTAAAGCCGATATTGTCAAAATGATTTTTAATCGTCAGACCTGCATTTGAAATAATCTCCTCGAGTTCACTTTTAAAGAAGAACCGAGAATTACCATTGGCCACTACCGTAAAATAAAGCGAACTGCAGGCCAAACTTAACGCAGCAGCACGGTTGGTTTGGCAGTCACAAAGAGGCTCTAAAATAGCGAAGACTCCATCTTTTTTGAGCGCCTGCTTTGCCTTAGCAAGAATCTGAGTTGCTTGCTCGAGGCTAAAGCAGTCTAAAAACTGGCTCATCCAAATAATATCCGCCGCTTCGCATTGTGTCAGCGATGCTTGTTCATCGAGCCAATTAATACTGAAAGTCTCAATGCGGTCTTGATAATCGGCTAAGTCAGCATTTTGTCTCATTAGGAACAATTGCTCTGGTAAATCCACAATACAGCACCGAGATTGCGACCATGTTTGAAGCGCAAGTTTTGCAAATCGCCCGGTATTGCCCCCGATATCTAAAAATCGAGAGGGATTGAGGTCCTTTAATTGTTGTAGAGCGGCTCTAAAGGCGGTGTCGGAGTAGAAATGGTCAAAGGCAAACCAAGCTTTTCGTGCTTGAAGCGGTAGATCTTTCAGATGTGGATACACCGTTTTCCATTCGGGGTTAAATTCTTTTAACCCAGCAGGCTTACCCTGAAAAATTGCTTCTGTTGTGTGTGTCAATGGTTTGTAATTGACCTTGTCCTGTCTCTTATACACATCTCCGAGCCCACGAGACCGGAGCCTATCTCGT
>USCE01000044.1 GCA_900553105.1 uncultured Sutterella sp.
AGGAGGCCGAAGATGCTAAGGCGATAGCCGAAGCCGAATTGGTTCGTATCGAAAAGCTTCGCGCTGGTCACATGCATTTGTGTCAGTCCAAACTCTTTGTCAACGATTGCTATGACAGCGCCGAGCGCGTGTTGCAGAAGCGCAGTCGTATTGCGCGACAACTGATTCGTACAGCCGATCATCAGATTCGTACCTTTGCCGTTAAAGAACGTCAGGGTGAAGGGGCAAAGCGCCAAGAAAGAATGCCTGCCAAGCGCGCAGATGTGAAAAAGCCCGTCACGGAAACACAACAACAAAAAAATGCCCGTATTGCTCAAGAGCAAGCCAATGAGCAAGCTTACAAAGCCAAGGTTCAAGCCCAACAAGAACGTGTAGCGAAAATGCAGCAAGAGGCCCAAGAGCGTAAAGCCAAGCGTCTTGAACGCCAGAAAGCTCACGAGGCAGAACTCAAAGAACGTCAAGCCGCTCAAGACCGTCAATCTCAGGAACAAGGCAAAGGACTGTTCTTCTGATGAGTGACTTGCATGAGGCAATAGCCCGAATTTTCTCACCTGAAGGCGCTCTCACCAAAGCCATTGAAGGGTTTCAGAGTCGTGCCAGTCAAGTTGAGTTTGCATTGGCGGTGGCTGATGCTCTGGAAAATCGACAAAGCGTGGTTGTAGAGGCAGGTACCGGCACGGGAAAGACCTTTGCATACTTGACGCCGGCACTGCTCTCGGGCTCAAAAACCATTGTGTCCACGGCCAGTAAAACCCTTCAAGATCAACTATTCAAAAAAGACATCGGTCTGATTTGTCGTGCCTTAGGTTTAATGGCCGATGTTGCAGTGCTCAAAGGTCGCAATAACTATCTTTGCAAGATGCGACTTGAGAACTTGCAGTCTTTAGGACTCTTGCCCGAAAAAGACAGCTATGTGAGACTGAAGAAAATCATTGATTATGAACGCGGCAGCGAAATCGGTGACATCAATGAAATTATCGGCGTACCCGATAACGATCCTTTGTGGCCCTGGGTGACGAGTACCAAAGATAATTGCATGGGTAGCAAATGTCCTCATTTTGAAGACTGTTATGTGACTCAAGCCAGACGGCGAGCTAAAGAGGCCGATGTGGTTATTGTCAACCATCACCTCTTTATGGCCGACTTAAGCCTCAAGGATGAAAGCCTTGGGGAGATTTTGCCTGCAGCCGACATGGTCATTATCGATGAAGCGCATAAATTAGCTGACGTCGGCATGGACTACTTTTCCAACATTTTCTCACTCTGGGAGCTTCGGGACTTTGCCGATGAAGGACGAATTTTAGGACGCGTTTGGGTGAAGTCAGTTGATTGGGACAAAGAGTTTGCCGCCGTTCGACAAGCCTCATTGGGCATATTGGATGCGGTTCATGAGACGCTGGGCTTGGACTATGACACCGAACATAATATCGCTGACATTGAAGGTTTTGCCGAAGCAATGGATGAGCCGATGAAAAAGCTGGCGGCGGCCGTCGGTCGAATTGCTGAAGACTTTGCCCAGGTGCAGGAACTCAACGATGAACTTGCGCTTTTTGCTCAACGTGCCTCCGAGCTTTATGTCAATGTCCAGGCCTGGGATCGCGTCTTTAAAGATGCCTCCAACGTTAAGCTCGTCAATGACGTGCCCTCCGTTCTCTGGCTTCGATTGACCGAGCAAAATGTCATGTTTTCCAATACGCCGTTGTCGGTCTCGGGCCACTTCCGAAAAGCGCGCAGTGACATGAATAATGCTTGGGTGTATACGAGTGCAACCATTTCCACGAAAAAGGGTGATGGGCAGGCGGACTTTTCCTATTTTCTCGATCAGTTAGGCCTTGATCCTGAGACTGAAACTCACAGTTGGCAAAGCCCCTTTGACTACAATTATCAAGCACGATTTTACTTACCGAACGACTTGCCCGGGGTCTTTTCGCCGGATTTTTCTCAAGCACTTGTTGATGCAACGTGGCCACTATTACAAAAAACACAGGGGCGGGCGTTCTTTCTTTGCACAAGTTACCGTTCAATGGAGTCCATTGCCGAGTGTTTACGCGCTCGGATGGGTGCTAACTTCACTCTTTGTGTACAAGGTGAAAGTGCCAAAACCGAGCTTCTGGAGCGCTTTAAGTCGACCGATAATGCCGTGCTTGTCGGTTCTATGAGTTTTTGGGAAGGGGTTGATATTAAGGGGGAGTCGCTGCAATTGGTCATTATTGACAAAATGCCTTTTGCTCAATTTGACACACCCCTGGCTCGCGCCCGATCCGACTGGCTTAAAAGTCGCGGTAAGAACGCATTCATGCAATATCAGCTACCAGAAATGATCACGATGTTGCGTCAAGGTGTCGGGCGACTTATTCGAAGCGAGAGGGATTTCGGGGTCGTTGTTTTCGGCGATACTCGCATCGTAGAGAAGGCCTATGGGCGTATTGTGATGGATAGTTTGCCGCCCATGATTCGTACAAGAGATTTCGGTCGGGTGTATTCGTTTTTAGATAATCCCGACGAAGCCTATTAATCAAAAAAAACTCGAGACAGTTAGTCCCGAGTTTTTAAATACCGACCGCTTTAAGCGATTAGCGTTCGCGGTTTTGGTTCATGTCAATCACGCGACGAACGTCGGCCTGCAAGTCATTGATACCGAGTTGTTCGTAGCAGTCTTCAATCAGTTTCAGTGCATCATCTGAGTAGGGCGTTTGTTGGAACTCACGCACAACACCTTGAGCACGTTCAATTGCTGCCACATAAGCGTGACGATCATAGTAGAACTGAGCGACCTTTAACTCGTTATAGGCTTGAGCCAGAACCAACTCATGCATACGGCGACGGGCTTCGTGCGCGTAGCGCGAATTGGGGAATCGTTCAACGATTTCTTTGAACGTATCAAAAGCTGTACGAGCAGCATCGGCATCACGCTCATAGACTTCGTTCGTTAAAATAGCAGACAAGAACGAATCGCGTTGATTGAGCGTTGCCAGTGCCTTTAAGTACAGCACATAGTCGCTATTCGCGTGATTGGGGTACTGACGCAAAAATCGATCGCAGGTTTGCACACACTGAGCGGCTTCGCCGTCTCGCCAGTAAGCATAAGCGCTTTCAATCTGGGCTTGTTGTGCATAGCGGCCGAAAGGATATCGGCTTTCGAGTTTTGTGTAATAATCTTGCGCTCGCGTCCAGTCGGCGTTTTCGACGGCATCACGAGCTTCATTGTAGAGACGATCTGCGTCCCAATCTGCCGTGATATCCGTTTCGATGGTCGAGCAGCCGGCCGTGGCAGCGGCTACCAAGCAGGCCAATAAGCCTGCACGTGCGCGTTTGCGCAATTGATGTAAAGTTACAGCCATTGATGTTTTCTTTATAAAACCAATCAGTCGATTGGCCGATTATACCGTTAGGAGAAAGGCTCGCTCAAGTCACTAATGAGTCATTTTCACTTAGCGGCACGGTTTTAGGAAATTTTATGTCGTTAAATAATAACGAAGATGATTTAAATTTTGTTGTTCCCGAGGATAAACTAGGAGAACGACTCGATAAGGTGCTCGCGGAATTAATCCCGCAGATCTCCCGAGCAAGACTTCAATCCTGGATTGAAGACGGGGCGGTTGTGGTCAATGACGAAGTCGTCACCAAAGTGCGCCAGAAAGTTTCCGCAGGAGATGAAATTGAGGTGACTGTTCAGCCTAGTCCGCAAGAGCTTGCCTTTCAACCGGCTGATATCGATGTGAACGTTGTCTATGAAGATGACACGATTATGGTTGTCAATAAGCCGGCAGGACTTGTCGTTCACCCGGCGGCAGGTCATTGGAACGATACGTTACTGAACGGGCTATTGAATCGAAATCCTGAGTTGCGTCTTATTCCCCGAGCAGGTATCGTGCATCGACTTGACCGTGATACAACGGGTTTAATGGTGGTAGCTAAGACCGTTGAGGCGCAAACGGATTTGATTCGACAACTTCAGGCCAGAACAGTTAAGCGCGAATATTGGGCACTCGCTTACGGTAAGGCGCCGCAAGCCGGTTATATTGATGAACCCTTGATGCGCGATCCGAGAGCTCCCATGCGGTTTTGCGTTGGAGCGGGAGCTCACAGCAAGGAAGCAAAAACTCATGTCAGACTAGTCGATCTGGTAACCGTCGATGGCGTAGGTTCGGTGCCTTTGAGTGTATCTTGGGTGGCTTGTCGTTTAGATACTGGGCGCACGCATCAGATTCGTGTTCATATGCTTTGGGCCGGTTTGCCCTTAATCGGCGATCCAGTTTATAAGGGTAAAATAGCGAAACTACCGCAAGGCAGCCTCTTGGCCGATATCAAGCGTCAGGCATTACATGCTTCACGTTTGGGATTGTTGCATCCACAAACCAAGCAAACCATGCAATGGTTCGTGTCGCCGCCTGCTGATTTATATGACCTCATGCAAGCCTTGGGATTTGAAGGACTTGATGAGCCTGTGACCGTTTTTGATTGATTTATAAAAATTATGATTGACGATACTGAAAAGCCCGCTTTAGCGATTTTACAACCCGATTGGGATGACATTTGCCCGGACAATGTCGACGCTTTGATGACGCTGCGTGCCGGTGGTGTCTCTTCAGGTCCCTATGGGGATGTCAACGGCATCGGCGGTTTTAACGTAGGGGCGTACGTCTCTGACGTGGATTTTTGTGTCAAGATGAATCGCACGTTGGCAGCGCAGTTAGTGCCCTCGGATCCTAAGTGGTTAAAACAAGTGCACGGAACGCGTGTTATTGACGCTGAAGCCGCTCAACCCGAAGAAGAGGCCGATGCCAGTGTTTCGACCTCGCCAGGCGTTGTCTGTGTGGTGCAAGTGGCCGATTGTTTGCCCGTGTTGATCGCTGAGAAGAAGGGCAGAGTGGTTGCTGCCGTGCATTGCGGTTGGCGTAGCTTGGCTGATGGTATTTTGCCTGCAACGCTCAAACGCATGCGTGAGCGAATTGGCGATGACCGTGCGCAGTTTATTGCTTGGTTGGGCCCGAGAATCGGCGAGGAGAGTTTTGAGACCGGTCAAGAAGTGTTGCAAGCGATGCAAAAAACAATTCCCGATGCGCAATTAGCTTTTAAAGCCAAGGGTGACGACAAATTCCTTTGCTCGTTAACTCAATTGGCCACGATGGCGCTAAACGCACAAGGGGTCACTGACATTGTCACGGCCCGTCATGATACGTACGCCAATCCTGAGCTTTTCTACAGCTATCGTCGCGATACGACGTGCGGTCGTCACGCGGTTATGATCTGGATTCAAGAAGGCTGATATTATGAGCAAATCGTCTGCACGAATCGGCATTGTTTCGATGGGGTGCCCGAAGGCATTAGTCGATAGCGAACGCATTATTACGCAGTTGCGTGCCGAAGGCTATGACATCGTCGGCGATTACGATTCAGCCGATTTAGTGATTGTGAACACTTGTGGCTTTTTAAACGAGGCTGTTGCCGAGAGTGTGCAGGCTATTGAGGAAGCCATGCAGGAAAACGGACGTGTGATTGTCACGGGTTGTTTAGGCGCCAAGAAGCGTTTGGACGGCTCGATGTATATCAATGAAGTGTGTCCTGATGTTCTCGGCGTCACAGGTCCCGGCGAGTTTGATAAAGTCTATGAACTGGTGCACCGTCACTTACCTCGCCCGCACTTGCCGTACTTTGATTTAATGCCCAAAGCGGGGTTGAAATTAACGCCACCGCATTACGCGTACTTGAAGATTAGTGAAGGATGCAATCACGGTTGTACGTTTTGCATTATTCCGCAGCTACGAGGCCCATTGGAAAGTCGGCCGATCGGTGAAGTCTTGCGCGAGGCCGAAAGACTTCGCGAGGCCGGCGTAAAAGAATTGATGGTGATTAGCCAGGACACTTCAGCCTATGGGTTAGATAAGCGATACGCGATCGACTTTGATGATCACGGCAAAGCCATGCGAACCAAGCTCTATGATTTGGCTCGCGAATTAGGCGAGATGGGGATGTGGATTCGACTTCACTATGTCTATCCGTATCCGCATGTCGATCAAGTCGTCGAATTGATGGCTGAAGGAAAGATTCTGCCCTACTTGGATATTCCTTTCCAACATGCGCACCCACGGGTGCTCAAAGCAATGAAGCGGCCCGCAGCAACTGAAAAGACACTCGAAAGAATTAAAGCTTGGCGTAGCATCTGTCCCGATTTGACTATTCGCTCTACCTTCATTGCAGGCTTTCCCGGTGAAACAGAAGAAGAGTTTGAATACCTCTTGGACTTTTTAAGAGAAGCGCAATTGGATCGAGTAGGTTGCTTTGCCTACTCGCCCGTTGAAGGCGCAGCGGCTAACGCTTTGCCCGGCGCACTGCCCGATGAGGTACGTCAAGAGCGTCGAGATCGATTCATGGCTTTGCAGTCGGAAATTTCCTATGAGCGCATGCGCGCCAAGATCGGCACCGTGCAACCGGTCATTATTGATGAATGCGAAGATGAAGATGGTGTGGCCATCGGTCGTACGACAGCTGATGCTCCTGAAATTGACGGCATTATTTATGTCACCACAGATAGGCATCTTGAACCTGGTGATATCGTTAACGTGTGCGTTACCGATAACCAAGACTATGACCTGATCGGCCGGGAGGTCCCCCAGTCTTAGTGCAGAGAGGTTCCGTCGATGGCGATTTTCAACACAAAAGCAAAACACCTCTTTAAGCGCGGGTTAATCGTGGCGGGGGCGGCTTTTTGTTTGATTGAAATCTATTATATCGGTCAGGTTCTCTATTACTCAAAAGCCGAGATCACCACGTCGGCTTATATCGAAAGCGAACGCGAGCGTTTGGGCAAGGTCACGGTGCGTCCTGTGCCTTTGTTGCGTGTATCCAATAACATGATTCGTGCCGTGATTGCTGCCGAAGATGTGAACTTTTTAAATCACAACGGTATTGAGTGGAAAGCGTTGCAAACGGCTTTTATCAGTAATGTGCTCGAAGGAGAGGCTGCGCCCGGTGGCTCAACCATCACACAGCAACTCATTAAAAATCTTTTTTTATCTCACAAGAAAAGCTACATTCGCAAAGCACAGGAAATTGTTTTAGCTAAAGTGATGGAGGCGACTTGGAGCAAGGGACGCATACTGCAGACGTATTTGAATGTCGCTGAATTTGGTCAGGGTATCTTCGGTGTAGAAGCGGCTGCACAGCACTATTACGGTCAAAGGGCGTCCACGTTAAACCATTGGCAAAGTCTGTGGTTGGCCTGCATACTGAGTAACCCGCGCTATTACGAAAAGCGGGGATCAACTCGATGGCTTGAAATCCGAATGCGTCGAGTCAGTCGAGCAATGACATTTCCTGAAGTCTACCGTGTCAATAACCGTCTTCAATAGTTTTGACAGCTGAGCGATTTGTTGTCGGTGCAAGATAGCGGCGGGAGAAAACAAAAAGCATCAAACTGCCGTAGACAGCAAACTGTAAAAGACTCGCTGCGATTAAATGAGTAACCTGAGATAGGTTTGAGCCTTCTTGACTGGCAAAGACGAGTGCCTGACAAGCTGGTGTTGTCGGAATCATCCAAGCAAACGGAATCACCCAGGTAGCAAAATTCTCCATCGGGAACACAAGTCCGCATAAAAAGACTGACGGCGCAGATGCCAGAACGAGTGCCGGTGCATATCGATACGTGCCCATTAAAAGTGTCAACAGCATGGCTAAAGCGCACACCGAAAGCGAAAAAGCCGCTAGCGCCGCAAGTGTTGCTACCGCATTGAGAAAGGTGGGCATGCCGAGTACGGCCAAGCCGAATGTCTCTAAAAAGAGTCCCCAGAAAAATGCAATCAGCACAAAACCTGAATATACGGCCAGAAGACCGGTTTTAGTGCGAAACGCTTGAGTGATAAAACCGGGTTTCGGATTGGCCTCAAGCCACTGACCGAGTGCAATACCGATGCCGAAAAACATGACCGCTTGTACGATGACGACTGCTACCAAAGGTACAGTGTAGTAGCCATATCCGCCGATATTGTTAAAGAGGTCTTGAGAGACCATCGAAGGAGCGGCCTGTGTCATAGACTTAGCAACCGTAGGATTAAGTCCCTTGTGCAACAAACGGGTGACGACCTCTACGGTATTTTCTTCAGCCACAATTGTCAACAAAGAGCTCGAGACTGCACGGCCTTTTACTGGCATAGCGCCGTTACTAAATACGTGCACAGCAACCGGTTCGCCACGGGCTAAGTCGCGAGAGAATTCTTGACCAATAACAACAATGACATCGACTTCATTGCGGGCAAACTGCTCCTGGGCTTGATTGTAATTGGCCGTGATTAAACGGGCATCGACGGTTTGAGCACTCAAAATTTTATTGACAAAGTCATGTGAGCGCTCAGTCTGATCCATGTCGACAATCGCAGTTGGGATACGCACAATGATTTGGTTGTCGTAGGGCAGTGCGTAAAAAACCAAATAAAAGAGCGAGGCAATGGCAAAGATCAAAAACGTATCACGCGAAACAATCGCGTTTTTGATCGTTAAAAGGACTGTTTTGAGCCAGGCGGTCATGGGCGAGCCTCCTGCCATTCATTAAACATGGCCACTCGCACGCTATTGCGGTATAAGCTATAGCCGACACCGACCCAAAGTAGCGCAAAAGCAAGCAGCTTGGCAAGTGTCAGCAGGGAGATAGACAGGGGACTGTCGAGCATCCAAACTTGACCTTGGAACGCAAAATAGTGTTTAAAGGGAAAGCAGGCCGCAAGCCATTTCACCCAACCGTCCAT
>USCE01000045.1 GCA_900553105.1 uncultured Sutterella sp.
ACAGGCACATCACCTCGGGATAAATCTTTAGCTTGCGCGACCCCCAAAGACAGAACCAGCGCCAAGACCAAACTAAATCCTTGTTTTGTGCGCATAAGACCCTCCTAAAATGCTAAACTACTATTTTAGTAAATTTTTAAATATTATTTAAATTTTTATTGACTTTGAGAGATAACCGCGTATAATTCTTCTTAACAAAGAAAAATTAACGTCCTCCTCCCCTATACTGGAAGAATACCTTCTTTCGGTAGAGTTAATGTTGCTACAAAAGTCCCCTTTGTAAGGTTTTATTTCGAAGCAGACCGAGATTCATCAATTGTGCAATTCTTTCACACGTCAAAAAGTGCACCGCCGAAGCAGGGTTGTGCATAATCTTAAAGAGAAGGATCTTTAGTGGGAGCTTCCTTTGTGTCGACCTTGGCCGCTTTGGCCTTGGTTTCCTCTTCCTCCAACTGCTTCATAATACGATCACAGATCTCGGACAACGATCGCTCGGCCATATCCGGCGTCGGCGCTGGCCCATCTTCAGGCCTTACTCCCTGCGAAAGCAGTTCCTCGCGAGGATTTTGCGCAGTGCTAGCCTTAGCCATCTTAGCGTCCTCCTCTTCCATTCGATTGCAAAAATCCCAAGCCAACTTCTCGTACAACTGAGCGGCAGGCGCCATCGGAAAGCTCAAATCCCATTCCAATCCCGCTTTCCAGTCCCACTCGGCAGGATAATCTTCGACGACTTTATAGCTGTATTTATCAAATGCATGATCAATGTTCGCCCACTCGGTTTCCGTTCCTTTAAACGGCAACATTGCGCCACCGCTCGGGGGTCGATGGACAATGCGTTCTATTGCACACAACTTCGACGGCCTTAAAGTCAAGAACCTTCGTGCAACTTGCTTCCAAAGGCTATCTTCCGGAAGCTCAACTTTATTAACCGAAACGATGAGTCTTAATTCGCCGCAACAATAGAAAATCGGACCCGGGCTACAAAGCAGAAAATCATCGCCATAAGCTTCGTAATACCGAAGTGCCTCGAATAACCACCGGTAAGCCTCCCATTCAGGCTTTAATCGTCGGTTCTCCTCCTCGACTTTAGCGAGCCTCTGTAGCAGAGCGTTCACGTCAATATCGTCGCCTGACTTAAGGCGCAATGGATTTGCGAATTGTTCGTCAAAACAATCGGTGACGACATCGTATTGACTTGAGTAACCGGGCTTGATATTCATTTTTATCCTTCGATTATCGCGCAAATGAATGAGTAACGTAATAATTCGGATTGGAGTACAAGGCTTGGCAGACTCAAAGCCACGAGTCCGCCGGCGCCGTCAATCCATTGTTATGGATCACTTGGAAATAAAGTCCCATCGGATTTCCTTGTCTGTTATTGACGCTGTCCTTCCAAAGGCATGCTCAACATCGGCCCAGTCGGCGAAACTCCCCTCAAATGGAAGTTTGGGTCGCATCCAGGCCGAAGCATGGCGCTCAATTGCTTGAATCGGCAATTGATACTGCTTCGCCAAGATGAAGGCGATCCGATACCATATGCTGTCGGTCGACAACTTGACGTCGTTGACCGACACAATGACTCGCACCTTGCCGTCTTTGTACAAAAGCGGACCGGCGAGAACTTCTTCGTCAATCTTATGAATAGCAGTAATGAAGAGCCGATGAGCATCCCGTTCAGCTTTGACGGTAAACAAATCCTCTTGCAACTTTGCGAGCTTTGATTTCGTATCTTTTAAAGTCTTTTTTGTCTTCTCAAGCGATTGGTTGAGCGAATCTACCGTCTCCGTCAACACAAAGACCTTGCAAATTTCCTCAATGTCGCTGTGTTTCAATGTGACGGCTGCCAGCTTTTCGATCTGTTTATTGGCCTTTGCCAAAACTTTTTCGATTTGGTCGGCTTTGCACCATCCGTACAAGGTAAAGCCCTTTGAATCCGAGTAGGCGAGCTCGAAGATGATACCCAAATTGTTACAAATTTTGATGAAGCTAAGGTTCGGTTCTAATCTCACCATCTTTTAACGTGTATAAATGAAAGTCCGAGAAGCTGACATGTTGAAACGGGCTTCCTTCTCTATACTCGTACCGTTTGATGAAGCTGGAAAAAATTTCAGAGCTCTCTACATACGCTTTGAGCCTTGAGAAATTGGCTCCTTTCTCAGATTCAATAAAGTTATTCAAAACGCCAAGGTTGATGGCAAGAATTAACTTTTTTGTACCTTCGTTGCCTAAATTTTGATCATTAAATTCTTGAAGTCTGTCGGCAAGAGTATCAATCGCTGTCAAATGAGGCGCTGCACTTTCTGTTGCATCGTTATAAATCTCAATTCCGTCTAACAATCCTTCGGGATCTTCATTTTTCAGGAAAGACAAGAGATGAGATTTGCCGTCGCCGGCACTACCGCACAACAGGATGAGTGTTTTCTCATTCCTTCCTTTCACCTTTCGAAGAAGGTCTTTTAACTCGTCTTCTACAACACGAGTCACATGCATATACCGATTTAGATCGCTAAAGCTCTCAGCGTTATCAACAGAATCACTAGAGAGCTTTCTCAAGCGAGCTAACTGTGTAACAAAATCGCAGTGCATTTTATTTGATCTATTAATTGAACTCAGTATGACAAATGTATTCTTACATGCCTATATCCTTAATATAATAGCGAGGGATGCAAAAAGCTACTTCTTTTTACGATCAAGCACTTACCTCGAGTTTGTGGAACTTCGTAAACTGAAACGTTAAATCTCTTACAGACGTGTTGGGCTGCAAGAACTTTTTCTTACATTTGTCCCATTACCTCACAAAAAGAAGCGTCTTAGATTTATCATTTAAATGTTAAGTCTCAAGCAGGCAAGCCTATGCTAATAGATACACCTTGCGAACTCCCGAGGGATACTGAAAACAACATTGATACCCTCAGCGGCATTTTCAACAGAACGACGGGTACCTATAAGTTTTATTGGTTTCTATCGATCTTGGATCTTGTCTGTTTGCGCAAGATGACGCAATTCACCGATCGCCAAATCATTCCTCTGATGATTGCCAAAGCTTGGTACCCCCGTGTGTATTTTCGACTTTCGTTCGGTTTCCAAGAAAAACTCTCGGCAATTATTGATGAGTTGCACCAAATAGACCAGGGCAACAAAATCGGGAAAAATCCTCAAATCATCAGCGATTTTTTATTTGATAGCAATCATTTAACACAGGAGATGTATCGCAAACTGACTCGCTATGTTCCAACCTGTTTTCTGAGCCCTTGGTTTAGCAGTGCCACTGATACTCAAATTATTGAACTCTCGCAAACCTTCAATAAACAATGTCTTTACGCTATTTATAAGGACGGCAAGGGCTGGCGCTACGAGATCAACCCCAAGTGGGTCGCCTATTTGAATAGGCACTACCAAGAATTAAAAGGGTTCGCTTATTGGCATTTGCTTCAGTTTTTACAAAAACGAAATCTCAATGTGCCAAACATTGTGAGTAAGCTTATTGCCACTGATAAACGCCCGAGCATGTCGAATCAGCGAGATTTCTGGAAATCGGTTATGGCTTTGAAAGGCGATGTAAAGAGTCTCTACACGGGCGCTCCCTTATACGAGACTAGCGATTGGGATCTTGACCACTTCATGCCTTGGAGTTTTGTTACTCACAATCAACTTTGGAATCTGATCCCCGTTGAAGAAAGCATAAATTCCAGTAAAAACGATCGACTCCCCGATTTGTCGCTGGTGCCTAAAATGGCCGCTATTCAGTATGACGCAATTCATACGTTCATCAATCACGGCGGAAAGGAGAAAGCACTTGAGGACTTCTGTGACCTAGGAATCGATACCAGGACTTTATTGGCATTAAGCAACACTGAGTTTGAAAACCTTTATACGGACACATACGCCCCGATGCGACAACTGGCCCTCAATATGGGTTTTGAAACATGGCAACCTGATCTTCCGGGTATTTAGGCTTGAAGCCCCGGAACGCCCGCCGTGTGTGGCAAACAATCATTCTTTCAATCTTTCCAGACTCAAGTCCATATCAAAAAGCCCCCGAATCAGATTCTTGATATTCGCCAGGTTCGTCGACCCACCGCCCTCAACTTGACTGTCATTATCTTCACCCGTTAATTCGTCTTCATCCTGTTCGTTAGCCACCATCTCATTGCGCCCGAATACCAATTCTTGAAGGTTGGAGCGCTCCAATACCCGTTTGTATTGATATTCGTCATAGCTATTGGCTAAAAACGGCACAAAAACCTCAACAGGTTGCCCTGTCACCGAGGCCAAAGAACCGTGGCGATCAACTCGACCCACGCGCTGTTCAAGCTTTGCGGGATTCCAGTTGAGATCATGAAGGATGATTTTCCGACAATATTTGTGCATGTCGACCCCTTCTTGACTCACGGGCGTACAAACGAGCACTGCAGGCAAGCCCGATGAAGAGAATGATTTCAGAATCGAGGGCCGATTTTTTTTCGAGTTGCCCGTTAAGGTAGCAATCGAATCAAAAACGCCGCCATCGTTCAAGAGCTCGCTTTCCTCTTCTTGTGTCAAAACAGCATACGCATCGGCCAACCCTGCAATCCCCTGTCCTTTTAGTTGAGAGTACACATAACCGATAGTCAAATAGGGACGCACATCGTAAGAGCATTGTTCACGGCTTAAGCTCCACTGCTCTTCAGGGAATACTTCAGAAAAAACCTGTTGTGAGACTCTTTCCAGTATTTCAACAAGCCAGGCTTCTTTGTCGGGTTGCTTAGGCACCTCACCCTTGGTCGCTTCATAAAGTTTTATCAATGCATCCCTATCAATGTGCTTTTGATAGAAAGCCCTGAGATTGGCATCAATGCGCCTCTTTAAAACGCTTACCGTCTCCAAACGTTCGCAAAAGACAAGTGTCTTTTCGCCCTTTGTCAACAAGTTCTCACAAACAAGGTCTGTTACAGCCTCCACTTTTGGATGCGACAAATCGAGCTGCTTATCCTCAATCAAGGGCTTGAAAATACTCCTATACGTTGTTTCCGAAGCCGTGAGGTTCTTTCCGATCCGGCTTTCCAATAACGTCTCATAGCTTGAGGGTAGACCCAACATCAATCTCGGATTTTTCAAAACGAGTCGCCCGTTCTTATCTCTGTGATTACCGAGGGTCGACAAGCGCATGCAAATGAAGTTAAACAGAGACGCTTTATTGGGAAGGCCCGAAGCCTGATACAAATGATCCGTCCGAATGTCAGGCTCTTCATAACCGTCATTGAGTACATCTTGACCGCAATGGTAATGGCGGTTCTTTTTCGACCGATTTTTCATGACCAGGTCAGATAGCGGCGTTCTGATAGCATCTTCAAGGAATTGATGAAAATCCAAAATCGCGACAGAGAGTTCCTGAAGGGACGAAGCCTCCTTTTTACTCAGGCTCTTCCAAAATCTGAGTTGTTTTTGTTTGAGCTTTTTGCCGGTCTCATTTTCCAGCTCTTCGGACTTCTTTTCGAGAAACTCGGCACTAATCGGATCGAGTCTCTCCCAGGCGTCCTGGACCTGCTGTTGTTTTTTCAACGCTTCGAGCAATAGCCCCTCGGCTGAGCGAGCGTTTTGGTTCACAAATAACGACTCATAGGCCGACTCCTCGGGCCAGGCCGATGAGTCTTTGACTGCGTCGAAAATTTGCTGAAGATTTTCCGGTCTCAACTGGATCGGCGTTGCGCTCAACAGTAATGTCTTTTCGGCGCAGTGACTCCAGTATTCTTTATATTCCTTGGCGCCCTTTTTCTCATGAGTCCAATTATGCACTTCATCAACGATGGTCAATTGGATCGGCCTGCCCAATGCCTGCAACCGCCAATCACCTTCAGGATCCGTATCTCCCCACTTCTTCAAATCGTTCATGTAAATGACGAATATATTGTGAAGAATCTTTCGCCTGCCCCAAAAATAGGATTGCCCAGACGCATGAGATTTAAAGTTGTAATGCTTTTCGATTAACGGCGGATCGAGTAAATAGCCGTAAAGTGCAGCGGCACACGAAAAAAATCGTTTGGCAGTGTCGATCTGTTCTTTGGTCGGGTCTCCGATTTTTTTACCCAAACGCAGTTCTCGAACCATCATCGAGATAAAAGCACTCGGTTTCACGCTTTTACAGGAATCCCACCCGATATGAACCCAAGGTGACTGATCAAAAAGCGAACCTGGCATCTCATTGGTTTTAACGAACCGCTCGAATTTTCCCATGAAATCAACTATTTCCGAAGGTTCAATAAGCCAGAAGCGATCAAGTTGTCTCTTTTTGACTTCTATGTGTTCAGTGAACCGTTTGACTCTCTCAATCAACTCTTTGGTTGAATCGTCCGACTCAACTTTATTTTCAAGTTTTTGCAAGATAGCTTTTAAAAGCCACCTCAAGCCCTGTAGAGCCAGATCGCCATTATTGGCCGTTTTTTCAAGTTGCCTTAAGGTTCTTTTCCAGTAGTCCTCATCAAGCCAATGAACAGGTTTTCTGCTGTACTTATCCTCGTTATAGACTTCCAAGAATGGCATCGTTTCAGCCGCCAATCGTAGGAACTGCCGTCCTGCCGGAATTCGATCCTTTTTGATTGAAATTTCTCTCTTCTTGTTGTTACCCAACCCAAGTTTATTCATGATCGACTCAATGAAGGCTGCCTCATTGCCGAGTCTCCTGCGTTTGAGTGCCCGTTTAATTTTCTCGGGACTGGCATGCTGATCAAGCCACCGGTCATAACCGACAACTGCAGCGTACTTTCTTAAGAATCGAACCCAACGAACAATTTCTGACTGAGAGAAGAACCGATGAAAAAGGCCTGCTTCCTCGCGCTTAAGCACATTTTTAATCCACTTTTCGACACTTCTGACAGCAGCAGATTCGCTATTACCGAAAAACTCACTGCTCTGAAGGTATTCGTTTAAGCAAAAAGCCATGAAAAGCAATGCCGACTCATCGGTGTTAAACAAGCTTTTGAGCTTTCTTACCTGTGTTCTTTGTGATGCCAAGGTAGAGAGCCTGTCCAGTAGCACGCCGCTGTCGTTGACCAATTCCACGCCGAACTCGCGCGAGTTCATCACGTAGTTCTTCTGAAAGAACAGCAATTCGCGATACCACTTGTCAGCCAAAAGCCGCGAGGGAGTTACAACGAGTGCATGAGGATGCTGATTGTTCTTATTCAATAACGAAAACAACGCGATCATCGATACCCAGGTCTTCCCGAAGCCGACATCGTCGGCCAAAAGTTGCACATCGTTGCAGGGATTTTCCCTGTTCCTAAAACGTTTGACCAGAAAAGCTGCTTCTTCCCTCTGCCGCGTATAAATGCTTTTGAACGCAGGGACTTGGGACTGAGTGCGAATTCCAAGGGGATCAACAAATTCACTGTGATCAAGTTCTTCTGCCATTCTCATTCCCCTAACACAAACTGTTTATAAAGACTTAAGACCTTAGCATCCGTTTTAGGCTCAGCCTTTTTTACCGAGGCCATAAAGAGCGTTTTGATTTCTTCAAGCACTGCTTCGCACGATGAGTTGAAGTGCGAGGAACTGCCGGCAATCGAAAATTGCTTTTGAGCGATGCTGAAAAACCTGTTGGCTAACGTATAAAGTTCACCAAGGCAGAAACACCGTCCGTCTTCTGAAATCGTTTTAAACTTCGCTAACTGTTTGGCCATACAACTGAAATAGATCGGGAAATCCGTAACGGGTATCAACGGATTGAGTTTTTCCGATCCTACAAACAAAGTAGCCTCGAGTTCGCAAATCGAGCGCAGCCATTGTTGAATATAAACGACAGTATTATCGTTTCGATCCACAAAACTTACCTCTTTGCTGCCTTTGGCTTTCTGAGTATCGGAAGATTGCCGAGGAGCTCTTTTGCGAGGAACCTCTCTTTTAACTCCGTATTTAATGATTGCCGTCAGATAGTCCAAGATATTTTCACTGTCAACAACATAAGTGAATTCGGATGCAACGCTGAAACTCGCATCCACATTAAACGGAATCGCGATGGGTGCTCCGTCATCATCGTCAGACCAAGTCAGCCACCGACTCATGCCTAAACATTCTTGGATGGCCTTTAAGTCAATATGTTGGCTCTCCCACCGCCCGGAATCATCGTTCCAATGAAAGTCTAGATCCAATCCTTCCCAAGAGTACTCACCCTCAATTAAAGACTCTTCGAGTACGTTCAATACGAACATCCCTTGTAAGCCTTGGCCTTCGGATTGAACACCGAGCAATTGAACGCTTTCGAGTGCATGGGGGAAAAAGTACGTTTGATCCTGATCTTCGGGATCTTCTACTTCCGGGGCGCCTTCTACACGGGCATAGACAGGATTACAACAGACACCCAAAAGATTTTGAACGTACTTGAGAATCTTTATGTCGGTGTTAAGACCCATCGGGACATAAACCGCAACGCCCAACTCATAATTGCGGCCGCACCAGGCATTCATGGAGAAATTGGCACTGCCGGCATAGACCCTGTC
>USCE01000046.1 GCA_900553105.1 uncultured Sutterella sp.
GGATAATCTGTGTGTAAGGAGGTGAAGCCGGCTGTGTTTGAGCAATGTTGTCCGGTGCCAGTCTACCTTCAATCCAATAAGGCAAACCCTTGACAGGTACCGCAAAACCTAGGGTCTGCCGCATGAGCGCATCGAGATCTGCAGCCGTGATTTTATCGTAACCCAAGGTTTCAACAGAGGCGTAAGTTTGCGTTTCTTCAATGCGAGCAATCACGTTACCCAATGCAGTCTTTAAATCCAGTACGGTGTGGGACGAATCGCTCGTGAGTTCAAAATGGCCCGATTGATGCTCTTCTTGAGAGGGGGATTGGGCAGAAAGGGAAAATCGACCTCCCCAGCTTTGTTCAAGTTCAGGGGTCGACATGCTTACGCAACCGACAAGCGTAAGACTGGAAACGGTAAGCAAGACTAAGTGCTTAATTTGCATAGTGACCCTTTACTATTAAAAGCGCATATTGAGTCGATCAAGAAGAACATTGAGCTCTTCGTCCCGAGGATCTTTTTGTAAAAGCGCCCGCGCAAGCGTTAAGGCTTGCGGTGTCATTCCTTGACACTGATAGACCTCAATTAGGTGCATTAAGATTTCTTTGTCTTTTAAGAGTGTGGCGGCTTTCTCTAAAAACACTCGCGCTTGCGTTAAATCGCCGGCGCGGAAGTAGTACCATCCCATTGAGTCCAGATAAGCGGCATTGTTCGGTTTGGCAGCAAGCGCTTTTTCAATAAAAATCTTTGCTTGATCAAGTTTCATGTTGTTGTCAACCCAAAGATAGCCCAACGTGTTGTAAAGGTCGATCTCTTCAGGGGCAAGCTCAATAGCTTTAAGCAGATACTTTTCAGCTTCGCCTATGCGATTAAGTCTTTCGGCAATAATGGCGCTTTGGAAAAGCAATGCGGTATTGTTCTGGTCTAATTCAAGCGCTTTACGAATGGCACGATAGACATCATTGAATCGGCCGGCATCGAAGTAAATTTGCGCTTCTTTATGTTGAAAATCCAGTTGCAGCCGTTTATCAACTTTGGTATTGCGAAGCACTTTTACGGCTTGTTCAATTTTGTTTTGCTCGGCTAATGTTTGAGCTAAGAATAGACGAGCCTGCGGGTAAAATTCGCTACTTTCATCGACACTTTCAAACCATTCTTGAGCGGCGGCATAGTGCTTGCGACGTGAGTCGAGCATGCCCAGAGATAAGTACACCTGGGGCAGGCGATCAAGCATAACATTTTGTTCTTTTGCTAAACGCTCAAAAAGCAAAAGATAGCGCTTTGTTTCGGTATCTAGCCCGACCGAGTCACTGACAGTGGCCAGTGTAAATGCAAAAGAGGGAATGTTTTGTGCGTAGCTGTCTAAAACCAAGATTTGCTTTTGAACTCCTTCCTTGTTGTGATTGCGAGCATACGCTTTCGCAAGGCCTAAATGCACGTCAAAGTTTTGAGGATGCTTTTTCACAAATGCTTCCAATTTTGCGATGGCCTCTTTGGGGTTTTGTTCAAAGACCGCATCGGCAAATTCAAGCACGGCAGAGGAGTTATTGGGCATATCGTTGAGAGCACGTTGGGCAAATTTTTGAGCATTTGTCTTGTCACCCGTGCGACGATAAAGCTTGGCCAAGACAAGGGCCGCTTCTGCTTTGTTTTGACAGAGAGCAGCAAGGGGTTCGACAAACGCAAGAATGTTTGCTGGCGATTGACCGCTTAACTCACATTGAAGTCCCATCCCTTGAAAATACTTCATACGCTCGTTGGCGTTTTGGGTATTTTTTAAAAATGTTTGGGCTCTTTCAGCTAGCTGGGGCGTCAGTTTGCCAAGGCGCATCTCAGAAAGCATGGCAGAAAGTTCAGAATCGGTGTCGCTGGGATCAATGCTTTTCCAAAGTTTAGCGGCCTCTAACGCATTGTCATACGCACGAGCGCCGTCGGCAATTTGAAAGGCGCGTTGAGCCAGTCTCGGGTCTTTAGTCGTACGCGCAATATGCATATAGGTTTGATAGGCCGTTGCGGGGTCATTGCGACGAAGCGCGAACTCCGAGGCCATAATTTGGTAGAGCAAATCCCCAGTTAATTCAACGTTAGGTAATGTTTGTACTGCCTGAGAGGGCATGCATGCAGCCGCCATCAAGACAAAACTTAACCTTTTTAAAGACTGTAACTTCAAAGACATAAAACAGTTTCAAAAAAATGTGTGCACGATATGCGCTGTAGCACACTTATAATGGTCGATTGCGACAATTGTACTGTTAATTCTTTTTGGTTTTGTTTCGGAAAGTGACCGCATCTAAACACAATTTCTCAAAAACACTGATTACTTGGCAAAAAGAGCATGGTCGACACGATATGGCTTGGCAGATTCGTGACCCGTACGCGCGTTGGATTTCGGAAATCATGTTGCAACAAACACAGGTGGCTACTGTTCGCGAGTACTACGACCGCTTTATAGCCCGCTTTCCCAGCGTGGAATCGCTTGCCGCGGCTAAGCTCGATGAGGTGATGCAACTGTGGGCTGGTCTTGGTTACTACACAAGGGCTAGAAACCTTCACATGGCCGCCCAGGTAATTGTGTCTGACTGGCAGGGAAAATTTAAGCATTTTCGTGCTGATTGGGAAGCATTGCCTGGCATCGGTCGCAGTACGGCAGCGGCTATTGTCGCTTTTAGTTTTGGAGCAAAGGAAACCATTCTTGACGGCAATGTCAAACGGGTATTGATGCGCTATTTTGCAATCCAGGCAACGACAGATGATGCAGCTGTCGTCAAGAAACTTTGGACGCTTGCAGAAAGTCTTTTGCCCAACGAAGACATCGAAGCGTATATCCAGGGATTGATGGATTTGGGGGCAACAGTTTGTACAAGAGTGCCGGCGTGCGATAAATGTCCTTTTAACGCTGATTGTATGGCACTGGCTATAGGCAAAGAACGGGAGATTCCTTTCCCGAAAATGCGCCGAGAGCGGCCGCTAAAACATGCCGTCTTTTTTCTTATTTGGGACGACGATGCGGTATTTTTGCAAAAGCGAAACCAAAAAGGTGTTTGGCAAGGACTGTTTTCACTGCCGCAAAACGACGGTGAGTGTTCGGCGGACGATTGCGAAGACCTAGTGCGATCATGGGGATTCGATGTCAGAAATACCCGAGAGCTGCCTGATATCGCTCATGATTTTTCTCACTATCGACTTTTAATGCACCCTATTGCTGTACGAGTTCGGGCACGAACGTGCAAAATTGATGGTCAATGGTTCGATGCACAGGAGTTGGACCTAATCGGCATGCCAGCTCCAGTGCAGACGTTACTGACGGAGTTTTTCGCTCACTCGCTTTGAGTCATCTCTTTAACGGGCTTCTTGCTTTGCCCAATGATGCGATGGCGAAGTGTTACAGATTCATTTTGCTTGCTGAAATATTTTGCAAGAGTCTCGGCAACGTAGACCGAGCGATGCTGGCCGCCTGTGCACCCGATGGCAACCGTTAAATAGTGGCGGTTAGTGGCCTTGTAGCTCGGCAACCATTTTTCAATGAAATTCTCGATGTCGCTTACCATCTCATTGACCGAGCTTTGACTTTGCATATAGTCAATAATTGGTTGGTCCCGACCCGTCAGAGGACGAAGTTGAGGATCGTAATAGGGATTGGGAAGGTTGCGCACGTCAAAGACGAGGTCGGCGGCAACCGGGATGCCGTGCTTGTAGCCGAACGACTCAAACGTCAGTGTTAAATCTGCATGGGGCGTATCGGCAAATTCCTTTACCCAAGTTCGAAGTGTGTTGCTTTGTAAGCGCGTTGTATCAAGCACTAGGGCGGGCAGGGTAAAGTTTTCTAAAAGCTCCTTTTCCTTTTCGATGACTTCAGAGAGTGTGACTTTTTGACCGTCGTCCGTCAATCTAAGGGTCAAAGGATGACGGCGACGCGTTTCCGAGAAGCGTTGGATGAGTTCGTCAGTTGAGGCGGTCAAGAACAAAATCTTAACGTCCCAGCCTTGCGCTTTGAGTTCTTTTAGCAGGACATCGGGGTCTTGTGCGCGTGTGAAATCACTTCTAGCATCAATAGCAAAAGCCACGAACTCTTGACTTTCGCGGAGAGCATTGGCCACTGGGACGATGAATGATAAGGGAAGATTGTCAATGCAATAATATCCGCTATCTTCTAATTGACGAATCGCAACGGATTTTCCCGAGCCCGATAAACCAGTGACGATGATGAGTTTCATGACACTTCCCCAGTAAGCGAAAAAGAAATGATCGTCTGTATTGTACGGCAAGAATGCTGTTAATTAAGATTCGTTTTCAACAGCGGCTACAACAAGAGACTTATTTTCTTCATCAAGCTCTGAGTGGTGGGCTCTGACCTCTTCATTGAGCAGATCCCACTCTTTATCGAGTTTGTCTTCAATGGTTTCGGAATCTATACGCTTCGGGGCTCGCCAATCTAATATGAGCGAGCAAACTTCGACGCTGTTGGCTGCATGGCGCAATTTTTCGCAAAAAGTACGATCCTTAAGCATCGCAATACACTCACGCAACAAGGGCAGGTATTCGTCATCGTTTTCAGTCATCGGAACGATGAGGAAAAAGAATAGATCAACAGGTTTGTTGTCGTAGGGCGTTGGGTCAATCGGAATCGGCCGTTGTAAAATGGCGACAACGGCCATTGGTTGTTTCAGGCCTTTGATTCGGCAATGTGGCAAGGCAACTCCGCCCCCGAGAGCATTATTGCCGAGTCTTTCGCGTGCGTATAAAGCCTCAAAAACATCATTGTGCGGCATACCCGAGAGTTGAAAAAGCAGACTGGCTTCTTCAAAGACTCGTTTTTTCGTTGGCCGTTGCATCGAGTTCATAAAAAGAATACTCGATGAACTCAAGCAAGCAATGATGCGGTTCATAGCAAAAAAGACGGTTTCGGTTACATGCGGAACCCTTCGCCGAGGTAGACACGGCGCACGGCTTCATCTTGCACGATTTCATTCGGGTGACCGCTTGCGAGCACGCCACCGTCACTGATGATGTAAGCGTGATCGCAAATGCCCAACGTTTCCCGGACATTGTGGTCGGTAATCAAAACGCCGATCTTACGATCTTTTAAGAACCGAATAATGCGTTGAATTTCAATTACAGCAATCGGGTCAACCCCTGCAAAAGGTTCGTCAAGCAAGATAAATTTCGGTTCTGCGGCCAAAGCTCGCGCAATTTCCGTGCGACGACGTTCACCTCCGGACAGGCTCATTGCCATATTGGTCCGAAGACGTGTGATTTGCAATTCATCGAGTAGTGCATCTAGTTTTTCATTAATGACGGACTCGGAATATGCTTTGCCATTCTCGTCTCGTTGCAGTTCTAAAATAGCACGAATATTTTCTTCAACCGTCATTCGGCGAAAAACGGAAGCTTCTTGTGGTAAGTATGAAACGCCGAGCCGAGAGCGACGATAAATCGGTAAGTGAGCGATGGATTGACCGTTTAATTCAATTGTGCCGCCATCGGATACAACAAGTCCAACAACCATATTAAAGGTGGTCGTTTTCCCGGCGCCATTTGGCCCGAGCAGCCCCACGACTTCACCACTTTTGACTTGTAAAGAGACGTCTTTAACTACCCATCGACTGCCGTAGCGTTTGCGCAACCCCGTCGCCGTCAACGTATTGACGGGGGAGGCCTCTGCAGCTGCTACGTCGGGTTGTAGATTGTTGCTTTCTTGAATAGTTTCGTTACTCGACACGGTCGGTTCCTATAAATCTTTGCTATTGACGAGAGCGAGGAGCTATAACGGTTGTCGCTCTACCGCCTTGGCTACCTTGAATAATTGTACGTGAGCGAATGGTGTCGTAAACAATTTTCGAGCCTTTGGCACTATCTTGCACAACGCCGTTGACTTCTCGCTCGACAACCGCATTACCCGTCAGTGTGACGATACCGGTACGCTCTTCATAATGAATTTGGTTAGCGCGTCCCTTGACCCATTCTTTAATGTTGGCCGCTCGCGGATCTCGTTGTTGTCGGAAGGTCGCTTGAGAACCCGTAAGGGTGCCTGTGCGGTAACCGTTGGCATTTTCAACCAAAGTCAGCTTTTGTCCCGTCAGACGCATGCTTCCTTGATCGACTTGTACGCGACCTGTATAAACAGCGGTTTGTTTGATCTCATCACCTAAAAAATGATCGGCTTGCACTTCAATCGGTTTATCTCGATCACCCGACAATGCCATGGCTTGCGAGCAAAACAGCCCAGCGATAACCAAGATAGAAGCTAGATTGACTATTTTCATAAGTGATCCTATCGGGTAGAGGGCAAAAGATTATTCGAGCCCTCACGAGGTTCAATGATAGTGGTGACACGACTTTTAAGTTCTACTGTTCTTTGCATGTTGTCAAAAATCATGCCGGTGCCGACCGCCTTATCACGACCGCTATAGATGTGAACAATATCGTCGGTTTCGAAGCGGTTGGTATCGGTGTCAACATGCATTGTTTGTGTTTCCAGGCGAATGGCTGGGTTAGAGCCAGACGCATCTCGAGAAACAATCACATCACCTTCAAAGAAAAATGTTGCACCGGCATCGTCGGTGAATCCGTTTCGGGCTTGAGCGTGTGTAACGGGTTCATTAGGCGAAACTGTGGTCGCTTGAGGCTGTATCATTGTCATCGAGTCGTCAGAAAAATGCTGAAATTCTTTGGCTCGCAGGCGTGTTTTTGCCACTCCGTTTTCGTCAAAGCTGATGACAGTTGCCCCGGTTGCAATAAAGTCAGGCGATTTTTCGCTGGGAACATACCGCAGATTGCCCACGGAAGTTTTCATTGCATACCAATAGCTTGCAGCGATCAAAAAGACGAGCAAGATGATGGCAATGATGGCGGTTAATCTTTCTCTCATAAAATATTTCTCAGTCCTCAATAACGATGCTTGGCATCGGGATCAGGATGTAAGAACATTGTATCGATCGTACGAGCCCATTTGTCTTGGGACTTGAGGATAAATTCGGCGAACTCGCGGACTGCACCTTTGCCGCCGGCAAAGCGACTCTTGAAATGACTCAATGCAACGATTTCCTCGACAGCGTCGCAAGGACAAGCTGCTAATCCCACTTTTTGGATGACCGCATAATCGGGCAAATCATCACCGATATAAGCGATTTCTTCCGCTTTAAGATGACGGTCTTTTAGAAGCTCAGCCAAGCCTTTTACTTTGTCCCGTTGCCCCTGTAAGACACTGGTGATGCCGAGCTCAGCGGCACGCTTTTGCAGAATTTTTGAGCTTCGTGCCGTCAAGATGGCCACATCAATTCCGTTGGCCAGAAGCATCTTGACGCCCAAGCCGTCTTTAACATTAAAGGCTTTAAACAGTTCTGCCTCGTTACCGATATAAATCATGCCATCGGTGAGTACCCCGTCAACGTCGCAAATCAGTAGCTTAATTTGTCGGGCTTTTTCAGTCAAAGTCATTTTCAAATCACCTTTGCACTCATCAAGTCGTGTAAATGTAATGCCCCGATCAAGCGCTTATCTTGATCCACAATGAGCAATTGATTGCATAGGGATTTGTCCAAAATATGGGCAGCTTCCGCGGCCAAAGCTTCTTTGGCAATCGTTTTGGGGTTGGGCGTCATTACATCGGCGATACACACATGGCGGATATCGCCTACACGTTCAATTAAGCGACGCAAGTCACCTTCGGTAAAGATGCCTTTAAGAATATTGTTTTCATCAACGATGGCGGTCATGCCGATACGCTTAGCCGTGATTTCTCGAATAGCCTCCAATACGGTGGCTTTCGTTGTGACGCTTGGAACAGCTTCGGCCGTGCGCATGATGTCAGCCACATGGATAAGAAGTCTGCGACCCAAAGCGCCACCCGGATGAGAGCGGGCAAAGTCATCGGCCGAGAATCCTTTGGCTTGAAGGCATGCAACGGCTAAGGCGTCGGCCAAGGCTAAAGTTGCCGTTGTGCTTGTTGTCGGAGCAAGACCCAACGGACAAGCCTCCTGACGAACCCCCACATCCAAGTGAATGTCGGCGTAGCGAGCCAAAGCACTGTCAGGAGCGCTAGTCATGGCAATAAGTTTTGCTCCTTCGCGCTTGATTGTCGGAACAATGGTCAATAACTCACTCGTGGTGCCGGAATTGGAGATGGCAAGTACGACATCGTCTTTGGTGATCATGCCAAGATCGCCATGAGCGGCTTCGCCGGCATGGACAAAAAAGCTCGGCGTGCCTGTTGAGGCAAAGGTTGCTGCAACCTTGCAGCCGATGTGACCGCTCTTGCCAACACCGGAGACCACCACGCGGCCTCGGCAATTCAGCAACAATTGCACGGCTTTCAGAAAATCGCCGTCAATTGTTTGAGCTAAAAATTCCAACGCTTGGGCTTCCCGCTTCAAAACGGTTTTGGCCAACTCTAGCGTACTTTCATTAATGTTTGCGTGTTCGTTCATAACAAAATATTCCTGTCTCTTATACACATCTCCGAGCCCACGAGACCGGAGCCTATC
>USCE01000047.1 GCA_900553105.1 uncultured Sutterella sp.
GAAGTCGATTGTCTCGTGGCCGTCGGCGGCGGCAGCGTGATAGATACTTGCAAGGCAGCCGCCGCAGCTGCTTGCTATGTAGGGGATCCGTGGGACTTCTTCACTAAGGGCGTGGCCATTGAAAAGGCGCTGCCCGTTGCTACCGTTTTAACGATTCCGGCTGCCGGTAGTGAGCAGTCCGTGCGCATGGTGATCAACCACCAAAGTTTAAAGCTCGGTACCGCCTCCGAAGCGATTCGTCCGGTGCTTTCGGTCGTTAATCCTGAGCTTTTCTACTCGTTGCCCAAATTCCAAATTGCCGCGGGCGTTGTCGATATGATTAGTCATATTTTCGAGCGCTATTTCACCAATACACCGGCAGTGGACTACGTGAGTGCGCAATCTGAGGCGGCCATCCGCACGGCCATGACGTTTGGCCTGAAGTTAATGGAAAATCCCGAGGATTATGACGCGTGGTGTCAAGTGGCCATGGTTGGTAGCTGGGCGCATAACGGTTACTTCGGTTTAGGGCGTGTAGAGGACTGGGCCTGTCACGCCATCGAGCATGAACTCTCGGCTTACGATCCGACGATAGCCCACGGGGCCGCTTTGGCTGTGTTGACTCCGCATTGGATGCGTTATGTGGCCGATGTTAATCCTGAACGCATGCTTGCGTTTGCTCGCAATATCATGGGTGTGCCAACGGCTGAGGCGGGTATTGAGGCACTGGAAGCTTTTTACGCCAAGCTCGAAATGCCCAAGAAGCTCTCCGAGTTTGGGCTAACGGAAAAGGCGCTTGAAGTGTGCGCAAGAAGTGCTTGTGCTCGCACGGGTAGCGTGGGTAATTTTAAGAAACTGACTAGCGAGGATGTCCTGGCCATCTATAAGAGCGCATTCTAACTCTAGGTGCAAGAGACTACCTGTTTTGAGGGCTTTTCTTTACAAAGCGTTGTAGGCAGGTCTAAAATAGGCGAATCTATTAACTAATTTTATTTTGAGCAATGAGCAAGCGATTGGATTCTCGAACTACAACAACTCGCTAACAATTCGTTAACGAGCCCGCTTGTGTTGCCTCAAAGAATTAATAATTTTTCAAAAGTGTGGCTTATAAAATAGCCACACTTTTTTTATTAGCTAAAAGGAAAAGAAAATGTTATCCGTAACGCTTCCCGATGGGTCCAAACGTGACTATGAAGCTGCTTTGACGGTAGCCGAAGTCGCCCAAAGCATCAGCCCGAGTTTGGCAAAAGCGGCCATTGCCGGCCGCGTAGACGGCAAGTTAGTGGACTTGTCCTACACCATTAACGCAGACGCCAACGTGGCTGTGATCACAGATAAGGATCCCGAAGCGCTTGAAATCGTGCGCCACTCGACGGCTCACTTGATGGCACAAGCAGTCAAGGAGCTCTATCCGGAAGCTCAAGTGACGATCGGGCCGGCTATCGAAAACGGTTTCTACTATGACTTCTCTTACACGCGTCCCTTTACGCCCGAAGACTTAAAGGCTATTGAAAAGCGTATGGACGAATTGGCCAGCAAGAACATCCCTGTTGTGCGCCGTGAAATGGAGCGCGAAGATGCCATTAAGTTTTTCCTCAAGATGGGCGAAAAGTACAAGGCCGAATTAATTGAGGCCATCCCCGAAGGAGAAACGATTTCGCTTTACGAACAAGGCAATTTCATCGATCTTTGCCGTGGTCCTCACGTGCCTTCAACGGGTAAGTTGAAAGTGCATAAGCTCATGAAAGTGGCCGGTGCCTACTGGCGCGGCGACAGCAAAAACGAAATGCTTCAACGCATCTACGGCACGGCCTGGTTGAAAAAAGATGATCTCAAGGCTTATTTGACGATGTTGGAAGAAGCCGAAAAGCGCGATCATCGTCGCTTGGGTAAAGAGCTTGACCTTTTCCACTTACAAGAAGAAGCCCCGGGCATGATTTTCTGGCACGCCAAAGGCTGGGCCTTGTGGCAACAAGTCGAACGCTACATGCGCGGTATTTATCAAGACAACGGCTACGATGAAGTCAAGGCTCCGCAAGTGCTTGATCGCTCTTTGTGGGAACGCTCGGGTCACTGGACGAAGTATCGTGAAAACATGTTCACGACCGAGTCCGAAAACCGTTACTATGCCTTAAAGCCCATGAACTGCCCGGGTCACATTCAAATCTTTAATTCTGCACTTCGCAGCTATCGTGATTTGCCGATGCGTATTGGTGAATTCGGCCAATGCCACCGCAACGAACCCTCGGGCTCTTTGCACGGCTTGATGCGTGTGCGCGGCTTTACGCAAGACGACGGTCACATCTTCTGTACCGAAGATCAAATTTTGAAAGAATGTGAAGACTACAGCCGTTTGGTCAAGAAGGTCTATCACGACTTCGGCTTTAACAACATCGCCTACAAGGTCGCAACGCGCCCCGCAATGCGAATCGGCGAAGACAGCGTTTGGGATAAGGCCGAAGCGGCATTGATGAAGTCTTTGGAAGACTTGGGACTTGAATACGAAGTGTTGCCCGGTGAAGGAGCCTTCTACGGTCCGAAGATTGAGTATCACTTAAAGGACTGCTTGGGTCGCTCTTGGCAATGCGGTACGATTCAAGTCGACTTCCAAATGCCGGGTCGACTCGGTGCCGAATATGTGGCTGAAGATAATTCCCGCAAGGTGCCCGTGATGCTTCACCGCGCCATTATTGGTTCGATGGAACGTTGGATCGGTATGTTGATTGAACACTACGCCGGTGCCATGCCCGTGTGGTTGGCTCCGATTCAAGTGGCAGTGGCCAATATCACCGAAGCCCAAGCCGGCTACGTTGATGAAATTGTTGCCAAGATGAAGGCAGCAGGTCTTCGTGTGCAAAAAGACGTACGCAATGAAAAAATCAACTACAAAATCCGTGAGTTGAGCCTTCAAAAGTTGCCCTACATTGTCGTTGTCGGTGAAAAAGAACGTGAAGCCGGTACCGTGGCCGTGCGCGCTCGTGGCGGCAAGGACTTAGGCGTGATGAAGGTTGAAGACTTTATTGCTCGCGTTGTTGAAGAAAACAACAATAAGGTCAACGCCTAGTTGAACACTGGTTTGATTTGATATTGATAAGGGAGTCGAGGACACCGGTTCTCGGCTCTCTTTTTGTCAATTGTGGGTGAAAGCTCTCAAATTTTTGTTGTTTTTACTCCCAAAAATGACATTTTCTTGACAAAAAGTGGTAAAGTGAGCGCTTCTTATGTCTGGTAAGAAGACACTCTTTTTGCAGTTTTTAGGAGAAGCATCATAGCTCAGGAACGTTTGCACCGAATCAACCGTGAGATTCGCGTGCCTGAAATTCGTTTGACGGGTGTCGACGGCACCCAAATCGGTATTGTGCGCACCTCGGAAGCGCTTGCTATGGCTGAAGAAGCTGGCGTGGATTTAGTGGAAGTTGCCGCTAAGGCTAATCCGCCGGTTTGTCGTTTGATGGACTATGGCAAGTTCCGTTATCAAGAACAAAAGCGCCAACAAGAAATTAAGGCCAAGCAAAAAGTCATTCAAGTCAAGGAAGTGAAGTTCCGTCCTGCGACCGACGAAAATGACTATCAAACGAAGTTGCGTGCCTTAACGCGCTTTTTGAACGACGGTAACAAGGCTAAGGTGACGTTGCGTTACCGCGGTCGTGAAATGGCCCACCAAGACATCGGTCAAGATGTGTTGGCTCGCATTCGAGATGATTTGGCAGAAATTGCCCAAGTGGAATCCTTCCCGAAATTGGAAGGTCGCCAAATGATTATGGTACTTGCGCCGAAACGCAAAAAGTAATAAAATTCGCAGTTTCGTACCCGATTGATTCTGAAGGGTTAAAACTAACCCGCCGAACTTATTTGTGCGGGCGTGCCTTTAAGGCAGTCGGGAACAATAACAAGTGAGACCCGGTTAACAAGTCTTTTGCAGGGTGCAAAAGCACCGGTGATCATCTAATAAAAAAAGGAAATCGGTCAAATGCCGAAGATGAAAACTAAGAAGGCTGCTGCCAAGCGCTTTAAAGTGCGTTCCGGTGGCTCCATCAAGCGTGCTCACGCCACCAAGCGTCACATTCTCACCAAGCGTACGACAAAGAACAAGCGTCACCTCCGTGGTATGGTCACCATCCACGATTCTGACACGAAGTCTATCCATCGTATGTTGCCCTACGCTTAATTAGGAGGAGAGAAAGATGCCCCGAGTAAAACGTGGTGTTACGGCTCGCGCCCGTCATAAGAAGATTTTGAAGCTCTCCAAGGGTTTCATTCTGCGTCGCAACAACGTTTTCCGTGTTGCCAAGCAAGCGGTCATGAAGGCTGGTCAATACGCCTACCGTGACCGTCGTAACAAGAAGCGTGTGTTCCGCCGCTTGTGGATTGCCCGTATCAACGCAGGTGCCCGTGCTAACGGCATGACCTATAGTGTGTTCATGAACGGCTTGAAGAAGCTCGGTATCGGTTTGGACCGTAAGGTGCTCTCCGATATGGCGATTTTCGACAAGGCAGGCTTCGCCTCGCTCGTTGACAAGGTCAAGGCCCTCTAATTCCAGCTTTTAGGAATTGAGCTTAAAAAACCGACTTCCGATTGGGGGGGTCGGTTTTTTTATGATCGGTGAAAAAAATTGTCCACATTTTTTGTGGACAACCTTGTGGATAGTTTGGGAACAGTTGGTGAGTTAATGCAGATTTTGATCAATCAAGTACAACAGATTTTCTCGCGCGGTCTTTTCATCACGATTACGAATAGCTTCGCATACAGCCCAATAAGTCTTAATCCAGATGCTCGAATTTTGTCCTTCGGGATCCAAAATGCGTTTTGATGCATTTAGCAACATGTGCTGACGCACGGGCTCTTTGGCAATCGAAAAACTCAGTTTGAGTAACTCGTTTTGTGTCATGTCAAAAATGGCTTTGTGAAAATCTACGCCGATATCGACGGTTTTCACAAAACTATCGTGGCGCTCATCTTTGTTAGTGAGCGTGTAAAAGCGCTTGACTTCGTCTTCAAAAGCTTGGCAGCATCGGGCGACTTCGTTTAAACCTTCTTGCGTTTGCCGTGCAATGGCTAATTTCACCGCTTCCAATTCCAGTACTTTACGGTACTCCGTGGCATCATTGATGACTTTGTCGTTGACGTAGAAGTCGGACAGTTCGGCGATGTGATCGGGGAAACTGAAATTGGTGACAAAAGTGCCCTCTCCAACGCGAGTCTGCAAAACACCGAGTGCATTTAATCGCTGAAGGGCAATTCGAACCGTTAGGCGATTCACCCCGAAAATATTGGCCAGTTCTTGCTCGGCGGGTAACTTTTCACCGATAGCCCATTCACCCTCGGTGATCATCTCTTTGAGTTTCTCGCAGACCATGTCGGCCGCGGACAGTTTCTTGATTTTTAAATTGCTATTCATAACGGTTTCTTTGTGTATCTCGCTATTGTAAGTAGGTTATTGTGAAAAGTCACCGATGACCCTGACTGAGTTCTAGGGACTAGTACGGTCTTGGCAATTCAAAAATATTGTAGTACATTACCTAGCGAACAGGTAAACAAGCAATCAATGGAGGTTGCCATGAAAGAACTTGAACTGTCGACGAGTCTGGGTCGACTCAAGGGTTTGGTCCGTGAAGAAGTTGCGATTTTTGACGGCGTGCCCTATGCCGCAGCGCCTGTCCGAGAGAATCGATTCAAGGTGCCTCAACCCGTTTGCGCTTGGGAAGGTGTGCGTGATTGTACGAAAAACTATCCCGTTGCCCCGCAATCGGCTTCAGACTTAGAAGCGCCGATGGGGGCATTTCATCGAGAGCAAAGCGAAGACTGTTTGACGCTTCGTATTTGTACGCCCGATGTGAAAGCCAAGTTGCCGGTTGCGGTGTGGTTTCACGGTGGGGCCAATATGAGCGGTGCGGGCAACATCGAATGGTATGACGGTTTTTCACTCGCAAAGCGTGGACCGATGGTTGTTGTGGGTGTGAACTTTCGCATTGCTGCGCTGGGCTTTTTGTATCACGAAGCGTTTAACACTGAAAACCTTTCTATCCAAGATCAGATCGCAGCGCTTCGTTGGATTCAAGACCATATTGCGGAGTTTGGCGGCGATCCCGACAATGTTACGCTATTTGGGCAATCGGCAGGCGGTAACGCCATCGTTCATATGATGAGCCTTGCCGAAACCGAGGGACTTTTCCACAAGGTGATTTTGGAAAGCCCGTCGATTGGACGAGCTAATCACACCACGGCTGATGCGGCCGAAGTGGCTGAATGCATACTCGGTCATATGGGGCTGGATGTCAAGGCTGAACAATTCAAAGAACAGTTGTTGGAAAAAACACCTGAAGAGTTTTTGCAAGCTTCCTTGGCTGCGTACGGCGATCTAGGAAAGAAATATGCAGGTATGCTCTTTAAGCCGGTGATGGATGCTTGGAGTACGACGCAAACTACTATTGAGGCGGCCGTGCGCGAAGCGGCCCGGCGTCACTTAAAGATAGTGATTGGTACAACAGCCGATGAAGTTCATGCTTTCACGCTCGGACGAGATCCGGAGAGCGAAAAAGTCAATCACGCCGTCCAAAACGCACGTTATGACTTGCCGGCTCAGGAGTTTGCAGCTCGTGTCAAAGAAGCCGGGTGTGATGTCTGGAAGTATCGCTTTACTTGGAAAGCCAAAGACTCAATCTATGACTCTTGCCACACGATTGAATTGCCCTTTGTGTTCGGCACTTTTGATGCTTGGCGAGAAGCGGCAATGTTAGCCGGCACAACCGACGAAGAAGCCGATCGTTTAACCGAGACCATGCAATCGCTTTGGTGTCAGTTCATCACCCACGGCTCTTTCGATGCTAGTGTCTGGCCTCAATACTCTCGAGAAAATCCCCAACACAAGATCATCGACAATGCCGAAAACGGCATTCAAACGCTCGTGTTTAAGTAACGATTTTTTGTTCGGAGACAACCATGTCTGGCACTAAAAAAAGTTTCATCGATAAGCTCTTTAGCTTCAATGTCCCGCACGTACTTGTGCTGATCATTGGCATTATTTTGATTTGTTGCGGCCTTACTTATATTTTGCCCGCGGGTCTCTACGATATCGATCCGCAGACAGGTTTGGTCGTAGCCAACTCTTTCCACTACGTGGAGCCTAATCCGATCAGTCCCTGGCGAGCCTTGGTTGAAGTCACCAATGGTGTCGCTTCTCAAGGCGTCATTTTTGCTTTGCTCTTTATCATGGGGGGCTTAATTTACGTCGTCATTGACTCCGGGGCGGTCAATTCCATCATCAACTACTCGGTTTACAAACTCGAGGATCGCAGCATCACGGTACTCGTGCCGACGATTGTTGTGTTGATGTCAACAATCGGAGCACTGGCCGGTCAAGATTCTCTCGTGACGTTTGTTCTCGTGGGTTTGTTGCTTGTGAAAAAGCTCCGATTGGATAAGATCGCAGCACTATCGATTTTCTACTTGTCCTATATTACGGGTCAAGCCGCCGGTCCCACTGTGGCTATTATTTTGATGGCTCAAGAGACGGCGAATGTGGCTCCGATGTCGGGTTTGGGCGCTCGATTAATTGTTTGGGTTGCGCTGACCGCTTTGTGTGTTTTCTGGACTACTCGTTATTGTCTGCGCATTAAAGCTGATCCGAGTAAAAGTATTTTAGGTTACATGGAAGAGCCCGATGCCAACGAAGCCGCTTCAAAAGAAGTGCCAACGTTGGGTTTCAAGGAAATCGTGACCTTGTTGTGCATGCTCGTGCCGTTTGCTTTTTACGCTTGGGGAGCTGCGCTTTATGGTTGGGGATTTACGCAATTAATTGCCTTTGCGATGGTTGCTGTGCTTGTTGTGGGAGCCGCAAATCGCATGAATCCGAACAAGCTGGCAGTGACATTTTTAACGGGTGCCTCAGCCATGGGCGGCATTTGCTTGATGATCGGTTTTGCCAAAGTAGTGGGCATTGTGCTCACGGACGGTCGCATTCTGCATACGATTGCCTACGGTGCCGTAACAGTGATCGGTGGTTTAGGTGAAGCCTTTATCGCATCGGGCATTTTCTTGTTTACGACATTTATTAACCTTTTGATGCCTTCGGGCCCTGCCAAAGTGCCGATGCTCATCCCGCTTTTTGTTCCTGTGGCAGACGTTTTGGGCATCACGCGTCAAGTGCTGTGCTTGGCTTTCCAATTAGGTGACGGTTTAACAAACTTCATCACGCCGGTCTCTGCAGTGCTGGCAGCAGCGTTGTCGATGTCCGGTGTCGATATTCGTCAGTGGTGGCGCTATGTGTTGCCATACACGGGGTGGGCGTTTGTCATAGCCATTATCGCCTTGACGATTTTGCAATACATGGGTTGGAATTAAACATCTAACTTCCTGAATATCTCCCTTAGGCCGATCTCAAGACATGGTACGAGCTGTCTCTTATACACATCTGACGCTGCCGACGATAAG
>USCE01000048.1 GCA_900553105.1 uncultured Sutterella sp.
TCTTTAACTTGTGCGGTGGTAATACCGGCTAAAACCTCGAGTCCGGCATCGGGGTTGCCACCTAATGCACCGACAGAAGCTGCAATCGGCAGACCGATTTTGCCCGTCCCAGGAACGAAGACTCCCATGGCATTTTTATAGAGATTGTCGCTGACAAATACATGAAGCTTTTCGGGTTTTTGGCCTAGAATACGCGCCGCGTGGGCGCAGGCATAAGCAATGGAAGTGGGTTCTGTACAGCCTAAGGCGGGTTTAACCTCTTTTTTAATAATTGCAATGAGTCGCTGCCATTGTTGCATCGTTGTCTCCGTTGGTCTTAAAAAAAACGGGCACGCTTGGGAAAGCGTACCCGTGAAAAATTAAGAAGAAACACAGTCCTTTTGCGCTTGTTTTCGATTTTTAAGAAATTTGTTAATCGCCAAAATCGTTGTTGGAATTAATGCAAATCCGATACCAAGCAAAAGAATCGAAGTGAGGTGTTCTTTAATAATCGGGATATTGCCGAAGAAGTGGCCTGCCCAAATTAAGCCGTATACCCAGGCAATGGCCCCTGTGATTGAGTAGAACTCAAAGCGAAGCATGGGCATGGAGGCCGCGCCGGCAATTAGCGGGGCAAAGGTACGCACGATCGGCACAAAACGGGCCAGGAAAACCGTTTTGCCGCCGTGGGCCATGTAGAAATTGTGTGTACGGTTAAGCGCCTCTTGGTCAATCCAGCTAATCGAGCCGTCGTAAATTTTATGACCGAGCCAGGAGCCGATATAGAAGTTTGATGTGTTGCCCAAAATAGCACCTAACGAAACAATCGCGGTAAGCCACCAAGGATCAATGGCACCGGTGGCGGTGACTGCGCCAGCGACAAAAAGTAGTGAATCGCCCGGTAAAAACGCCATGACCACAATCCCTGTTTCCAGGAAAAAGATCATGAACATAACAACATAAATTAATATGCCGTACTCGTTGGCTATGGTTATCAAAAAACGGTCGGCATTGGTAAACAAATCAGCAAATAAAGACCAGTCCATCTCGGCGTGCCCAATCAGACGCAATTAGTCCAAAGTTGAAACATGGTAAGTTTAGCGATTTCCTATGAATTTTGGCTTATGTTTTTTTCGGTAATTTGTTAGCAGAATATTTCTAAAATGCAATCAACGCTTTGGCGTCTCAATTGCTACAATGATCCGATCATGTTAGAACGAAATCAAGGCGCGCCTGTGCGCGAAATCAAAGAGCTTTCCGATCAGCTCATCAGTCAGATTGCCGCCGGTGAAGTCATCGAGCGGCCGGCTTCCGTGTTAAAAGAGTTGGTGGAAAATGCCATCGATGCGGGGGCTACTCGCGTTGAAGTGCGGTTAGAGGCCGGCGGCATCAAGCGGCTTAGCGTAACCGATAACGGTCGAGGAATTCCCAAAAGGGAGTTGGCTTTAGCTCTTAAACGACACGCCACGAGCAAAATTCGTGACTTAAATGAACTCGAGCACGTATTGTCTCTCGGTTTCCGAGGTGAGGCCTTGGCCTCTATCGCCTCAGTCAGCTCTTTGACTCTGACTTCTCGCACGGCTGATGCCGATACCGCTTTCAGTATTCACGAGGGGGAAGTGGATGTGGCTGCGGGCGCTCTCGGTACTCGGGTCGAAGTAGAGGATCTATTTTTTAAGACGCCGGCTCGACGGAAGTTTTTAAAGTCAGAGACAACCGAAGCGGCTCACTGTAAGACGGCGCTTGAGCGCATCGCAATTGCTCATCCCAATATTGAATTTCGCCTCGTTCACAATGGCAAGCCCATTTTGATGCTACCCATTGAAGAGGCCAGAAATCGCGTTAATCGAATCTTGCCCGAAGAGTTTGCGCGTGCTCAGCGCGACGTTTATGCAGAAACGCAAACGGCGCGTATTTTCGGTTGGGTCGGATTGCCCACGGCCGGTCGCACTCGCACGGATGCGCAATACTGCTACGTCAATGGTCGCTTTGTTCGCGATAAATTATTAGCCCACGCCATCAAAAGCGCCTATGCCGACGTGTTGCATAATCAATTGCAACCTATGTATTGCCTCTTTTTAGACATTGATCCGGTCAAAGTCGATGTCAATGTGCACCCGACAAAAAGTGAGTTGCGATTCCGTGACTCTCAATGGGTGCACCAGTTCGTGCTTCATGCCGTCCAGGCAGCGTTGGCGCCTGCCATGACGTCCGTGACCGAGCATTTAGGATCTGGGGGCTCGCCCTCGGGTCTTGCAACGCAGACTACTGGTGGAGAACGTCAAGAGACTGTCTACAGCGCCCTAAGCAACAGCGCAAAAGAAAGTGCTACGCCGCAGTTTCCTTCGACAGGCTTTAGTCTGCATGAAACTCGCGCAAGCTATGAGCCCTCACAATTAAACCGCTATTTGGATTTTTATAAAACGGCAACAAATTCCGATAACGGGGCAAAGGATGGTGAAGCGTTGCCGGCTCAAAACTCGTCTCAAGTTCAAACCGAAGAGCAACCTGTGGTCTATCCCTTGGGACGCGCTTTAGGGCAAGTGGCAGGCGTATATATTCTGGCCGAAAACGATAAAGGGCTCGTTGTGGTGGATATGCATGCCGCGCATGAGCGCATCGTTTATGAAAAACTTAAGCGGCAGATGGACGAGCAAAAGCTCATGATTCAACAGCTTTTAATTCCGCTGGTTTTCCGTGTCAGTGATGAGGAGATGGCCTCGTTTGAGGACTACCGTGACACACTTAACGGTTTGGGCCTGGAATTGGAGGAGGCTTCGCCCACTCATCTTCGATTGCGTGCGGTGCCGGCTGTCTTGAGCGGAGATATTGAAAAAAGCGGTGAGAGAATCGTTGCAGAAGTTTTGGCTGAATTGAGGAAATTCGGTGAAAGCCAGCTTGTGGAAGAAAAGCGCAATGAGATTTTGGCTACGATGGCCTGTCACTCAGCCGTCAGAGCTCACCGTATCTTAAGCATCGAAGAGATGAATGTGCTCTTGCGTCAGATGGAGAAAACCGAGCGTATTGACCAGTGCAATCACGGTCGTCCCACGTGGGTACAGTTGACGATGACCGAACTGGACCGTTTATTCATGCGAGGTCGTTGATGGCACGTGCGGTTTTGATTCTTGGTCCGACGGCAAGCGGCAAAACAGCTCTGGGTGTGCGCCTGGCTCACGCCTTTGATGCCGAAATTATTTCGATAGATTCCGCGCTTGTGTATCGGGGAATGAATATTGGTACGGCCAAGCCTGATGCTCGTGAGCAAGATGGAATTGCTCATCACTTAATCGATGTGCGAGAGCCTTTTGAAAACTTTTCGGCGGCTGATTTTGTTGCAGAGTGTGAGCGAGCAATTGAGGACATTACCGCTCGTGGCAAAAAAGTTCTCATTGTGGGCGGAACGATGCTTTACGCGAAAGCGCTCAAAGAGGGACTCAACGCCATGCCGTCAACCGACGCCAAAATCCGTGAGTCTATCGAAGTGAAGGCGGTGCAGTGCGGTTGGCCTGCTATGCATGAGCTTTTGGCAACGGTGGATCCTTGTACAGCCGCAAGACTTAATCCCAACGACAGCCAACGCATCAGTCGCGCATTGGAAGTGTTTTATCAAACCGGGGTGCCTATTTCCGTTTATCAGCAACAAAAAAGGACAGGCACGACTCATGAATTTTTAACCTTAGGGTTGATGCCGGGCGATCGGGCTGCGCTACACGAACGCATTCGTGAGCGTTTTATTAAGATGATCGAAGCTGGTTTTTTAGACGAAGTGAGCGCGCTGATGGCAAGAAGTGATTTTTCCCGAACTGCTCCCTCGATGCGTGCTGTGGGATACCGTCAGGCAATCGATTATTTGACCGGTGATATCGACTACGACCGTTTTGTAGAAGCCGGTGTTGCTGCAACGCGACAGCTTGCCAAGCGACAGATCACATGGATGCGGTCCATGCCCGAATTAATCGCCATGGATCCCTTCACTGAAGATGTGTTTGCCAAGGCAAGCGACGCGATGAAGGTGTTTTACGGTTGATTGTTTTTGCAACCAGCGATGTAGTTGCGCCAGCCGCCGTAAGCAGTAATGTCTTTTTCGCCTTCTACGACCCAAGGCTCACCCAAGACACCAAGTACTTCCGAGCCGTCGTTTAGCTGCACTTTCCCGATGCAAAGTCCGGCAGGCTCCTTGGCTAAAATATCGGCCAACCCTTGAGCCGAGACGGCCCAAATTTCAACATCAATCTCGGCTGCCGGCTCTTTGGTACGAATCATTGCCGGGTGATCGTCTTGAACACTCCAGCAACGGTAGTGTGCATCGGTTTTTGCCTCGCGCACAAAGTCTGCACCGGCAGCCAGCATGTTGCCGTTTAATTTAAGGCCTCGCATAAGCGTGCCGTTCACAGCCAATAAAATCTTTTTCAACATTGTCTTCCCTAATGTTAATTGCGGAAAGTTCTGGAGGCAGAACTTCCCGCAAAAAAGTGAATTAGTGACCATTGACCTTTTGCAAGGCGCCAACAAACACTGCAAAGCCCATCGGCATACTGATTTCGTCTTGGATTTCGAAATCAGCGCGATGATGACCATTGTGATTGCATCCGTAGTAGAAGAATACTGCTTTGCCGCCGTGAGATTGAACCCTTTGGATCAGTAACGAGCAGTCCTCGCTTGATGTGATCGTGTCGTAATCAAAGACGCGTTTCATGCCCGGTACTGCATTGGCTACTTCGCGGATCATTTCGCACATATCCGGATCGGAAACGACATTGGTAGCTCGTCCCATAATCTTGATGTCACAGTCCACTTCGTAGCATTCAGCGTTGCCCTTGATCATCCGCAAGGCGCGTTCCTGCATGTATCTGTTAATACTGTCATTAGCACCGCGAACTTCCAACTCCATGCTGGCATGTACCGGTACGACATTTCGTCCCTCTCCGGCGTGCAACGTGCCGATGTTGACGGCAGTGTTGCCCTGACCGTGACGTGCAATACCCATAATCTGCATTGAAGCAGAGCACGCCGCCATCAAAGCGTTGCGACCTTGTTCACCGGCAGCACCGGCATGAGCGGGTTTACCTTTGTAGGCAACATTGATTTTGGTCGTTGAGAGGAATCCTTTTGTGATAATTCCCAATTCGTTTAACTTGGGATCCATTCCAATGTGCCCGCCGATGAAATAATCTACGTCATCAAGGTGACCGGATTCGGCGATGCCGCTGGCACCTTTAGTGCCTTCTTCTGCCGGTTGAAATATCAATTTAATTGTGCCGCAAAGACTGTCGGCATGATCTTTAATCCAATGAGCCAGCGCTAATCCCATAGCTGTGTGAGCATCATGGCCGCAGGCGTGCATTAAACCGGGAAACTGCGAATCGAACCCACCGACAAACGCTTCGTTGCTCTCATCATGAGGCTCATCGACGGCCACACAGTCCATATCAAAACGAAATGCTGTAACAGGTCCTTTGCGGCCGGTATCCCAGACTGCCAAGCAGCCGGTATAGCCCTGCATTTCTTCCAGAAGCGAAGCATCCATGCCCATAGACAAGGCTCGTTTTTGAGCTTCTTCAATGACTTCCTGAACTCGACCGTAAGCATGTTCTTCATTAAAAAGGGCTTTACCGATGATGGTTTTAAAGCCTAATTCACGAACTTTCTTGATGACTACTTCAGATGTTAGAAATTCTGTCCAAGCAATCTCAGGAATTCGGTGCAAGTAGCGTCGAGTTTTAATCATTTCGGGAACATAAGAATTTAGGTCAGCCATTTCAGACTCCTTTGGTAAGACGCAGAGAGCGGGACCTACTCAGAATGAGAAAAGGAATCAGACGCTCTCAGGGCAGACAGTAAATACTGCAATTCTGTTTATCAATTGTATTGAAGTCGGGGTTAAGTAAAAAGTTGAGAATTGTTCGTATTGACATCACATCCCTGAGAGGGTTTTCGCGTTGGCATCAACCAAAATTGTCAATATAAAGTGAGCGGGCATCGATAGATCAGAAAGGGCCCTTAACTTGCTAAAAGTTAAGAGCCCTTCTTGCAAAAATTATCGTTTTAGGGGGGGGCGAAACTGTTAGTTTTCAGCGTTAACATCACCGAAAATATCCACCCACATCGGTAGCATGGTTGCATAGGCCCAAGCGGTCAAGCCAAAGGCAACCGGCGTCATGATAAAGAGCATGTAGTCGCTAATACCTAGAATTTGGCAGACAAGCGATACCGTGATGGCACAGCCAGCAATGCTCGTTGTCAACAACACGAGGAGGACAATGATGGAAAGCCAATTTCTTAAGCATCCGAAGAACGAATAAAAAATGGCTTTGCCCGCCGGCATGTTCTTCCAAGTCACAAGGGGCGGAGCAAACCAAGTGGCCATTTGACCGGCTACATACACCAAGAATGCACACCCGATGGCAACCCACGGGAAATTGGGCCAAACAGTATCCCATACCAAGCGGTCATTGACAATTTCCCATTTGCTGATCGCATCAGCAGCCAAGACTGCGTAGACAAAATCAGCGGCAAGAATAAAGCCCGCATAGACGAGTCCCACTCGGATAAGGCGGGCGCGTACGTCGGCGTTCTTAAACAGGTTGCCGAGAATGGCGTAGGAGGGCTGTTCTCCTAAAAAGATTTGTCGAGTGCCATTGATGACAAGCATTGTGCCGAAAGGCATAAACAGCGAAGCCAGTACCAGGCCTACAATGGGCAATGTCCCCAAAGCGGTCATCGAGAAGACGTAGAAGATACTGATGCTGACCATCCCGAAGGGTGATTTCTTCAAAGCAAGAGCAGCCCGGCGAAGCCAAGTCACCGGGCTGGAGAATGTGGCGATATGAGCTTGCATACGTCAGCGATCAGAATCCGAAATTAATGAACTTGGGTGTTCCCAACGTGTCCTTGTCACCGGGTTCAGTCGGACGGTCCGCACGGTTTTCCACCGTATAGGGAATGTGAGTTGTGCCCGGGGTAACAACGTACTCAGTGATGCGGTTATTTTGATCACGAACGGTTTCAATTTCAGTGCCTTGAGCGCGTTTTTTGGGTGCACGACCTTCTGCTCGATCTTTGCGAGCCTTGGCATAATCGGCTTCTGTTGGAGCTAGGTCTGGATTAACTGCATGTGCTTGGGCGCGTTCGGTTAGACGATCGTAACCAGATTGTTTCGATGGTTGTACAGTTTGTCGAGCAGATTGGGCGTCTTGTTCGCTGATTTGAGGGGGGGCGCCGACAGTTTGTGCTATGGCCTGCGTGGCCAGCAGCGCGCAGCTAAGAGTTAGGGCGATGAGAGTTTTACGCATAGCTTTCTCGCTTTGTGTTGTTGTTAGTCTGTCTCTTATACACATCTGACGCTGCGGTCTCGTGGGCTCGGAGATGTGTATAAGAGACAGCCGTCATATTGATTTAGTCAAAGAAAATTGCAAAAGTTTGCAGGCAAAACAGTTATAGTAAGGCATTGGTTTTTTAATTCGGAATTTAAAAAATGAAAACAGTTTTATTGGTCGACGGCTCCAATTTCCTTTATCGGGCTTTCCACGGGTTGCCTGATTTACGTACGAGTGCCGGAGAACCCACTGGAGCTATCAAAGGTTTTGCCAACATGCTCAGAATGATTAAATCGATGACAAAACCTGACTTTGCGGCCTGTGTTTTCGATGCCAAAGGAAATACGTTCAGAAATGAGATTTACACAGAGTACAAGGCAAATCGACCGCCGATGCCAGACGATTTGCGAACGCAGGTCGGACCGATTTTGGAAATGATTGATGCGCAAGGCTGGCCCTTGTTGCAAGTGCCCGGCATTGAAGCCGATGACGTGATCGGCACTTTGGCGCGCCAAGCGCAACAAAAAGGTTACCGTGTCTTTATCGCAACGGGTGATAAGGATATGAATCAACTCGTCAATGACACGGTATCTGTGGTCAACACCATGACACGTCAAATTTTAACGCCCGAGGCTGTCAAAGAAAAGTTCGGTGTGGCTCCTGCCCAGATCGTGGACTACCTCTCTTTGATGGGTGATGCAGTTGATAATGTGCCGGGCATTCAAAAGTGCGGTCCGAAGACCGCAGCTAAATGGATTAACGAGTTTGGCTCTTTAGACGAATTGGTTGCCCGTGCCTCGGAGGTCAATGGCAAGGCCGGTGAATATCTGCGTGAAGGTTTGGCGTTTTTGCCCACGGCCAAAGCGCTGGTGACGATTAAGTGTGACGCGGATTTGACGGAGTACGTGCCTGAAGGTGACGTAGATCGTTTGGTGTTTAGAAACGAAAATACGGATTTTCTTGCGCAGTTTTATGCTCGATGGGAAATGCAACAAAGCTGTCTCTTATACACATCTGACGCTGC
>USCE01000049.1 GCA_900553105.1 uncultured Sutterella sp.
AGTCAATGTTGATACTTCTTTCATGCGCCTCATCGATGATGATTGTGTCGTAAGAGCGTAGCAGCGGATCTCCTTGAGTTTCTGCCAACAAAATGCCATCGGTCATCATTTTGACCTTAGCTGTACGCTCAGTTTTATCAGTAAACCGTACCTTAAAACCTACCCATTGACCAAGCTCGGTTCGAGTCTCTTCGGCCAAGCGTTTGGCTATGGAAGAGGCCGCAATGCGTCGGGGTTGAGTGTGAGCAATCATGCCCCGCCTGCCTCGACCAGCTAGCGCACAGAGTTTGGGTAATTGAGTGGTTTTACCCGACCCCGTCTCACCGCATAAAATCAAAACACGATTGTCGCGAATAGCCTTGATAATTTCGTCCGCTCTTTCGGAAACGGGCAAACCGGATGCCGGTTCCAAATAGGGCTTAACACCCGATGGGAGCTCGTTCTTAGGCTTTTCTTGCACCGAAGAAGATTCCACTGTCTTAGCGGCCGTTATTTTGCGGGTGGCTTTCATTTTTTCGCGCTCGTCTTGCTCTCGACGCGCTTTTTCAATGCTTAACTGCCTCAGACCACTTAACTGATCTCTTAACGATAGACCGCTCATTAAAAATCCTTAAAAATATTGCGCAGACAAAATTGCGACAAAGCCCTTACAATATGGGCCATTACCAATTATGTCGGGAGATTTTAGCCATGACCCGTATGGTTTTCTGTGCAAAACTCAAAAAAGAAGCTGAAGGTTTACAGTTTGCGCCACTGCCCGGCCCTCTTGGCCAAAAAGTTTACGAACACATTTCCAAAGAAGCTTGGGACGAGTGGATTAAGTTGCAGACCATGATGGTCAATGAATATCAACTCAATTTGGCCGATATTAATGCCCGTAAACATTTGCTCGATCAAATGCAGAAGTATCTCTTTGGCGATGGTGTTGAAGCTGTCCCCAACTATACACCGCCTAAAGACTAAACACTTTGAAGCGTAGCCGCCGGTTTTTACCGGCGGTTTTTCTTATTTTTCGAAAGTTTTTACGCCTTCAGACGTGCCCAACAGCAAAACGTCAGCCCCTCGTTTAGCAAACAGGCCCACGGTGACAACACCCACAATTTGATTCAGGCGCTCCTCCCACATACCTGCATCGTGCATCTTCCAACCATGAACGTCAATAATTTTATTGCCGTTATCGGTTGTAAAATCGCGCACGACCGGCTCGCCTCCCATTTCCTCAATCACACGACTGACCGCTCGTACCGCCATGGGGATGACTTCAATTGGCAACGGAAATTGTCCCAACACGTCCACTTTCTTGCTGGCATCAGCAATGCAGACAAAAGTATCGGAGACCATTGCCACAATTTTTTCTCGCGTCAGCGCCCCTCCGCCGCCCTTAATCATGGCAAAAGAAGGATCGATTTCATCGGCTCCGTCAATATAAACACCGATTCGCTCGACTTCATTTAAATCCACCACTTTGTAGCCTAACGCCTGCAGCTTCTCGGTCGAGCGCACACTGCTTGACACACATGCCTGTACTTCAACGCCACTTTCTTTTAATGCATCGATGAAACAGTCTACAGTCGAACCGGTCCCTACCCCCAAAATCTCACCTGGTTTTACATAAGCGACGGCTGCTCGTCCGACTGCTCTTTTCAGTTCTTGTTGGTCCATATCAACCTCTTTTTTGCAAGAAATTTTTTCGGGCCCGTTACCCGTTCCTATGCACAGATTTTAAAGGACGGCTATCATTGAGTGTTAGCATTTTTTCAGACCTAAAGTACTCATCGTGGAAAGACCCTCTCCGATTTTTGCTGTTGAAACCTTCAAAAGCCTGGGCGACAAGCCTTTTCGAGGGCAAAGTATGTTCGGGGTCATCATGACCTGGATCATGCTGATCTTTGTGATAATCGGTTTGATATTTATCGGTCGTGTCATCCAAGAAGAAGATCAAAAGTCGCAATTATCACAACTGCAACGAACGACTGAACTTTGGGCTGAATCTTTTTCCATTCGCTTGTCCTCAGACCTTGAACGCCTCAATCAATTGACAGAAAGTTTGTCTCAAGGTGAATCTTTTGAAAGCGTTTTGCCGCGCTTGCATCTTAACGCTCGAGCATTAATGGTTGACCGCGACGAAGTGGTGGAAATTAACTTTGTCGATACTTCTAATCGAGTTTTAGCCTCCTTTGCCTCCCCTCATCCTTATGGAGATATCACATTAAGTAAAGGCGAAATTTATCGACGCACTGATACGAGTGACGCTATTTGGCGCACACTTCGCACAGGATCGTCTTCTTTTTCTCAACCTTATTCACTGCCCCTAGAGGGAACGCCTTTCATTGACTTGGTTTTGCCAACTTTGGTCAATGGAGAACGCGTTTTACAGGTCTCGCGTTTATCGCTATGGTCTCTTATCAGACACGCCACCCACGGCGGACGGGGTGAAGGTTTTAGAATTGCGCTACTTTATAACGGCAAGCCGATCATTTCTCCTAACACTGATTCTCACCGAGAAACAATCAGCCACTCAGTGGCACTGGCCCCTCTGCCAGCTGGCTTCTCACTTCACATCTCCAGCTACGCCCAGGGATTGATGACGCAAAACACTCTCTTTTGGGTCATTAGTGCATTGGGGATTTTCCTTGTTGTAGCGCTACTGGGGTTGATCCGATTTAACTGGCGACAAAACACCACCGAAACAGCACTGCGTGCCGAATCTGCATTGCGCAAAACCATTGCAGACAGTCAATTGTCGGGCCTACAAGTAACAGACCGCTACGGACGCATTGTGTATACCAACAAGACGTTTTCCGAAATTCTCTCTATCGATGATGCTCAAGCGTTGATTGGACAAATACCGCCATACTCTTATTGGCCACAAGGCGATGAGGGCTTTCGTTTAACCGAGCTTTTTGATGCTCTCATTAAGGGACAAATGAGTAGCGCCAGCTACGAATTCCAACCGCGAAGAACAGACGGCTCCTCATTTAGTGCACTTTTACATATCTCGCCGATGATCTCCGTTGAGGGGGCTCAATTGGGTTGGCTTTGGACTTTGACTGATATCACGGAAATTCGTCAAGCCCAAGAGCGAGTAACAGCTGCCCACGAACGCTTCACTCGTGTGCTTGAATCCATGCAAGACTCCATCAGCGTGATTGACTTGCAAAGTAATCTTTTGCTTTTCTCCAACTCTACCTACGACACCTTTTTCGGAGAAAGTAGTGATGCTAACATGCACATTCACTCGGAGTTGATTTCTCAATACTATAAAGACTCTGCCGCCGATGACTGCTCTGACAAACACGGAGATATTTATTGGGAAGAGCTTGATCGCTGGTTTGCTGTCGACGAACGCATAATTACCTGGACAGACCGCACGAACGTACGTCTGCAGATTCTCTCCGATATTACAGAACGCCGTAAAAATGAGATGCTTATCGTGGAACAACAAGCGCGCGCAGAGCTTAATTCCCGATTAGTCACAATGGGGGAAATGGCGAGTTCTCTTGCCCACGAACTCAATCAGCCGCTGACAGCCATTTCAAACTATGCATTTGTCGTCTCCTCGATGATGAAAAAAGCCGGTGTACCCGAAGATCATGAGATGTTTTATTCCATCTCACGCATTGAAGCACAAGCAGAACGAGCTGCTGGCATTATCCGACGAATTCGCTCGTTTACCAAACGCAGTGAGCCGCGCATGGAGTCCATTCCTGTCAATACACTCGTCAAAGAAGTCATGGAGCTTGCAGTCATTCAAGCACGCCGTCATAAGGCCAAATTGCAATGCTTTATCGCCCCTGATATCACGAACGTGTACTGTGATGAGATCATGATTGAGCAAGTACTCCTGAATCTCATCAAAAACGGCATTGAGGCTAGCGTCGGCATTGAGAATGAGAAACCTGAGGTCTCGCTGACCATTTACTCAGACATCAATCACCACATTGTCTTCGAAGTAGCTGATAACGGATGCGGCATTGATGACGAGTACAAAGCCCATCTCTTCGACCCGTTCTTTACGACTAAGTCGGCTGGGATGGGGATGGGGTTAAACATTTGCCGCACCATTGTGGAATTGCATCACGGACGTTTGAGTATTTCGGACAACATTGGGCGAGGGACTATCTTTACGCTAACATTGCCGCCTGTGCGCGAGGATATCGCTCACACCAACGAGAACTTGTCAGAGATTGCAACGCCCAATGCTTAGCGATAAAAGTTTGATAAAATCTGTTCGCTTACAGTAAACCACTCGGTATATCGAAGAGATCACTATGCCTTTTCCTACTTTCAATTTTGACAGCATCCGCAAAGAGCCCTTAGGTACGGTCTACGTCGTTGACGACGACGCCGATGTGCGCGATTCCCTGAGACGCCTTTTGGAATCGCAAGACTACCGTGTTGAGGCATTCGACAGCGGCGAGTCTTTCATTGCAAAGTACGATCCCAATGCGATCGCCGTAGTGCTGCTTGATCAACGCATGCCCGGGATGCCCGGCACGGAAGTTCAAGACCATTTAATTGCCCGCAAGGCAACTATTCCCGTGGTGTTTTTAACCGGCCACGGTGACGTGCCGATGGCGGTCAACGCACTCAAAAAAGGCGCTGCAGATTTCTTGCAAAAGCCTGTAAAAGTCGAAACGCTCATGCCGCTCATCTCCCGACTGCTGGGCGAGGCACGTGAACGTCGCATGGCTAGCGAACGCCAATCTCTGAACGAGGCCATGCTCTCGAAATTAACGCCGCGTGAGCAACAAGTGCTCGAGCGCATAGTCGCCGGACGTCTTAATAAGCAAATTGCCGACGACCTCGGCATTTCCATCAAAACCGTGGAAGCTCACCGAGCCAGTATCATGGATAAGACCAATTCGGGTACTGTTGCTGACTTGATGCGTGTGGTTATCGGCGCCAACCAATTCTAATTGCGCCGGTTGTTGTTTTAGTTTTCGAAGCAATCCGCCGGTTATTGCCGTGCGGATTGTTTTATTTTCTGGAGGTACGATGACAGCACAAATTATTGACGGTAAGACCGTTGCAACCCAAATCCGTGCCCAAACTAAAGCAGAGGTTGCCAAACTCGATCGTGCGCCTGCACTGGCTGTCATCATGGTCGGCGACAATCCCGCCAGTGCTGTTTATGTCAGAAACAAAATAAAGGCTTGTAATGAAGCTGGCATTATTTCTATTGAACGCCACCTACCCGACAGTTGCTCGGAAGAAACGCTTTTATCACAAATCGAAGCGCTCAATCGCGACGATACGGTAGACGGCATTTTGGTGCAACTGCCTCTTCCTGCACAGATTCGCTCAGGACTTGTTTTGGAAAAAATTGATCCCGATAAAGATGTGGACGGCTTTCACATTTATAACACCGGCAAGCTCATGACCACTGGCGGTGGCTTCAAACCCTGCACCCCTGCAGGCATTATGGAGTTATTGCAAGCGATCGGTTACAACGTTGAAGGTAAGCACGCCGTTATTCTCGGTCGCTCCAACATTGTCGGCAAACCCCTGGCTATGTTAATGCTTCAAGCCAACGCGACTGTCACAATGACGCACAGTCATACACCTGATTTGAAACGCTATACAAAGGACGCAGACATTTTGGTTGCCGCCATCGGTAAACCCAAATTTGTCACAGCTGACATGATTAAAAAGGGTGCAGTGGTTATTGATGTTGGCGTCAATCGTGACGAAAACAGCAAACTATGCGGAGATGTTGATACAGAATCAGCCAAAGATGTGGCCGGCTGGATTACTCCTGTTCCAGGTGGTGTGGGCCCGATGACCATTGCCATGCTTTTACACAACACGTTGATCTCGGCACAAAAACGCCAGAAATTAAGTAATCAATAATCTTGCTCTTCAAACGAGACTTTGGAGCCGCTTGCAATAGCGGCTTTAGTCGCTTGAAGAGAAAAACCTCGAGACAACAGGTATCGAACTTGCTTAGCGTACCCCTTGTAATCATCTGCAGGAGCACCGAATTTTCGGTGCCAAAGCGTACTCGCACGCTCAAGTTCGCTACCAGCCTCTTCTTGGATAGCCTCCCGAATTACTTCCGATGACAGCCCCTTTTCTTTCATTTGTGCGACCAGTTTGAGGTTGCCAGTGCGAGCAGCTTTTGTACGAGTAAATGAACGGGCGAAACGCTCATCAGACAAGTAACCTTTTTCTTGCAACTCATCTAACAGTTTCTCTAATTCATCATTATCAACCGGCTCTTCTTGTAAACGCGTCAGTTTGCGAGCCAATTCAGTGCGTGAATATTCACGCCGCGCTAAGAACTTAACCGCCTGTGCTTTTAGACTCAGCGGCTGTTCAACCTTTCTTCGCCGACGTGATATCGGGGAGCGTTCGTCGGCGAAAATATCGTCTGAAGAATCTCTCATAATGAAAAATAAAATTATGCAGGGCTTTTAAAGCCCTGCACGCAAGTCTTAACAGATAAACTCTCGATTACTCTTCATCAGGCTCGGCACTGGCACGGTCCAATGAGGCTACCGTCACTTTCGCTTTAATGCCTTTTAATTCACGAATTTTGTTTTCAATATCGGCCATCTTTTCAGGATTTGCCTTTAAAAATTCACGGGCATTATCACGACCTTGACCGATCTTTTCACCATTGTAGCTGTACCAAGAACCCGACTTTTGCATCAGATCTAACTCAACGGCCATATCGATAACCTCTCCTTCGTGCGAGATGCCGTCACCGTACAAAATATCAAATTGAGCGGTCTTAAAGGGCGGCGCAACCTTGTTCTTGACAACCTTGACTTTTGTATCGGAACCGATGACTTCATCACCTTTTTTAAGTGCACCAGTGCGACGAATGTCTAAACGCACGGAGCTATAGAATTTGAGTGCGTTACCACCCGTTGTTGTTTCAGGATTGCCGTAGCTGACACCGATCTTCATACGAATTTGGTTGATGAAGATCACCAATGTGTTGGTTCGCTTAATTGAAGAGGTCAACTTTCGCAAAGCTTGACTCATCAAACGAGCTTGAAGACCCGGCAATGCTTCGCCCATCTCGCCTTCAATTTCTGCTTGAGGCGTCAAGGCAGCCACAGAGTCAATGACAACCATATCCACGGAGCCCGAGCGTACAAGCGCATCACAAATTTCCAGAGCTTGTTCACCGGTATCGGGTTGCGAAATCAACAATTCACTTAAATTCACACCGAGGCGTTGAGCATATTGGATATCAAGAGCGTGCTCCGCATCGATATAGGCGCAAGTACCGCCCGTTTTTTGCATTTGAGAGACAACGTGCAAGGCCAAGGTTGTCTTACCCGAAGATTCTGGTCCGTAAATTTCTACGATACGGCCGCGAGGCAGACCACCCACACCCAAGGCCAGGTCTAAACCAAGCGAGCCCGTGGAGACCACATCAATATCTTCGCTCATACCCTTGTCACCCATACGCATGATTGAGCCTTTGCCGAATTGTTTTTCAATTTGGGCCAATGCTGCGCTTAATGCTTTTTTACGCTCATCACCTTCAACACGTTCTACTCGGGGTAAGGTACGTTTTTCTGCCATTTGTCATTTCCTCATTTCATAAGTCTTTTTCAGACTTTCAATTTAATATAGATTTTAATAACTTGCCTTTTTAAAACTATACCTTCTTTTCAAAGCGCTTTAATTAGGGCAATTAGCGTTATTCACAAAACGAATTATCCATAATAAAAGATCAAATGTCGAGACTTTAAAAGATTATTTTTATTATCGTTTACCCTAACTTCTGAACCAAATATTGATCTGATTGACCTCTACAGGCAAACACAAATTATTTATCAAGGGTTGACAAACTCATTTTTATCGGGCATCATTCCAAACTCGGTTGGCGTGATGCCTTCGGGCTTGTCCCGGATGTTATGACAACGGGTCGTTAGCTCAGTCGGTAGAGCAGCGGACTTTTAATCCGTTGGTCGAGAGTTCGAGTCTCTCACGACCCACCACCACCGAAATGCAACTCGCAGGATTTGGGAGCGTAGCTCAGTTGGTAGAGCAGCGGACTCTTAATCCGTCGGTCCAGAGTTCGAGTCTCTGCGCTCCCACCAGATTTCTGCAGTTCAAATTTGATTGGCATTGGGAGCGTAGCTCAGTTGGTAGAGCAGCGGACTCTTAATCCGTCGGTCCAGAG
>USCE01000050.1 GCA_900553105.1 uncultured Sutterella sp.
GGGCGGTGATGTGCCCTTCATTGAAGTTTCCGCTAAGAGCGGTCAAGGTGTTGACGATTTGCTCGAAAACGTGTTGTTGCAAGCTGAAATGCTTGAATTGAAGGCCCCGCGTGAAGGCTTAGCCCGCGGTCTTGTCATTGAATCTCGTTTGGACAAGGGGCGTGGTCCGGTGGCCTCTATTCTCGTGCAATCGGGCACACTTCACCGTGGTGACATCGTTTTGGTGGGGGCCGAGTTCGGCCGCGTACGTGCCATGATTAATGAAACAGGTAAAGCAGTGACCGAAGCCGGTCCTTCCATCCCGGTGGAAATTCAAGGTCTGTCGGGTGTGCCGCAAGCCGGCGACGAAATCATGGTATTGCCTGATGAACGTAAGGCTCGAGAAATCGCCCTTTTCCGTCAAGGTAAATATCGTGCCGTAAAATTGGCCAAGCAACAAGCCGCCAAGCTTGAAAACATTTTTGCCGATGCCGGCAACGGTGAACAAAAGACTTTGGCTTTGATTGTCAAGGCCGACGTACAAGGTTCAACCGAAGCTATCGTGCATGCGCTCTCGAAGTTGTCGACCGATGAGGTGCGCGTACAGGTTGTCTATCAAGCTGTTGGCGGTATTTCGGAAACCGACGTTAACTTGGCCATCGCCAGCCAAGCCGTCATTATCGGCTTTAACGTGCGCGCCGATGCACCGGCTCGTAAGTTGGCAGAAAGCAATGATGTGGACATTCGCTACTACAACATCATCTACGATGCCGTTGATGATGTGAAGGCAGCTATGAGTGGTATGTTGACGCCGGAAAAACGTGAAACGATGCTCGGTATGGTGGAAATTCGCCAATGCATTCGAGTGCCCAAGGTTGGCATGATTGCTGGTTGTAAAGTACTCGAAGGTGTAGTTCGTCGCTCCGCGAGTGCTCGCTTGTTGCGTGACAACGTGGTGATTTGGACCGGTGAGCTTAACTCGTTGCGCCACTTCAAGGATGACGTTCGTGAAGTCAAGGCCGGTCTCGAGTGTGGTTTGTCCTTGAAGGGGTACGATGACATCAAAGTGGGCGATCAGCTCGAAATCTTCGAAGTCACCGAAGTGGCTCGTACGTTGTAAAAACTATAAAGGTGCCGAGCGGCAGGGCTGCTTGGCATAAAAACATAACTTCATACGAAAGGAATTGAAAGCATGAGAGCTGCTAAACCGGGACGTGCAAAGCGCGTTGCCGATCAGATCCAGCGCGATCTGGCTCGATTGATTCCGCAAGAAGTGCGTGATCCGCGTGTAGGCCTCGTCACATTGACAGGGTGTGAAATTACGCCCGATTATGCCCACGCCAAAATTTATTTCACAGTGATCGGTGCCGATGCTGCTCAGGCTCGTGATGGACTAAACGCTGCTGCGGGAATGCTGCGCAACCACTTGTTTAAGCTTTTGTCAATTCATACAGTGCCGACGTTACACTTTGAACACGATGAAAGCGTCAGCCGTGGTTTCGAGATGGATCAATTAATCGCCAAGGCGATGAAAGAGACCAAGGGCGAATAATGCGCAAAAAAGGATTGCCCGTTGACGGAGTGTTGCTGTTGGATAAACCCTATGCGGTTACGTCCAACGCTGCGCTACAAACGGCAAGAAGGCTATTGAGCGCACAAAAAGCGGGCCACACCGGTACACTCGATCCGCTTGCAAGCGGTCTGTTGGCAATTACCTTTGGCGAAGCGACGAAATTTTCTGCCGATTTGCTTTTGGCCGATAAAACCTATGAGGCAAAAATCGGTCTCGGTCGCACGACAACAACGGGCGACCTGGAAGGGGAGTTTGTCAGCGAAGTCGAGGTGACGGTCACCGTGGCCGACATAGAGGCTGTGCTTGAGAAGTTCAGGGGCGACATTATGCAAACGCCCCCGATGTTCTCAGCTTTAAAACGCGACGGAAAGACGCTTTATGATCTTGCTCGCGACGGGGTCACGATAGATCTTGAACCGCGTCAAGTACACGTGGCCGAACTGGAAATGTTAGCTTTCGAAGACAATACATTAACGGTTCGTGTGACGTGCTCCAAAGGCACTTACATTCGCGTGTTAGCAGAAGATATCGGTAAGGCTTTGGGCTGCGGGGCTCATCTTCAGGCACTTCGCCGCACGGCGGTAGGAACGCTTCGCTTGACGGATGCTGTTGAGCTTCAAGCGCTGCGTGATATGAGTCCTGAGCAAAGACTGGCGCAATTAAAGCCGCTTGACGCGTTGATGCAAACACTGCCGGCAGTGCATTTAACTGATGAACAAACCACAAGGTTCTGCCACGGCCAACGTTTGGCCTTGGGGTTGAAGACTTGTGATCGAGTCCGTGTTTACGGGCCGGATGAAAAAATGGTGGGAACAGCACGTGTGAATGAACGCGGTGTGCTGCAACCTGAACGATTAATCGCCAATAAATAAGAATTCGAGGCAAAAAATGACTGAAACTCGTGCTATTCGCAATATCGCGATCATTGCACACGTTGACCACGGTAAGACAACCTTGGTTGACAAGCTGTTACGTGCGGCGGGGACTTTCCGCGCCAACCAAGAGGTTCAAGAACGCGTGATGGACAGCGGCGATCTGGAACGCGAACGCGGTATTACCATTTTGGCCAAAAACTGTGCCGTGGAATATGAAGGTACGCACATCAACATTATTGATACTCCGGGGCACGCTGACTTCGGTGGAGAAGTTGAACGTGTGCTCTCGATGGTCGATGGCGTACTGTTATTAGTGGATGCCGTAGAAGGCCCGATGCCGCAAACGCGTTTTGTGACCCGTAAGGCTTTGGCTTTAGGACTTAAACCGATTGTGGTGATCAACAAGATCGACCGCCCCGGTGCCCGTCCGGACTGGGTTTTAAATCAAACGTTCGATCTTTTTGACAAGTTGGGTGCAACAGAAGAACAGCTCGATTTCCCGGTGGTGTACTGCTCGGCCTTGGAAGGCGTTGCCGGTTTTTCGGACGATATCGAAGAATTAAAGAAAGTCGGCAACATGCGTGCGATTTTCGACATTGTGATCGAAAAAGTGCCCGTGCGTGACGACGATCCGAACGGTCCGTTGCAATTGCAAGTTTGCTCGCTCGACTACTCGAGCTATGTGGGTAAGATCGGTATCGGTCGTGTGCATCGCGGTCGTATTCGTGCAGGCCAAGAAGTTTGCATTATGAATGGCCCAGAAGACACGCCGAAAAAGGTGAAGGTCAATCAACTTTTGATGTTTGAAGGCTTGGATCGCAAACTCGTTGATGAAGCTCAGGCCGGTGACATCGTCTTGGTCAACGGTATTGAAGATCTTTTGATCGGCACCACGATTACCGACGCCAATCAGCCCGAAGCGTTGCCGCTCCTTAAGGTTGATGAACCGACTTTGTCGATGAACTTCCAAGTCAATACAAGTCCATTGGCCGGTCGTGAAGGCAAGTTTGTGACGAGTCGCCAGATTCGCGAACGCCTGGAACGTGAATTAAAGAGTAACGTTGCCATGCGCATGAAGCTCACCGATGATGAAACGGTGTTCGAAGTCTGCGGTCGCGGTGAATTGCACTTAACGATTTTGATTGAAAATATGCGCCGTGAAGGCTATGAATTGGCTGTTTCGCGTCCCCGTGTGTTGCTCAAGGAAGTTGACGGTCAGAAGATGGAGCCCTATGAAGTGCTCACCCTTGACGTTGAAGAAGATCATCAAGGAGCTGTGATGGAAGAGCTCGGTCGCCGCAAAGGTGAAATTCAAGACATGCAACCCGATGGCAAAGGTCGCGTGCGCTTGGAGTACAGAATTCCTGCTCGCGGTCTGATCGGTTTCCAAAGTGAATTCATGACGATGTGCCGCGGCACGGGCATCATGAGTCACGTTTTCGATGACTACGGTCCCATCAAGGAAGGGGATGTGGGCGAACGTCGCAACGGCGTGTTAATCAGCCAAGATGACGGAGAAGCCGTGGCCTATGCCTTGTGGAAATTGCAAGATCGCGGTCGCATGTTTGTCAAACCCGGCGACAAGCTCTATGAAGGCATGATTATCGGGATTCACTCACGTGATAACGACATCGTAGTTAACCCCATTCGTGGCAAACAATTGACCAATATTCGCGCCTCGGGTACCGATGAAGCCATTCGTTTGGTCCCGCCCGTTCAACTGACGTTGGAAAGCGCCGTTGAATTCATCAACGATGACGAATTGGTTGAGATTACACCCCATACCATTCGTTTAAGAAAGCGTTACCTGAGCGAAATCGATCGCCGCCGTCATGCTCGTGCTGAACGCGATAACGCTTAATCAAAGAGTCGATTGATGGGCAAAGCGAAGCGCCGTAAAGATGATGAATTGTGCCCCTGCGGCAGCGGTCTCGAGTACGAGAATTGCTGCCGCCGTTGGCACGAATCGCTTGCCGCTCCTGACGCTTTGGCTTTGATGAAAAGTCGTTACAGCGCTTTTGTGAAAAAGCGCGAGGATTATCTGTTAGCAACTTGGCATCGCTCAACTTGTCCGAAAGACGCCGCTTTAATTCACGATTCAGTTAAATGGTTGGGATTAGAGGTGCAAAGCTTTCAAGACAGTGAGCATGAGGCATGGGTGAGCTTTAAAGCTCGAGGTAAAGACAATGGTCGTTTTTTCACAATGAGTGAGAAGAGTCATTTTGTGAAAGAAGATGGTCGCTGGTATTACCTCGATGGAGAAGTCGACATTGAGTAACTTAAACGATAATCCGAAGTATGTGATTGAAGGGGCGCTTCTGACAAGTGAAGTGCCGCTGTCGATTGCCGTGTTGCGCGAGTGTTTGGACAAGCGCTTTAGTAAAGTGCAAGTGCAGGCAATGCTCATTGAATTGCAAGCTGACTGGAGCGGTCGTGCTTTGGAATTAAGAGAAGTGGGCGAGGGATTGTGGCGTTTTCAATCGGTTCCTGCGATGCGTGACATTTTGCGCAAGTTGCATCCCGAAGAAGCGCCGAAATATTCTCGAACGGTGATGGAGACATTGGCCGTTATTGCTTACCGCCAGCCGGTCACGCGCGGGGATATTGAAAAAATTCGCGGCGTGAGTGTCAATCCTAATGCCATTAAAACGCTACTCGATCGCAATTGGATTGAGGTCATCGGACGCCGAGAAACGGTGGGGCATCCTGAACTATTGGCAACAACACGCCAATTTTTGCTTGATTTAGGGCTCAATTCTTTGCAGGATTTGCCCAGCATCGGTCCCGAAGATGATGAAGCACTGCAAGCAGCGTTCGAGCTTTTTGAGGGCCAAAATGAGGCAGAAAGCGCTCAACAGGCCAATCGCTCGAGAGACAGCGCTATTTTGGCGGCGATTGATGCTGAACATGCCAAATTGGAAACTTTGGCTCTGAATTTAACATTTAAAGAAGACGATGAGAACGATCAAACCGGAAAGTCCTCGTAAGCCGAAGACGGCTTCGGGAAAGCGAACACCATTTAGAAAGCCTACGAAAAAGACAGCACCTGTCGTTCGCCGTGAAGAACCGAAAAAGGTGGTTGCGGCAGCGGTAGATTTGGCTAGCGAAAAGCTGCAAAAGATGCTCGCAGACGCCGGGCTCGGCTCGCGTCGAGAAATGGAAGCATTGATTGCGTCGGGGGTTGTGACCGTTAACGGTGATGTAGCCAAACTCGGTGATCGAGTGCGTGCAAACGACACCGTGCGTGTTAAGGGCCGTTTGGTTAAGCGTGATTCTAATGTGGGCGCAGTCCCCGAAGTGCTTCTGTATCACAAACCCGCCGGAGAAATTGTATCAACCGATGATCCCGAGGGACGTCCGAGCGTTTTTGATCGCTTGCCGCGTTTGCGTGGCAAGCGCTGGATTGCTGTGGGACGGTTGGACTTTAATACCGAGGGGGTTCTTCTTTTTACAACAAGCGGGGAACTGGCCAACATGCTGATGCATCCGCGTTATCGAATCGAGCGTGAGTATGCCGTTCGCGTGCAAGGCGAGTTAAGTGAAGACAATAAGGAAAAACTCCTCAAAGGCGTTAAGCTCGACGATGGAATGGCCTCCTTTAGCCGTGTGGAAGACATTGGCGGCGAAGGTGCCAATCATTGGTATCGAGTAATGCTGGCCGAAGGTCGCAACCGCGAAGTGCGTCGAGTATTCCAGGCTGTAGGGTTGACGGTGTCGCGTTTGATCCGTGTTCGGTTCGGAGCGGTGCTTTTGCCCAAAGACTTACCTCGCGGCGCCAAAATGCGTTTGTCCGAGCAGTGGGTTGCAGGTTGGATAGAGGATTTGAAAGCCGGCAATTTGAGTGCTGGTGTTGTTGCACCGGTTCAAGAGAACGACTCAATGCCCGTTAAAAGTCCCGTGCGTCGAATAAATGCCAATGCGCCTAAAGCCAAGGCCGGGATCGGTGCAAATAAAGGGGGACGTAAATTTGCCTCGAAGAAAGAGGTCTACGAGAAAGGATACGTGGGCGTTGTCGAGTCAAAAAAGCGTGAACGTAAGCGTGTTACACAAGCTAACAGCGTGAAACGGGCGCCAAAGAAATCCTCCCGTTAAAATGAAAGCAAACTTTTTTAGTACAAGACTGCAATGAGCATCGTTAATAAATTGCCTTTTTTCCGTGACCAATACGTCAGACGTCTGATGGGTTACCTGCCGCCGTACACCAAAAAAATTATTTGGGCGATCGTGTTCATGGTAATCGGCTCTTCGAGTTCGTCTTTGATTGCGGTCTTATTGGGTAAATTAACCGATATGGGGTTCTATGAACACAATCCGGTCATTGTGTGGTGGACGCCGATCGGGTTGATCGGAATTACGCTTTTGCACAGCGGTACGCAGTATTTGTCCAATTACATCCTGTTGAAAGTTTCTCAAGATGTGCTTATCACGATCCGATCTCAGATGTTTGGACAAATGATCAATTGGTCTTCACAGACCTATCAGCGCTATCTGTCTGGCAAAATTGTCTCGAAGTTTGTCAATGAAGCTTCCGGAGCTCTGGGGTCTGCTGCCGAACTTCTGACGGTGATGATTCGTGACTCTTTGCAAATTGTGGCTCTGACGGTCATTTTGATTTATCACAATTGGCTGTTAACCGTGGTTACTTTGGTGATCTCGCCTTTTTTGTTCTTGATTTTGAAGTGGATCAGTAAAACGGTAAAGCGTTTAACGCTGGGATCTCAAAATACGATGGGTGAAATGAGTGTGGCGATTCAGGAAGCCTACGAAGGTCAGCGAGTACTCAAAGTTTATGATGCATACGAATATGAAAACGGTCGCTTTGGCGAGATCAACAAAAAGTTGGCGCGCTTGTCCGTTCGTATGCGAGCGGTGAAAACGGCCGGCACTCCCCTGACGCAATTAGTAACCATGATGGGCGTTTCAGTCGTAGTGGTGTTTGCGCTCTTGCAAGCCCAACGCGGTATGCTCTCCATGGGGGAATTTACGACGTACTTGTCGGCCATGCTTTTATTGATGCAACCGATTCGCCATCTGTCTTCTTTAAACGGGACTGTAGCGACGATGTCGGCTGCCTCGGAAAGTGTCTTTAAGATGATCGATGAGGCGCCTGAAGCCGATACCGGTACTAAGACGATTGAGCGCGCTACGGGTGCTGTTAGTTTCCGTAACGTTACTCATGTCTACGATGGGGCCAACACCCCTGCGCTCGAAAACTTCTGCCTTGAAGTCAAGCCCGGCGAAACGATTGCTTTGGTCGGCGCTTCGGGCTCGGGAAAGACTACGCTCATTAATCTTATTCCGCGTTTCTGGGATATGACCTCGGGCGATATTTTGATTGACGGCATCAGTCAAAAGGATCTCACATTAAAGAGTTTGCGCTCTCAAATCGCATTGGTTAGCCAAGATGTGATTCTTTTTGATGACACGATTTCGGCCAATATTGCGTACGGTTGCCGTGATAAGGTCTCCGATGAGGATATTCGTCGTGCGGCTGAAGCGGCATACCTCTTGCCTTTTATTGAGTCGTTGCCTGAAGGCTTTAATACGCGAGTAGGCGAAGGCGGCGCAAAACTTTCGGGTGGTCAACGTCAGCGCATCTCCATTGCTCGCGCTTTGCTGAAAAACGCTCCGATTTTGCTTTTGGATGAAGCGACCAGCGCATTGGATCTGTCTCTTATACACATCTCCGAGCCCACGAGACCGGAGCCTATCTCG
>USCE01000051.1 GCA_900553105.1 uncultured Sutterella sp.
CGAGATAGGCTCCGGTCTCGTGGGCTCGGAGATGTGTATAAGAGACAGAATCAGATTCATTACAAAAACAGGGGCCATCCAGACAATTGAGGAGGAAATCTCGATAAATCCGTTAAAGGAGGCGGAGTAGTGGGGATAGCGCGAAAGAAGGTCGACGGGAAGCAGTAGCTGCACGGCAAAATGATTATTGATAAAAGCGACCGGCTTGCCTTTGTACCAGAGAAAACCCGACTCATACAGTTCATTGGCCTTGAATTCAGAAGTGGGGAAACGTGAATGCTTTTTAGTCATAAAAAACTCCTGTCATATCCCAGAGGATAAAAACAGGAGTTTCAATTTATGACGTTTAAACTGAGCTATAAATCAAAGTCGACAGTTTCGCCGTAATCGTATGGCGTATTGCGTTCGATGATGCGATCCCATCCGCGGCCTTCTGCGATTTGAATAAGCATTTTCGCCATACCGATGAGCTTTTCGTCGTCATCATCGCCATCCTCAATAGCGAGCAACTCGATTTCTTCGAGCACTTTGCTGACTGCATCTTCACGGCTCCAGGCGATGTCATAGCCGTTGATTTCGACAAGCTCAATAATTCGGTCTTCCGCTCGGTCGTAATCGGCCGGATCCATGGGGTCGGCGTCAAAGTGTTCGATGAATTCGCCCTCGTCATAGAGGTCTACTTTGTATTCCCCGAAGTCAAGCACAATAAAGTTAATCATGACTTTATTCCTGTGGTATCGTTGAAGAAGTTTTCCTTTAGTTTCAATACGAAGGATAAGGCGAAACACATCACTTTAAGATGGATTAAGGCGCTTGAAAAGCTCCGCTGCCGGAGAGACTATATGATGGAAGTCAAAGCAAAATACGGCGATGTGGCCGAGGCGATGGTTGCGTGCAAACTCAAAGAGCTGCCCGCGGAATTCAGTGTCATTGCCAATGTGGATATTGCCGACAGAGATCGGAATTCAGAGCTCGATACCGTTGTTGTGACTCCGACCGGTGTGATCGTTGTTTTGGAGGTGAAAGCCGGGGACCTTCAAGCCGATGAGCGCGGTCGGATTGTTCGGGACTACTCAAACGGCAAGCAAACCGATGTGGCTAAACAGTTGGGAAAACAAAGCGCGATTGCCCGCTCTCGCCTGACAGCCCTAGGTAAGAATCTGACAATTCGTTCGTTTTTAGTGCTTCCGACCGGTCACTTGGAAGGCGATGGCATCGGTATTGATCGCAATCGAGTGATTGACTGCGACAGGTTCGCCGATTTGTGCCGAATCATTCGTGATTGTGATCGATTGGTACGAGCGGTAGATATCCCCAAGGCGCAGATTGTTGAATTCCTGCAAAACCACTGTGTTGTCCGTCAAAGTTTAAGTTCTATTTCTGAGACGTTGGATGTGCGCACTCGAGAGTTATCCTCGGGACTCGGCACTTGGGTTCCTCGGATCGACTCACCCATTGCGGTGGTGGAGGTGATGGCGCCCGCCGGCGCGGGAAAGACGCAGTTGGCTTTGGCGCTCTTGGAAAAAGCCGTTCGCGGAAAACGCTCGGCGTGGTATATCAATTCCACTCGCAATATTGTTGAGCGCCTGCAAAACCATCCCATTAACCAGCAAGTGGATTTCATCGGCACGTTTCATGAGCTCGCGATTGAGAAAACGCGGGCAAAAAATCCGGCGGATATCGAACCACATCAGTTGAGTGAATTTTTCGATAAAGTGACGCAAGACTTTGTTCACTCACTTCAAGAGCAGGATTACGGAATCGATTGCATCGTGGTCGATGACGCTCAGGATCTCAAGTCTGACAGGGTGGCGGCGCTGACAAACGCACTTTCAGAGACCGGAACCTTCTACGTTTTGTCCGATCCCAATTTCGCAAAAGGGAATCGGGTGGAATTTTCCGAGTCTGTCAAAATCACGTCGGATGAAACCGCCCGTGTCCGAAAAACATTGCCCGCGTTATCAATGAACTGGGTCTTGTCAGTGGATCGATTGTCTCACAGAGTCCTTACGAAGGCGAGGTGCCGGCTTTTCGCACCTATAGCGGACCGGCATCGCTATTGAAAGAAACCCGAGCGGCGGTTAATGAGGCACGCGAAGCGGGTTTTGCCGATGACCAGATCGCTGTTTTGAGCCTGAAAGGTTTGCACTCTTCCGATATCCTTTGCTCTCCGACGTTGGGCAGCAAGAAATACACCTTGAAACAGCCCCTTTCTGAATTTAAAAACGGCAGACAGCTTTTCAGTGACGGGTCGTTGTTTAATGACACCGTTAGGCGCTTTAAAGGACTGCAGGCGCCATGCGTGATACTGACCGAAGTCGATTTTGAAGAGTTCGACGATACGGCGGCTTCGTTGCTGTACCTTGGAATGACCCGCGCCTCGATGAGCTTAACGTTTGTCTTGTCTGAACGCTTTGCCGAAAAATTAGCCGCTCGCCTCTAATTACGACGAGCGGCATGGATCGAAAGAAAACTACTTCCTCAAGTCGGGCAGTTTTTCTTTAACGACACGGGTAATTTGCGCCGCCTCTTCCCAAGTTTTAATCCAGGCATCGAGCAGCATGCTGTCGATAATATCTGCTTCAAGCCGGAATAACCCGGGTTCGGGTTCTGTAATGGTCTGCGTTTTATTAAGCGGCGACTCTTCCCAATACATTTTGCTGTTGGGGTTCTTGAAATCCAAAATCAAATGAATCGTTCGGGTTTCGTCGCCTGTGTAATTAAAGTGTTTGGACTTAATGTAGTCCTTCACTTTAAAACCACGTTTTACCTGGACGTTATCCGTGAGTTGTTTGACGGATTCAAATCGGTGCAAGGCTAAATGACGAACATTGTCGTGACCGTCAAATTGGCACACGAGGTAAAGGCGACCGTCTTGCTGAACCATTCCCAGGGGGCTTACCACAGCTTCAATGACCTTGTCACTGGCGTTTCGGTACCGAAGCCAAATCTTTTTTTCTTCGTATAGGGCGTTAGTGACATCTTCAAAAATTCTGGGTAAGACTTTAGGCGGAATACGGGGAAGAGTATCCGAGACAAAGGCGACCTTATCGAGCCAATGGCGCTCCTTCGTCACGTGTCCCAACGGCGTGTCAAATTGCTCTTGAGCGGCTCTGAAGAAAGGATCCAATGTTTTGGCGATTCTGCCCGGCAGCTGAAATTTCAAATACTCCTGCACGAGCTTTAGCAAAAGAGACTCGGTATGGGAAGGGGCCAGAAAATTAAATGCCTCACCGGTTGTCGCCAGTCTGTAGCCGAAGGGACGAGAGCGGGTGTCGCGCTCAATGGGACTGTTTTCAGCTTCGGCGAGTTCTTTGAGATAACGCTGCAGCGTCAGCGTCTCGATTTTGATGCCGGCCGCTTCCAGGCTTTACATAATTTCCGTTGACGTGATGTAGTGTCTCGGAAGGCGTTTGATAATTTCCAAGTAAATCAACGCCTGAGAAATTCCCTTACTGGTTCTTGCCATAGTGCCTTCTCCTTTAGCACTATATGCTAAACGAAATCAGGCTCAGCGTTAAGGTTTTTCCAGCAATGATCGTCCATGTCGTCGGTCGGCGCTTTAAAAATGACTTCCAACGCACCGATGGAGGCCATATCCAAAGAATTGGCTCCGGTCATTTTTTTTAATTTGAGATTGGTATCGCGCTTGTGGCAATGTAGGTAGAGCCAGTTGCCGTTTGCTTGATTTTGGAAGTAATCCCAGTCAAAAGTGTATTGAGAAAAAACTCTGTAGCAGATGCTCGTGTCTTTATTGGTGTAATACGGCAACTCTTCGTCGTAGATGAACAAACGGTATTGCAGATCCCAAAAAAGCGCCGGAGTTTCATGTTGATCGCACAGAGGCTCCAAAGACTTTTTGCTGATATCCACAAACTCAAGCCAGACTTTGCCGAATCCGCCCAAAAGCGTGGCGGCGATTCGCTCGGCCGTGTTGCTTTCTTGGTAATGAGGATAGGCGGCTTCAATGAATTGTGTGATTTTCAGAAGTTTTGTCTCAAAGCGGTCATTTCTTTTGCAACGGTCAATCACTTCACCGGTTTCGTCTAAAAATTCGATTCGCCAGTTGCTTGTTTTGTGAAAGAGAATCTTGGTGCCGTTTTTAAGTTCCAATACTCTGCCCAAACGAATTCTTTTGCGTTCTTTATCGGTTTCGGGCCAACGTTTTTTCAGACTGTACTCAAAAAGCTGCGGACCGTAACCGCTGACGTCGGCAATCTGAGTTTTTTGGTACCAGTCAGTGTCTTCGGGCTTGGCGCGGCGGATTGTTTTTAAAAGATCAGGCCCTGCGTTGAACGTACTTTTAAAAACGTAGAGGCAGTACGGATATTTTTTCATAGGTTTTCACCTGATGAGTTTGACTCATAATTTTTCAGTTGATAAGGAGTGAACCAAGCTGTTTGTCAGGCTGATCTCACTAACGAATAAGCGTGAACATTCTGACATTGAAGATAGGGTAGAAAGAAATGCGTCAAATTATGATGCGTTGATGTTTGTAAGCAGCTACGAATATCGGGTTGCCAAGCTTTTCGAACCATTTTTAAGGAAGAAATTTCCGATAGAACAAACTCTCGGCGTTTCTTTACCACAAGTTCCGTAAAGCCTCGCCATTAATGGCGGGGATATAAGGAACGCCAATGTCAATTGGCTATCTGGGGGTTATTTTAGGCCAAAATTGCTTCCAATTTGCCGTAAAATCATGTCTCATGTTGTTGCGTCAAGGTTTTCTCTTCAAGCTCAAACCCAACGGTCGGCAAGCCCGCCAGATGTCGCGCTTTGCCGGTTGCTGTCGCTTCGTCTACAACAAAGGATTGAGTTGGGCCAAGGAGCAATATGAGAACAAAACCGGCAAGCATCCCTCCTATTTGCGCTGACAACGGCTGTCAATTACGGATTACGTGCATCATTTTTTGCAGTAGCGGGCACTGTAGTGGGAACCGTGGTGATGGCTGCGGCTGCATCAAGCGCATTAGGGCTCGTCATTGCAGCGTCTCCTGCGGCCTTCAATGTGGTCAAAATGCTCGGTGCAGCCTTTATGACTTATCTGGGGATTCGGTTTTTGTGTGCCAAGACCGTAAATATCCAAGCGCTTAGCCAAAGCTCTGCCAAAATATCTTCTGCCTCAGTTAGTGTGCTTTGGGTTCAGGCTTTTTTCCTTCAGTTAAGTAATCCTCAGCTGATTCTGAATTTCACGTCCGTATTTCCACAATTTATTGATCCCTCGAAATCTTTCGCTTGGCAAGTTGCCATCATGAGCGTGACTTATGGAGTTTTGGTTGCGGTGATTCACGGTGCTTATTGCGTAATGGCGGCTCATTTCAGGGATCGTTTAGCCAGCCCGAGCATTTTGCGAATCATTAACGTGATTGCAGGGCTCTTTTTCTTGGGGATTGCCGTTTGGGTTCTTTCGCAAATTGCATTTCGGTGATATGGGTACGCAAAACCTAAAGCAATTTTTCGCTAAACTTAGTACGTTTGGAATTTATCAATGAGTTATCCCATGCCCCATTTTGAAATTCGACCGGCAACGCCAGATGACTGTGCTCTTGTGATGCATTTTATTCGCCGTTTGGCTGACTACGAGAAGTTACTCTCTGAGGTAGTCGGTACCGAAGACGATGTCAGACGAGAGCTCTTCGGAGACAATGCCATCGTCCGTGCTGCGATTGCTTACGAAGATGAAACGCCGGTCGGCTTTGCGCTCTATTTCTTTAATTTCTCCACCTTTTTGACCCGCCGTGGGCTTTATCTCGAGGATCTTTATATTGAACCCGAGTATCGTGGCAAGGGATACGGCAAGGCCTTGATTCAATATTTGGCGCGTGAAGCGGCCAAAAACGGTTGCGGCCGTTTTGAATGGGTGGTTTTGGAATGGAATAAACCGGCCATTGGGTTTTATAAAAAGATTGGTGCGCAAATTATGGAAGATTGGCGCCTTTGCCGAGTCGCCGGTGATGCGTTGCAGCGTTTGGCGCAAACAGGGGAAGATTGATTATGGCCTCACAGGTTTTGGCGCGTAAGTGGCGCCCGCATGATTTTGAGAGCGTGATCGGGCAAGAGCCCGTGGTACAAGCGCTCACACATGCTTTGCGCGAAAATCGCCTTCACCATGCCTATTTGTTTACGGGCACCCGAGGTGTCGGTAAGACAACGTTGTCCAGAATTTTAGCCAAGAGCTTAAATTGCTTAGGCCCTGACGGCAAAGGCGGTGTGACGGATCACCCGTGCGGTGTTTGTGAAGCGTGTCGTGCAATCGACGAAGGTCGCTTTATTGATTACATCGAAATGGACGCGGCCAGTAATCGCTCTGTGGAGGAAATGACGGCACTGCTTGAGCAGGCGATGTACGCCCCGACTAATGCCCGCTACAAGGTCTACATGATCGACGAAGTCCATCAGTTGACTTCGCACGCCTTTAATGCCATGCTCAAAACGCTTGAAGAGCCGCCAGAGTATGTAAAGTTTATTTTGGCAACGACCGATCCTCAAAAAGTTCCCGTCACGGTGCTTTCTCGTTGTTTGCAATTTAATTTGCGCAATGTTTCGCCGCAAACCGTGGCCGACCACATGGCGCATATTCTTCAGAAAGAAAAACTTCAGGCCGAGCCTGCTGCGCTCAAGCTTTTAGGGGTCGGCGCCCGCGGCTCCATGCGTGACGGTTTGAGTCTTTTGGATCAGGCCATTGCGTTTGCTGGCGGTAAGCCCATCACGCTTGAGAGCGTGCGCGAGATGCTGGGCATGATGGATAGCGACGTGCTTTTGCAATTGCTGGGCAATCTTGCCCGCGGCAACGTGCACGACATGATGGCGGTGGCCGATCAAATGGCTCAGCGCAGTTTGTCCTTTACGCAAGCGATTCGCGATTTAGCCTCGCTTTTGCATCGCATCGCGTTAGCGCAGTTTGATGCGGCAAGTCTGGCCGGTGACGACATGGACCGTGAAGCGGTGCTCGCGCTGGCGCGCACGTTCACACCGCAGGAAGTACAGCTGTATTACCAAATTGCTCTGAATGCGCGAGCCGATATGGACTTGGCGCCCGATGAGTATGCTGGCTTTACCATGGCGCTTTTACGCATGGTGGCCTTTAAGCCGGCAGGCAGCGGCAACGTGCAATTACCAAAGCGCGCACAGATGCCGACGCAAACAGCGACCACGATAGCAACACCCACCGATTCAGTTACTCCGGCTCCTGTAACGAAGCCCGTCGAGCCCGAGAAGAAGAAAGTTGTTGCGGAACCGAAAAAGGTTCTTGAACCGGCTCCTTGGGAGGATGATCCCGTGGGGGAGTCGCATGAGGGTAAGCAAAGCTTGCCCTCGGCTGAAGCCCAAAACGAGCAAGCCCAACCCTTAGTCGAGCAAGTCAAAGCTGAAGTTGACATTTCTGAGTCTAAGTCCGATGAAGTGGCCGCTTATGAAGACGATATCCCGTACGTTGATCAATTCAACGATTACGACGACAGCGTTAATGCGGAGTTCAATGATTTCGGCGTGCCTGATGATTATGAGTATCACGCCTCTGACGTTGTCGAAGAGAGCGCAGAAGACGATGGTAACGAGTTGGGTTACGAGTACGATTACGCCGATGCCGATGAGCAGATTCCCGAATTTACGCCCGCAGGTCGCCTTTGGTATGAAAAATTAAAAGTGACACATCCGGCCAGTTTTGCTCGCGATATTATTGAGCGAAGTGAGTGCGTGTCCATTGAAGGCAATGTCATCACGTTGCATTTGGATCCCTTTTATGAAAATCGACTCAAAAATGTTGAGGCCATGTTGGGGATGCAACGTATTGTGGACTCGCTTTTCGGTCATCGGATGCAGTTTAATATCGAATTAAAGACGCCGAAAAACCGTACAATTGCCCAGGAACGCCGTCGTCAACGCCGTGAACAACAAAAGGCGCGCGAAGAAGAGGCTAAAAAGAACCGCTGGGAGCCTATTACCGATGAGGCTGAAAGAAGGACAGCGGTCGAAGAATTAAAAAATACGTCGGTGGCGCGAGCCGTCATGCGACTGTCTCTTATACACATCTC
>USCE01000052.1 GCA_900553105.1 uncultured Sutterella sp.
ACGCTCAACTGAGCAACGGATTGCGTATTTTAACCCTCTTTCTGAATTTGTCAAGAGGAATTTTTAAATCTGGCTTTTGGCAGAATCTTGCCCAAAAAAAGACCGAAACGTTAAAACAACGCTCCGGTCAAATCTTAGGTCACGCTACGCCTTAGCGTTTGAGTAAGCTTCCCAAGCCCTCTATGAGCTTTTGAGCTTTTTCATCTTTAATGACACGCTTGGTTGCTTCCATAACAGCTTCTTGCGCATTGGCTTTAATCGCTTCGGCCACATCCACTCCGTACTGCGGAGCATCTAATGTACCAGACAATTTAATCGGCACCGTTACCCGGCGACCGTCTTTTGAAGTAGCCAACACTGCGGAAACTGTGCCCCCAATTGAATTGTCCATCAAACCGAGGTTAACACCACCTTTGATCTGCGCCAATGAACTTGTTGCCTGCAGTGATGTGACGCTAAGTACACCATCTCTCAAAGTTGCATTCCCGCTCATCGAGCTAAAACTCGTTGTGTCATTTTCGCTGAAATTGACGGCACTTTGGCGACCATCTCGAACAACCTTGGCGACCTTTTCAAGTGAAATACCGCGCAACACAGCGTTGTTGACTTTGATCGCCATGTTTCCGGCGGAAGCTTTCTTTAACGCCAATTCGTCGATGCCCGTACCGTTTAATTTTGCTGAAGCAACAAGCGCTCCAGTGAGCATCGGTTTTTGCCCCAAACCTTCAAGCACACATTCTGTACGAATAGCAGAAGCGTTCAAATTGGCATTCCAGCGTTGTGCGGCTGTTAAAGCAACACTGGCGCTGATGTTGCCACTGCAAAGTTGCGCCTTTACATTGTTTAAGTTCAATGTGCCATTGTTGACTCGAATATTCGTGCCTACATTGGAGATGGTAAGTTGTTCGTACTGAACTTTGTTAATTGCGACATTGACGTTGGAATTAAACGCATCCAAAGCCTTAATATGTTCAAGTCCACTTGCCACGGCGTCTTGAATGACACGGAAAGTATTTTCGGCCGTTTTCTTTTGAGAAGGTGTTGCAACCCATTTACTGACATTAATACCGTTTAAACGAACCGATCCTGTCACCATGGGTTTACTAAAACCAGCAGCTTGCAATGCGATTGCAAAGGTTTCATTATCGAGTTTACCGTTCAGACTTAAAACAATCTTTTCAGGCTCGGCCATTGAAGCTTCACCGCTGAAAGGAATCTTGGTAACTGCGTTATTAACAGCGATTTGAGCTTCCCCTTTGAGAGCTTTGGTCTTCAACGATAGCGGTGCGACACTTCCGGTTAATCCCAATGTCGCAGAAGCGGACACACCGCCAGCTTGCTTGACCGCTAAAGTAACGTCATCAAGACTGACCGCACCTTCGGCACTGTAACTTGCGCTCTTAACCGTTGCGTTAGCTTGCATTGTGTCATTGAGTTTAACGTTAAGTTTTAATCCGTGTGCGGCAAATGCTGCATCCCGGCTTGACAGTGAATCCACATTAATCGTTGCAGCAAGATTGGTGCCGTCTTGCTTAACTGTCACAGAGCTTTGCACATCTCGCAACAACACCTTCATTGACTTAATGTCATAGTCTGCCACCCCTTTGAAATCGAGATGACCCTGAATCGGTTGTGTTTTCTCTTCAAAATTGGTACTCAGGTCCACGTTCGTCGAACCACTCAAACCGAGTTGTCCCGTTGTCAGATTCAACTGACTAACCGAGTAGATCTTCTTGTCTTGAAGACCGTAAACCGTGAGCGAACTATCGACGATTTCAACGCTAGCCACTTCAAGATTTTTAATAAAACCGCCCGATGCCTCAGCCGTTTTCTCCTCTGTAGTAGCTTCTTGAACTTGAGATTGTCGTGATTGATCAATAAACCGTGCGGCATTAACTTCGCCCTTTAGGCCGTTAATTCGCACAGCATCAAACTGCACATCCCCCGTTAGCAACGGCAACACTGCCACACCGACTTCTGCGCCTTGCAATGTAAATTGGGGCTCTTGACGACCTTCAAATGATAGTGTCGTTGCTGGCAATACAATTTGAACCTTCGGGAAAACTTTGATACCGATTTGACCATCAAAGTTAAGTTCACGATTGAGTCGCGTAGCAGCCTCTTTTTTTAGACCTTCTGCAATCGTAGCACTGTCCAAAAAATAGGCAACAGCAACCCACACCCCTACAACAGCAACGACCGCAAGGCCCACAATGGCAATAAAGACCTTCTTTAACATCTCTGCCCCCTGAGTGAAATCATTTATTAACTTTGACAATAGCACGTTAGGGACAACTTGGCTGTCAAAAAAGTAAAACGAAATGTTATGGACACAAAAAAAAGGCCAAAAGGCCTTTTTTTGTTCAGAAGAATCGACTCCGAGAAGATCAGGGACGAAGCGAGGCAACCGGGCCTGTCTGCGTCTTGCGCCAGGCAGCCACAGCATCCACGCAATCCGGAACAAGCACCGGTCCCTTGAAGATAAAGCCCGTGTAAAGTTGCACAAGCTTAGCACCGGCTTGCATTTTCTCAACAGCATCTTCGCCTGTCATCACACCGCCCGATGCGATAATCGGCATCGTTTCCTGTAAGTGACGATAAAGTAAATCGACGACTTCCGTCGAGCGTTCGCGCAACGGTTTACCAGACAAACCGCCCGTTTCATTGCAGTTGGGCAAGCCTTGGATGGCGTCTCGCGCAATAGTCGTGTTGGTCGCAATAATGGCATCAATACCATAATGAACCAACTGGTCGGAAATGCGCAAAATGTCATCATTGGGCAAATCAGGAGCAACCTTCAGCGCAACCGGAACATACTTCCCATTGTTTTCATCCACTAAGCGCTTGCGCTCATCCGTTATCGCAGACAAAAGCTTTTCGAGTTCATTGTCCGCTTGCAAAGAACGCAAATTTTTCGTGTTGGGAGAAGAAATGTTGATCGCAATGTAATCGGTGTGGTTATAAACCTTACGCAGACAAATCAAATAATCATCAACTGCATTTTCAATCGGAGTGACCGCATTTTTGCCAATATTGATCCCAAGGATGCCACCACGACTGCGGAAAGCGGCCGCACTGCGCAAGTGCTTGAGCACTTCGTCTACGCCGTGATTGTTAAAGCCCATGCGATTGATCACGCCTTCAGCCGGAATGACACGGAAAAGGCGCGGTTTTGGGTTACCTGGTTGTGCTTTGGGTGTAATCGTTCCAATCTCAACATGGCCGAAACCAAGTCCGCCGAACGCGCTGACGCGTTCACCGTTTTTATCCATCCCGGCAGCCAAACCGATAACATTGGGGAACCGCAATCCCATTACTTCAATCGGATCTTCCACCGGATCACGAGTCACCAACTTCGTAACCCCAAGGTTTACCGCCCAATCAAGATTAGCCATGGTGATATGGTGAGCAGTTTCAGGATCGAGTGAAAACAAGAATTTGCGAGCGATGGAGTAGAGCATAATTTTTCTCTTTGAGTTCAAAATCAGCGAACTTGAGTCGCTAAAAATCCAAGATAACGGAAATTGTACACGATGGCAAAAAGCAGAGCTCGTTCTTAGTCTCGAAGGCACTTGCGGTGCAAGCGTGTTTGCCCGGTATGCATATCCTGCAGGTAGCATTTAAGCGCGACTTCAACCGTCTCAAAGCTGATTTCACCCCAAGGAATATCTTGCGGAGCAAAAAGTTTTTGTTCGAGGGTTTCCTGTCCCGGCGACGCCTCCAGTTTGTCAAAGTTTGCTAGGAAGAAAAAATGAATCTGATTGGCCGGCGGCACATCTACAATACAAAACAACGACCCAATACGAACCGCCTCACCCGTCTCCTCAATCGTTTCTCTAAATGCTCCCTCGGCTAACGTCTCGTGCGCTTCCATAAAGCCTGCCGGCAAGGTCCAGTAGCCGCGCCGAGGTTCAATCGCACGACGACAAAGCAAAATTTTGCCGTCACAAACAGCCACCGTCCCGACAACAGGAATCGGATTAATGTAGTGCACAAATCCGCAGGCAGGACACTCGTTACGCAAACGATTGTCCCCCGACGGAATGCGACTGATCAATTCAGTAGCGCATTTCGGACAATATCGAAACTCTGAGACTGCGAGCATTAAATATTAACGTTCCTTCGGATACAACACCCACTGACCGTTTTGACGTCGCACATAATCATTATCTCGGTAAGTCAAAACAATCGATTGGGCATTTTCACTGACAGGATTAGTCTGCGGAAGATCCCGGACCAAATCAGCCAATGGCACGGCACCGCCTTCGGCTCCGAAATAATTATGCTCCAAAACTCGTCCCATCAAACTGGCCAACGCTAGGTAACTTGTGTTTCCTGAAACGTGAATTTGCTCTTGAGGCAGGCCCTTGATACCGAAAAATTTCACCATCACCGGCACTTGCGTGATACGCATACTCGGGATATCGCGCAAACGGTCTGGCTGGACGCGATCACCGCGAACGGCCGCTCCGTGTTCGGGCACCAAAACCAACATAACCTTACGCCCAGACTTCTCGAGCTCTCCCATAAAAGTGTTTAAATCATCTAAGAACACCTGAGCTCTAGGCTTAAACGGCTCCCAAGTCGTATTGCGCGGCAGACGATTGCCGTCATGCAATGCAATAAAGTTAAACAGTGAGAATGTTCGCAAGTTCCCCTTTTGCGATGAAACCACTTCCTTCCAATAGCGCATTACTGCCAAATCATCTGAAATCGGCTCATCATCAAAAGCTAAATAGTGTACGGGCAACTTTTTATTAGCCGTCTCGTGTACGGCATTTAACCCTGCTTTGTCTCTCAACACTTGAAGATAATTGTCATATTGACCGGCGTGGTCAAGGAATAAGTGTTGCGAGTACCCGAGTTGGCCGAAACGATTCATGATCTCGCACTCTGGACGTCGTTGATCGTAAAGTGTGTTGTGATCACTCTGACCACAGGCAGCATTTAACAAACGAAGCGTTGCCGGGCCTGAATAGGCGGTAGCAGAGTTGAAGTGATCGAAACGAATATTAAAACGATTGAAAACAGGATGCTGTGCCAAATTCACGGCCTGTAAATCATCATCCGATAATGAACACACATTAAGCAAAATGATGTCAAACGGCGTGTCCTTGGTTGCAATCCCCTGCGGGATTTGCGCTCTGCGGGATGATTCATATTGCAAAAATGCTTGATACCACTGCTCAATCGTGTCGCTAGTTGCAGCACCATCAGCAGCAACAGGTTGCGTAGTCGGCGCAGAGACCTGGCTCGGAGCTGTCATTTGTGCCACTTCAAGGGGCGCTTGAGCCGGCTCGGGCGTCTTTTGCCATTGTACGTAGTGCGGGTAAATCAGCATGAATAAGAAATAGCCGATCGTAAAAAACGAGATACGAATCCAATTGCTTAACAACAGGTAAGCAAAAAGTACGCACAAGACCAATGCCACCATTTTGAAATTGATAAAATCCCAAATCAACTGAAGGACGTAAGTGGCAGAAAATCCAGCAATGGCGTTGGCATTGCCGACAATACTTTCAATCCCCGGCAACCAACTTTCAGCGTAAAACAGCACGGCTCCCAATACGAGCGCAATTAAAGTACGAAGAACACGTACTTTCTTGCTGGCAATCGGCAATAAAATGAACAGAAGCAATACGGCGTTATACAGCGGCTCAAACGTAATGTAGCCATACTGGAACATGATAAACTTCAAAATGAAGTACACGTTCCATAGACCCAAACCAGTCCAAAAAAATCGCCCTAATTTTTCTTTTTGCAAGTTGTGCATTTATGGTTCCTACACTACAGGACTATTTTGCTGTGACGTTTGGGAAATACAAAAAGCCGTTCTCATCAAACGCAAAGAGCTTTTCATCAAACCCCAAACCGTACAAAGCCAAAACGTTTCGGTAGTAATTTTCTTTCTTTATCGGGGTGGATTTCAAAACCGTGCGAATCATATCGCGTGTCTTTCCGGGCCCCACTAATTCCATTAAGCAAGCACCGAAGCCATCCCAGGCCGGTTGATTAACAGCCAAAGTGTACACATCCACTTTTTCGGGCGGCATATTTAAGGCCTGCGTCAACCTCACCATCGGTTCAAACCGCGCTTTCAACTGACGATACACGGGATCTTTGGGCGAGAGCATAGCGGCCCAAAGATAAACTCGAATAGCGTTGTAGCTGCCGATTGTGTTATCGATTGACATGTTTTGAACCAACTCTCCTTTTTTCGTAAAGTTGACCCAATCAGGGACAATGCCTGCTGGAGCCGAACGAATCAACATGCGGGCCGATCCTTCGTACACATCATTCCAATAGGCATCTTCGGCGGCAAAACGTTTAATTAAAAATAGCGGGTAGTAGCTCGGATTAAGCTTAACTTCTGTATCCGTTTCAAAACCGAAGCGTCCCGGCAGTAATACCTTGCCTAAATTTTCAATGTCGCGAACTTGTGTACGCAACAAGCCCAGCATCTGATGTGCTTTTTCAATGTACTCGGGTGTATCCCACAAGCGACCAGCTTCAAGCAAACAATAGGCGATCCACATGTCAGAGTCCACGGCATTGTTGTCGTCAATTACCATCCACGTATCCCCTTCTTTGCCCCAAAGCCAAGCAGGATAGTTTTTCCCAATGTCACCGCCAGCCAAATTATCTTCTGTCCAATTTAGCAACTCTTCAAACGTTTGCTTGTCACCGGCAACTAAAGCAAAAAACATCGCGTAAGACTGGCCTTCAGATGTGGTAACAACACGTTTATCGCTGTAATCAACCACTCGACCGTCTTCCATGCTAACGGCACGAAAATCGTCCCATAACTCCCAAGCATAAGCCCCTGAGAACAGGTTCATGGCCAGCGCCATCGTCATTACTATTTTTTTCATCATCGAGAACGTCCTTTCACCCACAAGCGCATGAAGTAGAAGATGCTTCCACCAACAAGTACTGCACAAATCAAAGTACAAAGCGCCAAAATCAAAGGTGAATTGCTAAGACTTTGCCAAACACGGTGATACCACGGTAAAAAGCCGACAGTGTATCGTTCACCGACGTCGAAACTTAAAACAGAATCCTCTTGCACGATACTGACAGAACCCGAGGCCGAGAAAAGTGCATTGGGGTTCTGGAGTTTTTGATTTAATAGGAAACTGCCCGAGTGCCCTTCACTTAAAAGTGCAACGATGGTTTTGTCGTTATCGAACGGCGATTGCATTGAGACAATAGCGCCCACGCCAGCCTGCGGGCTAAAAAGAATACTGCCTTCATCGGAAGTCTTTTGCCCTGAAATAACGGATTGCAAAGCTTGGTACAGATCCTCAGCGTTAGGTTGCTTGAAGTCCGGTAAAGTCAAAGGCATCTCGGCAATCAATAGTACGTCTTTATCGCTAAGTTCGCTTTGTTGCACTTTGCTTGTGACGGTTAAATGTGTGGCTACTGCACCGGTAACCGATGCAATACGGCCCACTGTATTCAATAATGTCGTAACTTTCTCAGCGGGTGCATCTTCAGCAATGACAGCCACCGTTTCGGATAAATCAGCATACTGCGAGAAGGGATAGCCGCTTTGCGTAAAAAGTGCCAAATTCGGCAACTGCGCGAAATGGTATACACCTTCGAGTGTTATGCTGGAGCTCGGATCAATTTCGATTTGATGGGGCAACAGCACAACCGATTTACAATTGTCAGGCGTACCTTCATTGAGTTCACGGTAGTAACCTATCTGAAAACTCAAATCGTTTAACGAAGCCAGTGCAGCGGGTTCCAAGGCAGAAGTGGCCAAAGGACCGTTTATCGAGGGCAAATGCCAAAGTTGTTCACCAATCGCTGTTCGCGTAGGCAAATTCGCCGACTCTGCCAAGAAATTATTAATCAACATTCTCAGCTGAGCAGAATCTGCCCCCTGGGGCTTTGTAAATCGATACTTGAGATTGACATCGACGCCACCCGAGCGCACCATATACCTGTCTCTTATACACATCTCCGAGCCCACGAGACCGGAGCCTATCT
>USCE01000053.1 GCA_900553105.1 uncultured Sutterella sp.
TTGCGCAACACATTGTCTAAGCAAATCGGTGCAGCCAAAAAAGCAGGTGGTGAGGCTGCTGATTTGATGGCTGAAGCCGCTGCAATTCCGGAAAAGCTCTCGGAGCTTGAAGAACGCTTGGCTCAAATTCGTCGCAATTTGGACGAATTGTTGATGAGTGTGCCAAATCTTCCCCATGAGTCTGTCCCGGTCGGTCGTGATGAACGCGATAATCCTGAAGTCCGTCGTTGGGGTACGCCTCGTGAATTTGATTTCCCCATTAAGGATCACGTTGATGTGGGCATGCCTTTAGGTATGGATTTTGAAACCGCAGCGAAAGAATCCGGTTCCCGTTTCTGCTTCATGCGCGGTCAGGTCGCTCGTTTACATCGCGCTTTAGCACAATTTATGCTTGATACGCACACTCGCGAAAACGGTTATGTTGAGTGCTATACGCCTTACATCGTTTCGGCTGACACGATGCGCGGTACCGGCCAATTGCCAAAGTTTGAAGAAGATCTGTTTGCCGCCAAAAAGGGCGGTCAAGAGGGCGAAGGCGAACGCATGTACTTGGTGCCGACCGCCGAAGTGACGTTGACCAATATGGTTAGCGGTAAACTCTTGCGTGAAGATGAGTTGCCTATCAAGATCACCGCTCATACGCCTTGCTTCCGTTCTGAAGCCGGCTCTTATGGTCGTGATACCCGCGGCATGATTCGTCAACACCAATTCGATAAGGTCGAAATGGTGCGTATTGTCGATCCCGCTGACAGCTACAAGCATTTGGATGAAATGGTTGCCAATGCCGAAGGTATTTTGCAAAAGTTGGGCTTGCCCTATCGTGTCATCACGCTTTGCACGGGTGACATGGGCTTCGGTGCTGCGAAGACTTTTGACTTGGAAGTTTGGTTGCCTGCCCAAAACACGTATCGAGAAATTTCCTCTTGCTCGAACTGTGAAGCTTTCCAAGCTCGTCGTATGGGAGCTCGCGTCAAGGGTAAGGATGGCAAGATTCAATATGTGCACACGCTCAACGGCTCCGGCTTAGCTGTCGGTCGTACGTTGGTTGCTGTGTTGGAAAACTATCAAAATGCTGACGGGAGCGTGACGGTACCTGAAGTGTTGCGTCCCTACATGGGGGGTGTTGAAGTGTTAAAACCTGAAAACCAACCGATGGGTGATTTCAAAGCTTAAGCCTAATAATCAACGAACGGTTAAGATTGCTTGACCGTTTGCGCATAACAAAATGCCCGCAAATTATGCGGGCATTTTGCAATCACGAAGTCGTATTACTTCTTAGCAGCAGTTTTCTTAGCCGTTGTCTTCGGAGCTGCCTTCTTAGCGGCCGGCTTAGCGGCTACTTTTTTTGCTACAGGTTTAGCAGCCTCTTTCTTGGCGGCCGGTTTTTCAGCTGCTTTTTTAGCTGCTGGTTTAGCGGCTTCTTTCTTAGCGGCCGGCTTCGCAGCGGTCTTCTTGGCAGCCGGTTTAGCGGCGGCTTTCTTAGCGGCCGGCTTAGCAGCGGCCTTCTTGGCTACAGGTTTAGCTTCTTCCTTGGCTTCTTCCTTAGCAGGTTCTTCAGCCTTCTTGGCTACTTTTTTGGTAGCGGCTTTCTTCGCCGGAGCTTTCTTCGTAACAGTTTTTTTAGTAGCCGGTTTCACTTCTTCAGCTTTTTCGCCGCCGGACAATTCGTCACTGATATAGGAGTGCAAAATGTCAGATTCTTTCAAGATTTCAAAAGAAGCGCTCATCATTTCGTTCACATCAGTCATGCGAAGGCTCGTATGATGACCATCGCTGAGCGTGTCGAATAACTTCTTGGTAATAACGCCAAGACGATGATGGGCTTTTTGGTTGCGTTCAAGAATTTCTTTGAGATCCATAGTAAACGACTCCTAAAAATGCGGTTGTAGATACCTTGAGCATAGCGCCTCAAGAAAAATGTTATCCCAAAAGAAAGCCAACAATTGAGATAACTCAAAAAAAAATGCCATCTTTTAGTATTTACCCTCGAGAATTGATCTTTCTCTCTAGAAGGGTGATTGCAAAACTTGAGGTTTTTCAATGAGATTTTATCTCAAGATTGTTTATGCAAGTTTAGCAATTTAACAGGAAGCTGTCTTGATTTTTTGAAAACATTGTTTAGGTGATGTCAATAGGTATAGGCTGTTTTATACAGAGGTGATTATAGTAAAGGGGCAATTTGATCGGCAGAATTGAGCAATTACCATGTTCCGAGCGTGCGTAAAATTAATAACAATGTTGAATTAATAAGTTTGTTTCAGATGGGGGAGTTTATAAATCGAAATAAAAAAAGACTATTAAGAAATAGTCTTTTAAACAATAAAACAGTGGCGGAGAGAGAGGGATTCGAACCCTCGATACGAACGAGCCGTATACCGGATTTCGAGTCCGGCGCATTCGACCACTCTGCCATCTCTCCGCAGAGAAGGCGAATTCTACCAAAAGAATAGGGTTTGCTCAAGAGTTAAACGAGGATCGGTAAGCCTGATCGCTGTGTTCTGTTGGTTCATTAAACCCTACAAAGATATTGTCACGACAGACCTCGGCAACCGTGCTCGGTTTCATTCAATCTAGTAGCGCATAGTATTTGGTGACATTAAGTTTGTAATGTAATTTGTCCAGCGGTCGACAACGTCAGTACCGATCATGAATCGATTTTCCTGTTGTTCGATTAACTTTACCCACAGATCCGATGGGCGATCATCTTTGGCGATGTAGTTTTCAAAGGCAATCCAAGAAATGTCAAAATGGAGATCTTGATGATGTTTGAGCACGGTGTCAGCAATCTCGGATAGGTTGGACAATTCCACTCGACGCGAAATACCCACCTGAACCCAAATAATGTTGGCTTTACGGTTTGACTCCCATGCGCGTTCTATTTTGGATAAACATAGCGATTTATCCATGTAAGACGGAGAAATGTTATGGTGGATTAAGATCAGGAGGCGCTTTTCGATACTGGTGCTGTTGGCTCGAGAAGGTTTGTCAGACGTCAGCGTCGTCAAGTCATCGTGACGACTCATGATTTCTCCGAGTCCCTTAACAATGCAGGGAAATTCGTCTAAGAGTTGTCTTAAATATGTTTCGGCCATCATGTCGTTGACGTAACTCCGCAAGTGAAGGGTAAAAATCGAGCTTTTACGAATTCAGGAGTATCGTTTAAATATTTCACAGGCGCATCTTCGTCCCACATCTTAACCATCTGCATCCCGAAGAGCACCGATTGGGGAACACCCGCCTAGTACAGAGCCTCAGTCAGTTTGGTTAAGCCATCTGTACTTTGTAGAAACTCAAGACAGGGCAGGTGGGACTCAACGATGGAACACCGAGGATTGACTGTGGAATTTATCGATGTGGTAGTAGCTACTTTGCTACCAAGTTGCGCATGGGCAGACCCCAATCCTGTTAAGGCTCCTGTGGTGAGTGCTGTTTTGAGAAAATTTCTTCGATCCATGGACAACCTCTTTTTGGGGCACGCAAAATATGCAGTCGTCTATTGAACAAAAGTGAGAAGTAATATGGGGCTAAACACGAAGAAATGGGATGCGAAGTGGCGGGGGCACTTGGAATCGAACCAAGAATAGCGGAATCAGAATCCGTTGTGATACCACTTCACCATGCCCCTGCCAAGCAAGACAAAGTTGTTTGAAACTTTGGTGAGGAGACATCTTAACCTTTTTGTGTCGATTGTCAATCATGGGTTCGTTTTCGGCGGTGTAGCAGTGCTCGGAAATTCTTTGTTGCATGTCCGAGAAAGAATTGTCTATTTAACTCGAAAAAAGAGCATCTAAGTATTTGATTTTTTGAAAGAGCACTGTATAATTCGGCGAAGATAAAAACAATAAAGGCACTTATCAAAGTGCCTTTATTGTTTTGTGTACCCCTTTTTAAGCTTTCAAAGAAGCTTTATCGGTTGGGTATGGTCATCGTGTGCACTTTTGTCTTTTGTGGGCAAAAGGCTGGAAGCACAAACCTGTGTGGAGGGTTGAGACTCTCCGACAGGGGATGGATGGGCCTTAGAGCCCATATTTTTTTGTTTTTTTAGCGTAAAGAGTAGTAAACGGAATGAATGACTCGACAACAAATTTAGTGACAATTGTCGAACAAACCGTTGCCGGCATGGGTTTTGAATTTGTTGATTTAGAACATCTGCCCCGCGGGATGATTCGCGTCACGATCGATAGCGCTGCCGGCGTTGGAGTCGATGACTGTGAACGAGTCAGCAATCAGCTGACGCACGTTTTCACGGTGGAAAACATTGACTATGAACGTCTAGAAGTGTCTTCTCCGGGCGTAGAAAGACCGCTGAAGCGACTCAAAGATTGGGAGCGTTTTATCGGTGCTTTAGCTCACGTTGAACTCTTTGCGCCGCTGATGGCCGAAGGGTTCCCGGAGGCTGGTCGCCGCAAATTGGACGGCCGTATTCAAGGCGTTCGAGGCGAGGGGGCTGAGGCCGTTATCGACTTTTTATTTACAGATGAAAAACCTGCCAAAACGCCGGCTCAGGCCGCTCGTGAGCGTATCGCGCAAAAGCGCGGCAAAAAACTCGTGGCGGTTGAACCCGTGGCAGTGAGCTTCCCGATCGCAGATGTGGATCGGGCTCACTTAATTGCAGAATTAAACTTCAAAGGAAAATAAACAAATGAATCGCGAAATGCTTGAAATGGTTGAAGTGTTGGCACAAGAAAAGAATGTGCCGCGCGAAGTGGTGTTCGGCGTTTTGGAAATGGCTTTGGCTTCAGCTGTGAAAAAGGCCCATTTCTCGGGTGAAGACGCCGATGTGGAAGTTCACGTGGATAGAGATACAGGAGACTATCGTGCTTGGCGACGTTGGTTGGTTGTGGCCGATGACCAAGGTTTGCAAGAGCCTGACCGTCAAGAAATGTTCTCTGACATCCATGATGAACATCCCGATTTGCAAGTCGGCGATTACATCCGTGTGGAAATCGACAATGTCAATAGCTCCGGCCGTCGTTTCGCTCAAGACGCCAAGCAAGTGATTTTGCAACGCTTGCGCGATGCCGAGCGTGAACAAATGTTGGTGGAATTTTTGGCTCGTGATGAAAAGGTTATCTCGGGTTTGGTCAAGCGTGTTGATAAGGGCGATGCCATCGTTGAAATTGGCAAGGTGGAGGCTCGTTTGCCGCGCTCTGAAATGTTGCCTAAAGAATCAATGCGCCCTGGTGATCGCGTACGTGCTTATGTCGCTCGCGTTGATCGTACGAGTAAGGGCCAACAAATTTTCCTTTCTCGTACGAGCCCAGAATTTATTAAAGAATTGTTTGCGCTTCAAGTGCCCGAAATCGAAGAAGGTCTCTTGGAAATTAAGAGCGCTGCTCGAGATCCCGGTAGCCGTGCCAAGATTGCTGTTCAAGCTAAGGATGCTCGCTTGGATCCAGTGGGAACCTGCATCGGTGTTCGCGGTACCCGCGTCAATGCCGTATCCAATGAGTTAGGTGGCGAGCGTGTCGATATCGTTGTTTGGGATGATGAACCGGCTCAATTCGTTGTGAGTGCTTTGGAACCCGCCAAGGTTTCGGGTGTTGTCATGCTTGAAGATACTCACACGATGGAAGTTGTCGTTGATGAAGACAATCTTGCCATTGCCATTGGTCGCGCCGGTCAGAACGTTCGTTTGGCCAGCGAATTAACTGGTTGGAAGATCGACATCATGACCGATGAAGAAGCTCAAGCTAAGCGTAGCGAAGAAACAAGCAAGATTCGCTCCGAATTTGTGGAAAAACTCGAAGTGGGTGAAGACGTTGCTGACATTTTGATCGAAAACGGTTTTAGCTCGATCGAAGAAGTTGCTTATGTGCCTGAGTCTGAGTTACTTGAAATTGAAGCCTTTGATGAAGACACCGTCAAAGAATTGCGTGAACGCGCTCGTACGAAGTGCTTGATGCAAGACTTGGAACGTGAAGAAAACCTGCGTCAAGCTGAGCCTGAATTGCTTGAGCTTGACGGTATTGATAATGATTTGGTTAATGTGCTTGTTTCTCATGGAGTCAAGAGCCGTGATGAATTGGCCGAATTAGCCGTTGATGAATTGGTGGAAATGTGCAGCATTGACCAAGAGCGCGCCTCGAAGTTGATTCTGGCTGCTCGTGCCCACTGGTTCAATAACTAAACATATCAAGCGTTATTGACCGTAACGATTGGGTATGAAAGGAGAAAATATGGCAAATTCGACCGTATTAGATTTAGCCAAAGACATGAAAGTGACCGCTCAAGAGTTGCTCAAGCAACTCAAAAGTGCCGGAATTGCTAAAAATTCTGAAACCGACACTGTCACACAAGAAGACAAACGAAAGCTTGTGGAATTTTTGCGCTCTGACCGTCAAGCACAGGCACGCAAGATCACCTTGACTCGTAAAGAAACGACAACGGTCAAGCAAGCCGATGGTCAACATACGGTAAAGGTAGAGGTGCGTCGTAAGCGCGTGCTTGTGAAAAACCCCTCTGCCGGTGCAACTTCTCGTCAGGATGCCATCGCGGCTGAACGCGCTCGTGCGTTAGAAGAAGCTCGTGCCAAGATGGCCGCTGAAGAAAAGGCTAAGCAGGAGGCTCAACTGAAGGCTCAAGCAGAAGCGTTAGCTGCTCAAAAGGCTGCTGAAGAGAAAGCCGCTCAGGAAAAAGCTGCTCAAGAGAAGGCCGCTCAAGAGAAGGCTGCTCAAGAGAAAGCCGCGCAAGAGAAGGCTGCTCAAGAAAAGGCTGCTCAAGAAAAGGCTGCTCAAGAGAAAGCCGCGCAAGAGAAGGCTGCTCAAGAAAAGGCTGCTCAAGAAAAAGCTCAAAAAGCTAAGGCTGAACAAGAAGCTGCTCGTCGCAAGAGCGAGGCCGCTACTCGTCAACCTCAGCCCAAGGTCCTGCCATCTCAAAAGAAGACTGAGCCGAGCACGCAACAAAAGCCTCAAATGGATCCTGAAGAACGCGCTCGTCGTGAACAGGCTAAGCGTCGTGCCGAGGAAGAGGCTCGTGCGATTCGTGAAATGATGAGTAAGCCCAAGCAAGTGTTAAAGGCTAAGGCTGATAAACCTGCCGAATCGAAAAAGCCCGCCGATAAGAAAAAAGGCAATAGGCAAGCTATCGAGCGCGATGACGAGGGTGGCAAGAAGAAAAACGCCAAACACGCCGGCGGCGGTCATAGTGCTGCTAGCAAGTGGGATGATAACGTCAAGTATCGCGGCGGCAACAAGGGAAATGCCCGCGTGATGGATCAGGATGAAGGCGAACAATGGCGCGGTAATCGCAAGAATCGCAACAATCGCCGTCATGAACAAAATAAACAACAACAGGTTCAAAATACCGAACCCGTGGTGCGTGAAGTCAGCATTCCTGAAACGATCAGTGTGGCCGACCTTGCTCACAAAATGGCTGTCAAAGCCACGGAAGTGATCAAGACTTTGATGAAGATGGGACAAATGGTCTCGATCAATCAAATGCTCGATCAAGACACGGCCATGATCGTTGTCGAAGAAATGGGCCATCGTGCCATTGCTGCTAAACCCGATGATCCTGAAGCAATCTTGGGTGATATTCAAGAAAGTAACACCGCGCCCGCTTTGCCGCGTCCGCCGGTTGTCACCATCATGGGTCACGTTGACCATGGTAAGACGAGCTTGCTTGACTACATCCGTCGTGCGAAAGTGGCCGCAGGAGAAGCTGGCGGTATTACACAACACATTGGTGCTTATCACGTTCAAACGCCTCGCGGCATTGTGACGTTCTTGGATACCCCGGGGCACGAGGCCTTTACGGCTATGCGTGCACGCGGCGCTCAAGCTACCGATATCGTGATTTTGGTGGTGGCCGCCGATGACGGCGTGATGCCGCAAACGAAGGAAGCAATTGCTCACTCCAAGGCAGCTGGTGTGCCGATGGTTGTTGCGATTAACAAAATTGATAAACCGGAAGCTAATCCTGAACGTGTGAAGCAAGAATTAGTGCAAAACGATGTGATGCCTGAAGAATGGGGCGGTGA
>USCE01000054.1 GCA_900553105.1 uncultured Sutterella sp.
ACCATACATTTAACGAGTTGCCCGAGGTACTTCGGGCACTGGCCGAAATCAAAAAAGCGTGTGCGATCACAAATGCTCAAATTGGAGCGTTGGATGCAAAAAAAGCACAGGCCATTATCGAAGCTTGTGATGAGGTTATCGCCGGCCAATTAGCAGACCAGTTTCCGATTAATGTTTGGAGAAGTCACGGTACGGGCGCCAACATGAATATGAATGAGGTGCTCGCTAATCGTGCAAACGAAATCTTGACCGGTCATAAGGGATATGACGCTGTTCACCCCAATACACATGTCAATATGTGTCAATCCTCCAATGATGTTTATCCGACCGTGCAATCCATTGTGCTTTATCGTTTGATCGGCGATGTACTTGAAAGTGTTCAATTACTGGAAAATGCATTAGGACAGAAGGCACTGGAATTTAAAGATATCGTCCGTTTAGGGAGAACTTGTTTACAAGATGCCGTTCCCAATACCTTTGGTCAGGTCTTTGGTGGCTGGCAACACATGATTCATCGTAATCGCCTAAAACTTCAAGCATATCGTTGTGATTTCCAAAGTGTCGTGTTGGGCTCAACAGTGTTAGGAACCGGTATGGGACAAATGCCGGGGTATTCAGATTACATCATGGGAAATCTTTCCCGGGTTGTAGGATTTGAGGTTCATTGGCCGGTTTGGACCGATGAGGTGATTGCTGATAGCGCTGCTTTTGACGGTATGCAAAATTGCGATCACAGCATGATTTTAGGTGGGTATCTTAAAGCCATTGCTTGTGCATGTGCCAAAATTGCTTCGGATTTATGCATCCTATCTTCTGGTCCAAGGGCCGGTTTTCAAGAACTCAGCATTCCTGTTGTCATGCCGCAGTCTCAAGGTTATGCGACGAATTATCCTCATATTCCTGAGATGATGATCCAAATCATGCATCAGGCAGTGATGGCCGATCATGTGGCAACGCTGACCATTAATGAAAATGACAGCGATGAGGCGATCACGGACGGAGCTGCCTTCATGGCTATTTTGCAAACTTTGCAGTCGATGGCAACGGGCATTCGCATCTTTACAGAGCACTGTATTAAAGGCATTCGTATCAATGTGGATAAGGTTCACAACAATGCAGAAATGTCCACCTCTTTGGCAACGATGGTCAGCGCCTTATTCGGTTATCAAATCGGTACCCAAATTGCTCACAAGGCCTGGAACGAAGGTATTTCTTGTAAGCAGGCTGCTTTGGAAGACGGGCTTTTAAAACCCGAAGTCGCCGATGAGCTTTTTGATCTGAAAAAGTTAACCGACCGCAAGGCAATGGTTGAGATGTTCAGTAAGTATGGGCAATTGCGTCACATTGACTAATGGGAAATCAGAAGGAGAAAAACGATGACAGAGATGAAAACCCAAGCATTGGATATGCGCTTACTTGCAACATCATTTAGAGTGACTTATGCCGATATGCCTTTACTGATTAAGGCCCTGGCAGTGGTTCATGAGGCTTATGTTGCCGCAGCTGTAGAGGCAAAACTTATTGCTGAGGACGAAGCTGAGGTGGCAACCGCTTTCTCTCAGGCAATAAAAGATGGTTGTTATCACGAGTTTTTCAAAGTGGGTGTTTATGCCGGCATAAAAGCTACTTTGTTAGCTTGCTTTGATAATGCGTTTGAGCACTATGCTAAAAAACACCTTTGTGCTGATAAGGCTGATCATTTATGTCAAACAATGACAGCTTGTGCCAGTGTCAACGCTCGTGTACGTACGGCTTGTCATTTGGCTTACCGAGAAAGTTTGGAAAAGGTTATCGCTTCGTGTGAACACTTCTACAGTGTTTTATCTGCAAAAGCGTGTAAATTTCAAGATGTTGTTAAACCTGCTCGTGTCGGCTTGCAAGATCATTTACCGATTACACTGGCCGACGAATTCAGAGGCTATGCTTGTGCCTTATTACGGTTAACTTCCCGGTTAAAAGAGGATAGGGATCGCTTTAATGTAGCCGCTTTCGGTCTCAATGACGTCGGTTTACCTGATGGTAATGACGCATTAGCGAATTTGGCATTGTCTCATTTATCACGTTTGACATCCCAAACAATGCTCTTACCTTCTGAACCATTTGATGTCTTTGTTGCGGGCGATACAGAGCTGATTGCTCATGCAAAGATTCAAGCGATCTCTAATTTGATGTGGCGTATTGCTAGGGATCTTCGTATTTTGTGCAGCGGTCCTCGTGGTGGAATTCAGGAGATTACACTGCCGGCAGTGGCGCCTGGCTCTTCTATCATGCCGGGTAAATTAAATCCTGTGATTGCTGAAATGGTTTTTTCAACTGTTGATCAGGTCGATGCTAATCATGCAGCGCTTGTATTGGCACAAAAGTCGGGTTGGTTAGAAGGCGGCTCAGCTGCTGTCATGCCGATTAAGTGTTTCATGGACAGTGCGGATTTGCTCTCGCGAACCATGGATTCATTTGCCAATCTATGCATTAAAGGGATTGAAGCCAATGTTGATCATTGTGCGGATTTAGCTGAGCAAAGTCTTTTGTGTGCGAAATATATTGAACAGCAGTGCGGCAAAGACGCAGCTGGGAAAGTATTTGATACGGCGCTTGCGAAAGGTTGTTCCGTTAAGCAAGCAGCGTTACTTCTTAAAGATCAATTGCCGGGATTGGACTTTGAGATTTTCGGGCATCTTTTTAAAGGACTGTAAAAGATCAATGTAGTTTTTCGTTTCTAGGGGAATTAGCCGGGCGTTAACCAACGCCTGGCTGATGGCGCTTCATTATGTCAAATACGATTAAAGGCTCGCTATTGGTGCTGGCGAGCGCATTATGCTTTAGCATCAGTGGGACACTTCAGGCTATTGCTCCGGAGGGGGTGACGCCATTTGTTGTTACTGAAGTTCGCATGCTTGTTGGGGCTGCATTTTTAATTCTTTTTTGTCTAATAACAGGAAAGTTTCCGAAGTCTTTGTCTAAGTTGCCGCTCAAAGAGCTTATTTTTTGTGCAGTCATGCTCTTGATCGGGCAATTGTGCTTTTTCACCGGCATGTTTTATGTTGGGGTATCCAGCGGGGCAGTTATTTCTATCGGTAGCGCACCGCTTTGGGCTGCCGTGATCGGCAAGATTTTTTTTAAGCGATCGCCCAAAATAGATTGGTACATTGCGACTTTGTTGGCAATTGCCGGGATTGTATTGATTAATGGGTTGGAGCTCGATTTTAATCGGCTCTTTTTTATCTTATTATTGCTGATGGATGGTTTAACTTATGCTGCCTATATCAGTGTCAGTCCCAAGTTAGTTGAAAAACTTGGTGCAGAAGCCTCCATTATGGCAGTCCTGACACTTATTGCACTGATTCTCTTACCGGTTCTTTTTATTTTCCCAATTGAGTGGACCTTAACTTCTCGTGGCTTATTAATTTGCTTGGGGTTAGGGATTTTCACGGCGGGGATGGCTTTTACATTATTGACGGCCGGTACAAAATATATCAGTCCTTCGGTAGCTTCGACATTGTGTTTGGCTGAGCCGATGGGGGCCGCTTGTTGGGGAATTTTTCTTCTCGGAGAAGATTCTAGTGCCTCAACCTTGTGTGGTATCGGCATGATTTTTGCTTCTATTATCGTACTGCTTATCGGTGAAAGATATAGAGAAAAACACGTTTGATAAGTAGGGCTGATTATTACAAAATCAACGGGCGCTTGGTATTGAAACAAGCGCCCGTTGAGTATTTACAGTTCAATGAGGACCTTTAACCTTGTTGGGCTTTAAGTAATCCCTTCTTTTCACGTTCTTTCATGATGTAGCCCATGAAGGCCAGCATGGTCATAGCTCCCAAACGAGCAGTAATGCCGGTCGGGTCATATTGCGGAGCGACTTCTACAAGGTCAAAAGCAACGACATTGCCTTTCTTAGCAATCCCTTCAAGAACGTCCGTGACGAAGGGATAGTTTAGACCGCCGGGGGACGGGGATCCGACACCGGGTGCCGTATTCATGTCGTAGTTATCAATATCGATGGTTACGAAGTAATTCTTCGCTTGGGGAATCATCTTAATGACTTCAGCAGAACCTAAATCAAGCGCCTTACGAGCAGGAATGACGACAGAACCGTAGTCATAGGCTGCTTGGAAGTCTTCACGGGTATTGCTACCTAAACCACGCATGCCAATCTGACACATTTTTGTAAAGTGAGGCATTTCAGAGATCAGACGCATGGGACTGCCGTTGGTGTAGCGACGAAGACCAAAGTCCAGGTGAGCATCAAATTGGACGACACAAAGATCGTCGTACATGTCCAAGGCACGAGCCGTCGGATAGGTCACGGCATGGTCACCGCCCATCATGACTGGGATTGCACCTTTGGAAATAATCTTACGAACGCATTCTGTGATATTGTCGAAAGTTTCTTGAAAGTCCATCGGATGTATATCAACGTCACCAGCATCGACGATTTTCACTGGATCGGCAAGATATTGTTCTAATCGTTCTGGATCCCAAAAACCGGCACCGCCTCGTGCATAGTGACAAGAGACCTCGCGGATACGACGAGGTCCAAATTTGGACCCCGTTAGATAGGGGGTGCTCATATCGTACGGGATTCCCATGACGCACATATCGGCATCGAGTTCATCGAGATTGGTACAGATCGGATATTTGGCAAAACTGGCAATACCCGTAATCGGTAAATTATGGATTTTTTTCGGCATAGTCCTAACTCCATGAATCTAAGGATAGTTGTCGTTATTTCGACATGAGTTGATGTTAGGAAAGTGTCGAGAAAGGATAAAGCTTGATTAGAAGTTGCCGTTAGCAATGATAAGTTAAACTAATGATAAACGCCCCTGCCAAAATGATTTGCAGGGGCGTTTATCTATCTACTCAAAAATCGACTAGGCGATGGCTGCACTTACGGCAGCTTCCAGGCGATCCTTGGCTTGGTTAACGGCAGCGACGCGTTGCGCCAACTCTTCATTATCTTTATTTAATTTAGCTTGACGTCGGGCCAATTGACGGGAGACTTCTTCTTCGGCTGTACCACCTAAGACTTTCTTGGAATGCGCATTTAAAACCGGATCAAGTGCTGTTTGAATGTCGGCATCGGTCATCGAAGTTGTCTTATTGAAAAGTTTCATAAAGATTTCGTTAACGACGTCTGTGCCGATTTCATTGGCCTTCTTGTTGTGGGTGATCATGTAATCGACAACCAAGGCAACGATTTCATGAGCTGCACGGAAGGAAATACCGTCATGGCGCACGAGATAGTTGGCCAATTCAGTCACGGTACAGAAATTGCCGCGAGCAGTTTGTACCATACGGTCTTTATGTAACGTGATGCCTTTGACAGTAGCACTTAAGAGTTCAATACAGGCCTGCATTTCTTTAAGTGCAGTCCACAAGAAGTAGGTCGATTCACCGTTGACATCTTGATTGTGTGTGTACGGGGTGTTCTTCATGCCGTTAAAGGCCGAGATAAAGAATCCTTCAATGTGAGCACACTTGCCTTTAATGTGCTCCAATGTCCACGGATTTTTCTTTTGAGGCATGATGGAGGAGCAGACCGCAGCGCTGTCATCAACTTCAACGTAGCCGTAATCCGGGGTAGCCCAAATATAGAGATCAAAGCAGAAACGACTGAAGGTATTAGCAGCAAGTGACAACGCAGCTAAGAGTTCGCTCGCGTAGTCGCGGCTGGCGACACAATCAATGGAGTTGTCGAGCGGTTCATCAAAGCCTAATAGGTCGGCTGTCATTTCTCGATCAATATTAAAGGTCGTCGAGCCCATTGAGCCGCCACCTAATGGGCAGAGATTTAATGTTTCATACACAGAGCTGATGCGACGATAGTCTCGTTCTAACGCAGCTAGCACGGCAGAGCAGTAATGAGCAAAAGTGATCGGCTCAGACGGCTGCAAATGCGTGTAACCGGACATGACAGCATCTTTATTTTTTTCTGCCACATCAATAACAACTTGACGCATTTCATTGAAAAGTTGGCAGATCTTAAAATAGAAACGACGAGTGGAGAGTCGGGTAATGGTCGCAAGTAAATCGTTTCTTGAGCGGGCCGTATGTTGTTGACCGCCGATTTCAAGGCTAGTGTGTTCGATAAGGTAGTGCTCAAGGTTAAAATAAAGGTCTTCTCGACTCGGGTCAATAGCAAAGGTTGGTTTATCGCCCATCTTTGCCATCTCGTCAGTAACTTTTAAAATCGCCTTAGCCACTTCTGTTTTAATAATGCCTTGTTTTTCTAGCATCAAAACATGGGCTTTATTGATATCTAGATAACACTGATAGGCATGATCAAGATCACTCTCGATACCGGGTTGGATAATCCAACGAACAACTTCCGGAGCCGGAGCCCCTTTAATTTTTCCACGACGATTTTCAAGTTCAGACATGATGAGTCTCCATTGGTTTAAAGACAAAACAGGGGTGTCCTAAAACACACAGTCATTCAGACACCCTACTGCAGTGCTTTTAGCCTAACAATCCTCTCTTGCTGTCTCTAGCTCTATTACGGAAAGCGATAAAGATGTATTAGTTTTAATCATAGTATTACCTAATATCGTTGACTATGAGTTTAATACTAGGCTGTTTCTTTGTGCCGATTTTGTCGAGGTTCATATGCTTATCGGTGTAAGTTTTGGTCTGGCTGCCTGCGCTCTTTGGGGAATGACGTATCTTTTGCCGGTACTCTTACCGGACTATGATGCGATGTATATTGCAATTTCCCGTGCATTTGTCATGGGGGCGGTTTCATTTGTACTCATTGTTTTATTTTTTGATAAGTTTCGAGCATTAACAAAAGCCGACTGGCTCTTTGCTTCTAAAATTACATTAATAGGGAACCTAATACAGTGTTGGTTTTTAATGCTTTCAGTGGAATATGCAGGGGTTCCGGTTGCTGGGATTTGTTTTGGTGCGGTGCCAGTGTTAGTGGCATTAATTTCTAACGAACGAGCCCGTCGTCAGGGTAAACCTTTTGTGAAATACAAAAAATTGGCATTACCTTTGTTGTGTATTTTTGTTGGTTTTGTTATGGTCAATGCCACTGAATTGGAAGAGTTTATGGCAGCAGGCGGGGCCAGCTCTTCGACATTTTTCTTAGGTCTGTTGTGCGGGATTATTTCGACGCTCATGTGGACTTGGTATCCAATTCGCAATGCTGATTGGCTTCTAGCTCATCCACAGGTCAGTCCCACCGTGTGGACATGTGCTCAATGTCTGCTACTTTTCCCTATTGCTGCCATCGTTTACCTTATCGTTTGGTATTGTGATCCCAGCCCTGTGATGAGTTCACCTTTGGGACCGACGCCTATTCGTTATTTGGGCCTGATGGTCTTTGCGGGGGTATGCTGTTCTTGGTTGGCAACGGCGCTTTGGAATATGTGCAGTGCGAAATTACCTACTGCATTGGTAGGGCAGTTGCTAGTATTTGAAACCATTTTCTCTGTACTTTATGGGCATATTCATCGTATGCAATGGCCAACGATGCTCTTGACTATTGGTTTTTTGCTTTTGCTTGCAGGAATCTCCTATGCGCTGAAAATTTTTGGTGATTTACAAAAGGAAAGTGAAAACAAAATCCCGACAAATTAATCACACTTATAGAAAAATAAGTTACGTTTATAGTACTCGGTAAGTTCTCTTCGTCTCAGTATGATTAGACGTCCTATTGTTTTTTTTGAGGAGAATGCCATGACTGATAAAGCAGAAGTCGATTTATCGAGCCTGAGGATTTTCCTCGAAGTCAGTCAAGACTGTAGCATGAGCGCGGCGGCTAAACGGTTGGGGATTACTCAACCGGCCATTTCTTTAGCCATTCACCGATTGGAAGAAAGTCTGGGTATTGTTTTGTTTGACAGGACTTCTCGCCCGATTGTATTAACATCGGCAGGTCGTCTGCTACAGGCTCGCAGTGCTGAAATTATTGAGTCCATCCAACACTTAAGGTCAGAGCCTGTCTCTTATACACATCTCCG
>USCE01000055.1 GCA_900553105.1 uncultured Sutterella sp.
GTAGTTACCATCAAAGAAAACCACTTTAGAGTCGCCTTCAAAGGCCAGAATGTGCGTGGCAATACGGTCCAAGAACCAGCGATCGTGCGACGTTACCAAAGCGCAACCGGCAAATTCCAAGAGCGCATCTTCCAATGCGCGAAGCGTTTCAACGTCAAGGTCGTTTGACGGTTCATCAAGTAACAGCACATTGCCGCCTGCAAGCAAGGTCTTTGCCAAATGCAAACGACCGCGTTCACCGCCTGAGAGCGTACCAACAATCTTTTGTTGATCTCCGCCCTTGAAGTTAAAGCGACCGAGATAGGCGCGCGAAGGCATAGAGAATTTGCCCACTTGCAAAATGTCTTGGCCGTCGCTAATGGCTTCCCAAGCGGTCTTGTCATTGGGCAGTGAATCACGCATTTGATCAACGGCGCTGATTTTCACAGTTTGACCGATTTCGATTTCACCCGCGTCAGGCTTTTCTTTGCCCAAAATCATCTTAAAGAGCGTTGACTTACCTGCACCATTCGGACCGATGACACCAACGATAGCACCAGGCGGAATCTTAAAGCTTAAGTCTTCAATCAAAAGACGATCACCAAAGCCTTTGCTCACGGACTTAAATTCAATGACGTTATTGCCTAAACGTTCTGCAACCGGAATAAAGATTTCGTTGGTTTCGTTGCGCGCTTGATACTCGTAGCTCGACATTTCTTCAAAGCGAGCCAGGCGGGCTTTACTCTTGGCTTGTCGGCCCTTGGCATTTTGACGGACCCATTCGAGTTCGTGCTTAATCGCTTTCATGCGAGCATCTTCCTGACGCTTTTCAATTTCAAGACGTCTTTCTTTTTGATCCAACCACGAAGAATAGTTTCCCTTCCAAGGAATACCTTCGCCGCGGTCCAATTCCAAAATCCATTCAGCGGCGTTATCCAAGAAATAACGATCGTGAGTTACTGCAACAACCGTACCCGGGAAACGGTGCAAGAACTGCTCAAGCCACTCCACACTTTCAGCGTCTAAATGGTTGGTCGGTTCGTCCAAAAGCAACATGTCGGGGTTAGAAAGCAGCAAACGGCACAAGGCAACACGACGTTTTTCGCCACCCGACAAATGCTCGATCTTAGCATCCCACGCAGGCAAACGAAGCGCATCGGCGGCAATTTCCATTTGCGTCTCAGCGTTTGTGCCTGCGGCGCTAATAATTGCTTCCAGTTCTGCTTGCTCGGCAGCCAACGCATCAAAATCAGCATCGGGATCGGCATAAGCGGCATAGACTTCGTCCAAGCGCTTTTGTGCGTTTAAAACTTCACTCATCCCTTCTTCAACGGCTTCACGCACGGTGTGCTCGGGATTTAATTGCGGCTCTTGGGGTAAGTAGCCGATTTTGATACCCGGCATCGGAAGCGCTTCGCCTTCAATGTCGGTATCCACACCTGCCATGATTTTCAAAAGCGTTGACTTACCTGCGCCGTTTAAACCCAAAACGCCGATTTTGGCCCCCGGGAAAAACGACAACGAGATGTCTTTCAAAATTTGACGCTTGGGCGGGACAATCTTGCCCACCCTATTCATCGTAAATACATACTGAGCCATAAGGTTCGGTATCCTACAAAAGTTATTTTTGGTTAAGGAGCCAGAAGCGACGCCACTTCAAGGCTCGGAGGTACTGTTTGCGACGTCTCTCATCCATGGTCTCGGGACACCAGATGAGCCACTTTTTATAAACGCCGCTCATATCAATTAATTCAAGAATGTTGCGAATTCGGCGGGGCAGATAATCGGTCATGAGTCCCGTTTGAAAGTCAATTAAAACGGGTTGACCCGCAGGCGACAACAACCAATTGCTCCAGCCGCGTGTATCAAGATGCACGACACCTCTTTGATGCACTTTCTTTAAAAGTGCCTCCATCGCCAGAAAAAGCGATTTCGTGCGCAACGATTCATCCGTATAGATCAGTCGCTCGCCTTCTTCGTATTCAATGGCGATGGCGTGCCGATCAATTCGAAATGCACACCCTGCGACTCCTTCAATACCTTCGAGACGATTGAGAATTTTCAATTCGCGAAACAGTACCCAAGGAGCCCAAAAGGTTCGAATTAAAAATGATTTTTGTGAAAAGTCTTTCACCGTCCAGCGCCGCCCGCCATACTGCACACAACTGACACGCGCATGCCCGTATCGACCTTCATTTAAAAGCTCGGTGGGCAACTCCCGAAGTTGTTCTCGTGTAAAGGCAAGGGCCTGGTTCAATGAAATACTCCGTTAGGGCATTTGAATCTTATTGGCCGTAGCGGCAAAACCGGCATCACCCGGCGTAACGATCTTGCTGGCGGCTTCGCGACGCATTTCTTCAAGCTTAGCGATCGTTTCGGCAACACCTGCTTTAGCAGCTTCGCCGTAGGCCTCAACAGCTTCTTTAAGCGTTGCGGCCTTAATTTCAAAGTTAATTGGCAACGGTCCCATTTGGGTCATGATTTGGGTCTCACCCAAATAGACAACGGCGCGGGAGTCGTCACGAGCTCCGTCAGCCGTGATGGGCGTTAACACTCGAATAGAACCCACTTTGCGGTCCGTAATGATTTCTTCACGAACCAACGTCGTTAAGTCCAAGGCGGCATTCATGTTGTCTAAATCAGGCATGTTTATAAATCCTTAAAAAATGCGATACCTCGAACACCGAGCACCTGAGGGGCAAGTGCCTGGCCGTTCGAGGCTTCAGAAAAATTGTACAGACGTATTGTACCGTGTTCTAGCGATAAACCATCACGGGAATCTTCGAGTGGGTCAACACCTTTTGGGTTTCACTGCCCAAAAGCACCGCGGCCAAGCCTTTACGGCCGTGGCTAGCCATGAAAATCAAATCGCAACCGAGCTCCTCGGCCACGTCCATAATAGCTTCCGAAGGCGAGAAGCTCTTCTTGGAACACGTTACGACCTGCACTTTGGCACGGTCAAAGTATTCATAGGCCTGATCCAAGTATTCCTTGGCTTGGTCTTTGACCCGTTGATCGTACTGCTCAATACTTTCAGGACGATATTCGCTCAAGTTGGTGTAGGAATAAGGTTCAATGACAGTCAGCACATAGACCTGTGCACCGAGCGACTTTGCAAAACTTGCGGCACCGGCAACAGCCTTATAGGACAATTCACTACCGTCAATGGGAACAAGAATCTTTTTATACATATGAAATTCCTTCAAACAACCTTTTTCAATTTCAGTTTAGGCCTTTTTTGTGTCCAAAGTTTGCGGTATGTCAGGAAAATTGACATTGAATGAACGTTCAGTCTAACTTTTTAACCTTCATTAGCTTCGTTGAGAATTGCCTCTACGGCCAATTGCACAAGTCGCATGGCAAAAGTAGCTGTTACGGCCATAAAAACCCCGAAACCTTCTGCCCCATCCTGGCTTACTCTGACAGGCTCACGACTAAAAACGGCCGTAATACCCATCGAAGGCGACTTTTTACCTGAAGCGAGTCCTTTGGCAAAGCCATATTTTTTGCGAAGTTGCGAGCGAAGTGCAGCAATGAGCGCATCGCCTTGAACATCAGCAATATCAGCCGCTTCAACCTTAGAAGCATCGACTTTGCCGCCTGCGCCTCCGCTTGTGAGCACCACCGAGGCTTTCTCTTTGGCTTTAGCAAGCAACAGCGCCTTGGCCGAAAGCGAATCAATGCAATCAATTAAAACATCGCAGGGCTCGATCAGCTCATCAACGTTATTCTCCTTAATGAAAAGCGGTACCGCACGCACCTGTGCATTCGGGTTAATGGCTTTTAAGCGTTCAGCTAAAACGTCCACTTTCAGGCGACCGTAGTTGCCGTCAAAGGCAGGCATCTGCCGATTGGTATTACTTTCTTCAACTGTATCACCGTCAACAATTGTGATCTTACCCACAGCTGTACGGGCAATGGCTTCGGCCACCCAGCTGCCGACACCGCCCACGCCCACAATCGTGACATGGGAGCAAGCAAGTTTTTCAAACCCTTGCGGGCCAAACAATCGGCTGATGCCGCCGAAGCGTCTCGTATCGGATGTATTCAATCGTCTATTCCTAAAATTGATGCACAAAAACTCTCAGCTCAATGGTACGCATTCTAGAAAAAGAGTAGACACTTTGCGCTCGCGCGGCGAGGTTTTGTTAAAAGAACTGAAGGCGACATTGAGAATATCGACTGCGATTTTAGTCAGCGAACTAAGTATTTTTTGACAAAAGGCACATTATGCAGTCAAAGGGCTAGCGCTTACTACCAAATAGCGCTAAAGTGAAAGTAAGGGCACTGAAGGCCATTTCGCATCTCTCTCGATTGCTAAATAAAACCTTCGAGCCCGGAGTATGTTCAAGCACAAAGCTTGAGCGACCGTTCGGGCCGATATTTAGCCCGTGCCCGATGTGATTCTCACTAATAAATTTAAAGGATGTTTTATGAAAATCCTGATTCCCGTAGATGGCAGTGTTTACAGTGACAATGCTGTAGCTTTCGTGGCCAGCCGTACGACCTTGATCGGTACGGAACCGCAGATCGTGTTGCTTAACGTACAGGCTCCCCTGCCTGCTCGCGCCAGTCGCCTCGTCAGCCGCGACGCTCTTCAGGATTACTACAAGGACGAAAGCGAAAAAGCCTTTAAGCCTGCTCGTAAGATTCTGAAAAAAGCCAAGATGGCCGCCGAAGAAGTTGCCAAGATCGGTGCGCCGGCCGAAGTAATTGCACAAGTGGCCGAAGAAATGGGCGCAGATCTTTTGATCATGGGTTCGCACGGCCGTTCCGCCTTGAAGGGTTTGCTCTTCGGTTCTGTCACTAACGCAGTGTTGGCTTTAACCAAAGTACCGCTTTTAATGTTGCGCGACAAAGGCGCTCCCGAAACCGATGCATTGAATGTCGGTATCGCAGTGGACGGCTCGAAGTTCGGTACCGCTGCCGTGAAGTACGCCTTAAAGCACATCGAGCTCTTCGGCGGCGAAGCTGCCAAGGTTCACTTGATCAACACCGTGAGCGATTACGCCGGTGCTGTGATGCCGGACATGACCGGCATGGCCTTGCCCGCCTTGAGTGAAGACGAAGTCGTGGAATTGCAAAAGAGCGAATTCGCCGAAGCCATCGACCCGGTGTTGCCCTTGTTTACCAAGGCCGGCGTTAAGCCTAAAGAAGTCTGCTTGGTCGGCAATCCCGGTGATGAAATCGCTGCTTACTGCAAGAAGCGCAAGCTCGACTTGCTGGTGATGGGTTCTCACGGCTACGGTCGCTTCAAGGCCGCCGTGATGGGGTCGACTGCCACCCGTATTGCCTCTATCGCCGATGTGCCACTGTTGATCATCCGCAAGTAATCGTTCTGAACGATTGTTCGCTGATTAACTTTTAGTGCAACTCAGACAACCACGGCAGCCGTACTGCCGTGGTTGTATTTTCTTTACTTTTTGTCGCCCATGCCCAAAACCGTTCTTCAAGTTATTCTGCTTACCGTCATTGTTCAAAGTGCTTGTTTAGCCAACCGTGTCACCTGCTCGCTTGACGCACTCTACGAACATGCCACGGCCCTTGAAGTCGGGATCATGATGGCGCTCTTTGCCTTGGTGCCGGCGCTTGCAGCCATTCGTGCCGGCCTTTGGATCGATGCAGTAGGACCCCGAAAACCGATTCTTTTCGGAATTTCTTTAGTCACTGCAGCGCTCTTTATCCCTATTGTCTTTACTACGCAAACCTTCGGTCTCTGGCCGCTTTACCTCACCTGCACCTTAAACGGCTTTGCGATCATGTTTGTCTACATGTCAATTCAGCAGCTCGTGGGGCACCTCTCTACGGTGAAAAACCGTACGACAAATTTTGCGTATTTAGCCTTGGGTCAGTCGACCGCCAACCTCTTGGCTCCGATTGTTGCCGGTCAATTTATCGACCGAACGGGGATGGCCTCGGCGTTTTGGTTTGCTGCAAGCCTTGCTATTTTGGCTTTAATCGCCTTTACACTTTTGATTCGTCCATCATTGCCTGCCGGCTGGGGCGCTCCAAAACTTGTCAATCGCAAAGGGAACTTTGAACTTTTAGGTATCCCACATGTCAGAAACGTATTGGTGGCAAGCTCCTTTATGTCGATGGCGTGGGACTTACAAGGTTTCATGATTCCGGTCTACGGCACTGCCATCGGATTAAGTGCCAGTGAAGTGGGTTGGATTTTAGGGGTCTTTGCCAGTGCCACATTCTTTGTACGACTTTTAATGCCGCTTATTGCCAAACACTTAACTGAGTGGCAAACGATTACCGCGGCCTTTGCGTTCGGCGCATTGGCCTACGCCTTATTCCCCATTTTTGAAAATTTCTACACCCTTGCGGCCATTGCATTTTTATTAGGTCTGGCTTTAGGCTCTTCTCAACCGAATGTGATGACGCTCATTCATACAGAGTCGCCTGCCGGCAGAACCGGTGAAGCGCTCGGGCTTCGAACAATGTTACTGAACATCTGCCACACAACACTTCCGGTTATCTTCGGGGCAGCGGGCAATGTTATCGGGGCAGGCGCCGTGTTTTACATCGTCGCAGGCATCATGGGCGGCGTTTCCGTCTTCACATCTAAGTGTGAAAAACAATCCGCCAGTCGCTCCAGCCGACGCGTTGTCAAAGAGCTTGACGAAGAACGAAAAAACGCGAGCGACTCCGACTCTTAATTATCGAAATCGCTCGCGTCTGCAAAGCACTATACCTTAATCGTGTACAAGCTCGATATGCCGCTCAGCAATCTCAAAACGCACCTCAATGTTGCGTCCTAAGAGTTTTTTGACTTGTTTTTTGATTTTTTCCACCGAGGCGGTCTCAAGGGGCGAGGCTTCTTTGAGCTCCACGTCAAGCACGAGATCTCGATTATTGAGAGCAAGCTTGACATCGCGCACCATTGAGCGATGTGTGCGATCCAAGTTTTCTGCCATGAATAGACACAAAGCTGCCCATTTTTGAGCTTCGCTTAACGCATCACCGGCTAAAAAGGCCGGCAAGTCCGAAGAAGGTCTGGAGTGCAAATAAACCAAACGAGCGATGGTCAACACTTCCTTTTGTGTGAAACCGAGCAAAGGACAGAATCGCACGAGGTAAGCCCCGTGCTGATAGTGCTTGTCGTAGGAAATGGCAATACCGACATCATGAAGTTTGGCCGCATAGACTAAAAGTTCATCAAGGCCGACTTCTGCGTCAAATAGTCCCAACGCCTGAGCTTGCGAGAAAATGGCGCCCGAGACGGCTACGAGGTGCTTGGCATGCGCCTTTTCGCAACCGTAGCGCTTGGCCAGTGCCTTGACGCTTTCATTGCGCCAATCATGGCCGGAGTCTTCCGAGAAGTGGCGCCACGTGTAATCGACCACCTGACCGTCTTGAAGATTATTGTCAGTGATAAAAACATGGGGCAGCTTGAGTGCTTGCATCAGGCTTAAGAGCACGGCTGCGCCTCCCACAATCACTTCAGCTCGAGCGGGACTTAAACCGGGCAACTTTTGCCGTTCGGCCAGCGTCATCGCCGAGAGCTCTTTGGCAATGGCAACCACCTGATCCCGTTTGAGCTTTACGCCTTCTTCGGTGACCTCAAAAGGCTCAGTCCCACTAAACTTAGCCTGAGCCAGTGTCAGCAAAGCCTGAGCGGTGCCAGAACTGGCCAAAGCGGCCTTGTAGTCCGTTTTCTTGATTTGAGAAAGCGTGTGTTGCATCTTCTCCAATGCCCGTTCTTGCATCCGCTCAAAAGCGGCCGCATTGATTCGACCGTTTTTGTCCGCACGAACGGCATCGGTTAACATGACGCAGCCGACATTTAAACTTTCTAAAAAGTCGATCTTGTCACGGGATGAAACCGACAGCTCGGTACTGCCGCCACCAATATCGATGAAAAGATAGGCATCGCGCGTTTTCGGCAACGCATCCCACACACCGACACGAATCAATCGGGCCTCTTCTTCGCCG
>USCE01000056.1 GCA_900553105.1 uncultured Sutterella sp.
CGTGGGCTCGGAGATGTGTATAAGAGACAGATCTTCGTTTTATGCGTGGCCGGTGTTGTTATCACAGGTATCTTCCCCGAATTGCGTACCCCCAGCACGGGTAAACCCGTCAATATGGGTGCTTTCCTTCAAATTGGGATGTTCGTTGCATCTGGTTTGATCCTTGTTATTTGTAAGCCGAAATTAGCGAACGCCATGCAAAGCTCCATCATGCGCGCCGGTATGACGGCTGTTATTACCGTATTCGGCTTGGCCTGGATGTCTGATACGTTTATTTCTGCCCACAAAGCCGTTTGGATGGAAGAAATTGGAGGCGTGTTGCAAACTACGCCCTGGCTCTTTGCCTTTGTGATCTTCTTCGGCTCCATGTTGTTGAACTCTCAAGCAGCCACGGTCCGCGCAATCATGCCTTTGGGTTTTGCGCTTGGTATGCCCGCTCCGGTACTTTTAGGTTTGTACCCAGCCTGTAACGGTACTTCATTCTTGCCGACCTCTGGCGTTGTGGTCTCTACGATTGCATTCGACCAAGCCGGAACTACCCGCATCGGAAAGTATGTGATCAACCACTCGTTCTTGGTGCCCTGTGTCACCGCAACCACTACGGCCACTATCGCCGCCTACCTGTTGCAATTTGTTATGTTCTAAAGAGGTAAGTTATGTCTGCAAACAATAACCGTGGCCGTATTCGTAAACCTATTGCTCCGGAAATCGTTAAATACATTAACGATCCTGTCGCCAAAAGCGACTATGAGACGTCGTATTTCACCTACTTGACGATTAATCGTGCACATGTGCTGATGTTGGAAAAACAAGGCATTATCAGCAAGGACGTCTGCAAAGCAATCTTAAAGGCAACAAAGGAAATTGAAACGAATCCTGTTGCTCCTGATTTTGCAAAAGACACCGGTATTGAAGATTTGTACACGACATTGGAACGTCGTCTCATTAAGATGGTCGGGTTGGAAATCGGAGGCCAACAACACACTGCTCGCTCAAGAAACGATCTTGGTGCAACTGTACTTCGCATGGACACGAGAGACTACTACCTCAAACTCTGCGATTTGTTCTTAAAGTTGCGTGAATCCATGATCAAGATTGCTCGTGACAACTTCGATGCGGTCTTTTCTGGCTATACCCATATGCAACCGAGTGAACCGGTGACTTTTGCTCATTATCTGTCTGCCGTGCTCACTGGTCTAGAACGCGATTACCGCCGTTTTGAAGCAGCTTGGCTTGGACTCAATATCTGTCCGTTAGGCGGCGGCTCAATGGGTTCAACGTCGTTTAACATCGATCGAACGATGACAGCTCGTCTTTTAGGATTTGACAAAGCCATGCCGAATTCTATTGACACTGTTGCCTCGCGAGACTTTGCACTTGAAATTACATCTGCGTTGGCCATTACCTCTGATACTTTATCTCGTCTAGCTTTTGACTTGTATGTTTGGTCCACACCGGAATACGGGTACATTGAAGTCGATGATAGTTGCGCAGTTTGTTCTTCAATCATGCCGCAAAAGAAAAATGCCTTTACTTTGGAACATATCAAAGCAAAGGCCGGTCACATGCACGGATATCTGATGGCTATGCTCGCTTGCATGAAGACTATTATCTACTCTCACAGCAAAGACACGAGCGTAGAAGCAACAAAAAATCTTCGTGCCGCCATGCAAGAAATGGAATGCGATTTTGTACTTGCAGAGCTGACATTGCGCACTTTAACGGTTAAGCGTGAGGCCATGCTTGAACACGCACGTCGCAATTTCTGTACGGTGACTGAATTGGCTAACTACCTAGTTCGTCACGATAACATTTCTTTCCGTGAAGCTCATGAAATCATCGCCGCTGTTGTCGGTAACCTCTATGATCGAGGCTTAACGAGTGCTGAAATTAACCGCGCCGCCATCAATGAAGTCAGTGTTAAGGAATTTGGTTTCGAAACCAAACTCACTGATGAGTTGATTTACGAAGCGCTCGATCCGGTACGCATTACTGAAGCAAAGAAGACCTTGGGTGGTACAGCTAAGGCTGAAGTTGCCCGTCAATTGGATGCTCTTGAAGAGCAACTCTTGAAAGACAAGGCGACCTGCAGGGAACGCGTTACGCATCTCAATAACGCAAAAGCGGAATTGGATGCAATGACCGACTCCATGATTGCAGCCTGATGATCTAAATTACGGAACCGAAGCCTTGGGTCTTCGGTTCCGTTTGTTCTCTCTAGGTCACAACTAATTTTTAAAAGAGGGACAAAAATGACCTCAACAGTCAATGTAACCGTTACCGGTAAAACACTAGAAAAATTCCCAGATATCGTTCCAACCCTGGCTTTGATTAAAAAAGCCTTTGCTACGACTAATGAACAATTTGGATTTCTCTCAACTAAAAGCAAAGATGCTATCGTAAAAGCTTGTGACGACATTTTTGCCAACGTACCGAAAACGTTAAACCTTGAATTGTGGCAAAGTGACTTTTCTTTACTCAATGATTCCTTTAACCATTATGTCTCGTCACACTATGGTGTTTCCGAGGCCGACGTTAACCTTTTGCAGTCCGTAGCCGACATTTCCCAAACAATAGAAAGTATTGTTGTTTATCGTCGCTTACAAAAAACAATTGCTGATGTGAGCTATTTAGAACAGGCTCTCAAAAAGAAAGCTCTAGAGTACAAAAATGAATGGCGCCTAACGCGAACAAAATTAGCCGAGGGGGCTGTAGGAACTTGGGGGCAAACGTTCGGTGCTTTAGCTGTCGCAGTCAATCGTTGTAAAACACGTTTAGAAAATGATCTGCCTCTTTTTAGCACTTCGGTACTAGGCTCTTCCATGTTCGGTTTCATCCACAATAAACCGAACGCTTACAGTCAACGGCTACTGGAAAATCTCTCTGAAATGACAGGTCTAACGCTTCAAAGCCCAACTGCAACAAACGAAGCCGTAGACAAAAGTGCTCTCATTGATGAACTGATGGGTAATGAGCGCCTTATGTACTTATCGAGTGACTTAAAGGCATTGTCACTTCTTTACGCCAAAATCGGTCATGGATTCTTTATCTATGGATCGGGGCCTCGAGCAGGCATAGCTGAGATTGTACTTCCAGGCATTGCCCCTGGATCGACCATCATGCCAGGCAAAATCAATCCCAGCATGGCACATTTGACATTCCAAATCGCCGAATTTGTCGCTGTAAATGAACAAATGGCTTCTTTTGCTGTCAATGAGCTTGATTTTGACTTTACCCATCAAATGGGGGGTGCCTTTATCACAGCAATTGAGACGTTGGAGATTTTAGGCAAAGGCAGTGTGCTCTTTACGGATAAATGTCTCACGGGCTTTAGTGTTAAGTCTGCAACAAACCTTGAGCATGTTCAGAAAGCATATTCGTGGGCAAAGCTTCTTAAAGCGCTTTACGGACAAGAGATTGCCGATCGAGTACTTTGTCGCATGAAACGGGAGGATTGCTCTTGTGAAAAAGCCTGTATCGAAGAAAAACTTCTAACACAATCGCAAGCAAGTGCACTATTTAATCTTGAGCGCTTAACCGATGAAGGACTTAGCGTGGAGCTTTTGTCTCGTTACTTTCGGGCCGACAAAGGAGCACAATGATGAGAATTGAACATGACGGAATGGGCGAGTTAATGCTGCCCGATGAAACTTACTATGGAATAGTAGCCGAACGACATCGTGTTGCGTTTGATGTTGGTCCGTTCACCTTGGATGACTATGAGACTTACGTCAAGGCTGTAGCACTAATAAAAATCGCTTGCGCCAGAGCTAATGCAGAAATCGGAGCCCTTGATCCTGAAATTGCTCGTTTGATTGAAAAGGCCGGCTGGGAAGTCGCCGAAGGTCAATTCAAAGGCAACTTTAATATCAACATTTTCCGTGGATCCGGTACACCACTCAATGCTGCAGTCAATGAAGTCATTGCTCACCGCGCCAATGAATTACTGACTGGAGACAAAACCAAAGGCGGCATCCACCCCAATACTCACGTCAACATGGCGCAATCTAGCAACGATGTCATCCCATCAGCAAAAGACATCGTGATTTATTGGGAGCTTGGTAGAGTGATCCAATCGGCAAAAAAATTTGCTGATGCTCTACGGTTAAAGGCGCGCGAATTTCATGATGTACTCAAACTTGGACGTACCGGCTTACAAGATGCTGTTCCTATTACTATGGGACAAGAACTTGAAGGCTATGCCCACGGCATTATGCGAATGCATGATCGGCTCATAACCGAGCAATCGCGCTGGCATCATTCCTGTCTGGGTGGCACAGCAGTCGGAACCGGGATGGGGTGCATGCCCGGCTTCAGAAGCGTTATTCACAAACATCTTTCAGATGTTCTTGGACGAGAAATGAGCGCCGAAGAAAATCTTGTCGATGGCATGATGGCCCTTGACGGCTTGATTTTGGCTCATGCTCACATTGTTGCGCTATCCACAGAAATATGGAAACTGGCTCGAGATTTACGCATTATGGCCAGTGGTGAGCGCACGGGCTTACGAGAAATTGTCTTGCCATCGCGCAAAGCCGGTGAACCTGACTATACCGAACTCTTAATCACAACGACCAATCGTGTCTGCGCGAATAATCTCGGCGTTTTGCAAGGCGTTCAGTCAGGCTGGTTAAATTTGGGCAGTGCATCAGGTATTCCGCTTCGTAGCATTATTTCAAGTGCACAAATGCTCTCTAATACCATGGATTTGTTCGTTGATCATGTGCTTTTGGACATTAAGGCTAACAAGGCGCTATGTGCAGAATTAGCCGGCAAATCTGCATCTCTTTCAACCATGATTTCGACTATTTTTGGTTATGAAATCGGCACAAAGGTTGCCCACTATGCCATCGATCACGACATTTCGTGTAAAGATGCTGCAATTGCATTAAAAGTATTGCCCAAAGAAGTTATCGAGGACTTGTTCGATCTTCATAATTTAGTAGAACCTGACCGTATGGAAGCACTGTTCCATAAATACGAGTCATTCCGAAAGATTTAAAACCACATGGGAGTTCCCTGTTTGGCGGTTGTCGTATTACAGATAACCGCCTTTTTTATCTAGCAATCTTCAGCCCTAGTACTCTTGAAAGAGGTCAACATGAAATTACTTTCCAGAATTGTTGAAAGTTTCTTTTTTCGTACGGATAAATTACCCTATTGGCATGCCTCTCACTTCAACCTAAACGTCAAATCGTTACTGGTTGCTGACTCTCTTGGAAATCGGATTGCTGGACAATTGCTTTTTGGCCAGGAAAGCCACTCGACGGTAATCCTACATTGCCATGCCGGCATCGCCAATATGCATTTGCACTTGCCACAAATCGCATTTCTGGCTCAAGCCGGCTACCCTGTCATAACCTTTGACTATGAAGGGTGTGGTATCAGTGAAGGAACACTCTGCTTGGATCGATTAGGGGCGGCTGCTCAATGTATTGCCAACTGGGTTATCCAGCAAAGTCATTAAAAAAATGTTGAATTTATCGTCTTCGGTCAAGGTCTAGGGGCCGATGCAGCATTGCAGTTTTACAATCACAATAAAGACCGCACAAAAGCTGTAATCCTGGAGTCTGTTTATCTCAATAGAAAAAATTGGTTAAAACAACATTATGGTCCCCTTTTAGGGGACTTAATGGCGATGTTACTCAAAGTGCAGGCACCAGAACCTGGTGAAATCATCAAACAAATTCAAGTACCAACTTTTGTCGCATACCCTGCAAACGATACATGGGCTAAACCACACAATAAAAACTCAGTGTTAGCGACCTTGTCACCCTCCGCAGAACTTTTTGAGTTCCCCAAAACTGAATTTTTAACCATCTTCACAGATCCTAGCGGTCAGAATCAGCGAAAATTATTACACTGGTTAAAGCACAATGGTCTTTGATGCATAGGAGATAAAGATGACACATCCACGATTTGATAATAAGTTATTGTCTCAAGCGATGAATATCTTTTTACACTTCAGTCAATCTCAAAATTTATCCAAAACAGCTCAACATTTCGGCTTGTCTGTCTCCTCGGTTTCACGTCAAATCAGTACATTAGAAAATGAGCTTAATCTCGAGCTAGTTTCTCGTCACCATAGACCGTTGATACTGACAAAAAACGGTATGATGCTTGCCCAATCATTAGGAAAAAAAGTTAATGAAATCCACGACATTGTAGAGCGGATTCAGGGAAACTCTTGTCTTAAACCTGACTTACGAATTGCGTTTCTAGAAAGTTTTGTGCACTTTTCCGTGGAATTCATATTGCGACTTCGAACCGATACTCATCAAATCATCTGTCTATCGGGCACAACGGATCGACTCAAAGAACTCTTACAACAAAATATCGTTGACATGATTGTTACATCGGACCCTTGGCTTGAGGTTAAAGGATTAAGCCGAATGCGCTTGCTAAGAGAGAGTTCTGTACTGCTAACCCCTAAATGTCTTGAACGCTCAGTTGCCTCAAAAACTTGGAGTTGGCAACAATTGACATTTTGTGGACTCCCCTATATCCGCTCGTACAATCAAAGTGCTTCAGGCAAGGATGTCGACAACTTTCGAGTTATTAACAACATTCCACTGACCAGCACGCTGGAAGTCGACAGCGTCAGAACCAAGATTGCACTCATTGGTCAAGGTTTAGGCTGGACTATTCTGCCAGCAATGGCGTTATATCAAAATCAAGATATCGTACTCGATCTGCTAAATCACCATATCGTGATCTCACCCATGCCTGCGCCTAGTCTTAAGCGCGACATTTATCTTTTAGCCCAAAACTCTACTAACTCATCACTCTTGCAAAAAGTCAACAATGAGCTTCCTAATTTGCTGAAATCTCACGTCTGTCCGTGGTTCGATAATCATTTCCCGTGGTTAGCCAGTGAAATCATCTTTTAGCAATACTCTAATGATGAAAAACTTTCCCCTTGCCGAAACCATCGTAGGCAGCAATACCCCAAAGTATTGTGGCAATAAAGAAAAACGCATAAACAGTCCCCCAATCTCCATTAGCCTGATACAAGTACCCACAAATAAAAGGACCACTTGCCCCAATCAAATATCCCATTCCCTGGGCTACTGTTGATAACATCATCATTTCATGAGTATCGTTTGACTTTTTTGAAATAAGAATAATGGCCAGGCTAAAGCGCACCCCTTGAGAAAAACCGGCAAGAGCACTAGCCAAATAAACCCAAAATCCACCTACCATCCATAGGGCAATACTTATACAAAAAATAATTGTCACCACAATCGATAGGATTTTCTCACCTTGACATCGATGTATCAACCAAGCAGTCAGAAAACTGGCTGGTACAGTAAAAAGCACAAAAATCGAAGTACAAATGCCCGCTTGTTGCAAACTAAAACCTTGAGAGATTAAAAGTGTCGGTAGCCACGCGGCTACTGTGTACATCGCCAGGGATTGGAACCCCATTGTTCCTATGACTGACCATGTAGGCCAACGCTTCAGAATGTTCCATTGCACTTGGGAATTGGATTGCGTAAATTGAATTTTCTGATGAGCAGATAAGCACCAAAAACAAAAAGCAATAGCTGCAACAATGCACCAAAGGGCTAAAGGGAAAAGATAACTTTGGGCATATGTGAACAAAGGCACTGAAGAATAAGTTCCTAGGCAACTTGATAGACCGATGAGTGCAGTAAGAATAGCAATCGATTTATCTGGATGAATTGGTACATACTGCCTGACAAACACAGGCATCAAGGTGTTGAGCATGGCAATTCCTGCGGCCACGACAACCGTGGCAAACATGAAAAGCCATTGCAAAGCAACCAATCTCAAAGAACAACCCATTAAAATCAATGCACTAATGGCCGCTAAAGCATATTGAATCCGCATTGCTTTGGTAATCACTGTTGTCGCAACAGTGAAAATTCCAAAACACAACA
>USCE01000057.1 GCA_900553105.1 uncultured Sutterella sp.
TAAGAGACAGTTCTAAAAGCGGAATCGATCGAAGTCGTGCCATAAAAGGACAAAAAGAGTTCCTTTACGGCTGGCAACCAGGAAGCCCAACTCGCGACCATTTTTTCAATGGTCGGCTCTTCAATATCTTTTGTATACTCGACCATGGCGATCATTAAGAAGTCGGCAATGCCGCCCAACACTTCGGCTTGCCTGCACCGTTTTAAAACATCGTTAAGAAGCGCCTTATCCTGATCGGGTATCTCAGCGTAGGACAACTCTTTAATAACCCAGCGCCTTAACAAGTCTCCGTAATTGAATTGCCGAGACGATTCGAGCGCCAACGGATAATCTGTACTTTCAAACTCGTACAAAAGTGCTTGAAAATCCAAAACATGGTCAGGTCTGATATAGCCGCTTAACATGAGCCACAAGATACCGAAGATTCTTTCGGTTTTAGCCTTCTCGACTGCCAAAGCGTACCAAGACCAAGCGGTGTCGGTTTTGGGCGTGTATTTCTTGGTATTGGCTACGAATTCACTTCGGGAGACTGCGCCGCCTGAAAACCACCGATTGAGCATCTCCCTTTGATTGCTCTGCTTCTCAAACGGTCTTAAAAGCTTGTAAAGCTCTCGACCCTTAGGAGTCAACCTGGGAAATTCCCCTCTGTCTTTTTCAATCAGCCCCCACTCCCGCAACGAGATCCAATAATGCGGTGCCACGCCGTAACCTAAATTTTGCAGGTAACTGGCACTGCTATTGGAGGCAATTCTGAAATGGTCCTCATTTTGAGACAAGTACTCTTCAAAGCGTCGGATATTTAAGAGCCCCTCAATACTGCCGTCTTTTTTCGTTAACTGAGAAAGCGCCCAGAATAATTCAAAATCTCTGAAGAAATGATTGACGGAATGTTTCGCCTTATTGTCGTCACTGACGTACTCTTCAGCCAGCCCCACCAAGAAGAGAAGTAATTCGGCGTGCCAACGATAATTGGTCAGTACAGTAAAGGTCGGAAAAAATTCATGCTGAAGGCCGCGCTTTTCTCCCATCCAGCCCAACATATCCTGAACTCGTATTTCCTCGTTAACTGTCAGAGGCGTTACGAACAATGAATTTAATACTGTGCTGCTGCTTCGTTGACTCATCCTTGATCTCACTTAATGAGATTTTTGAGAAAGGATATCATAAACAATTGGTGCGAGAACCCCTGCATCCATGCGTAGCCACAAGCGCCGCTTCCTTTCTTACCAGTTTTTAGTTGCAAGATTGTTCATGAAAAAGTTTCCGCTTTTGCCACTGGGCAAAAATCCCAATCGGAGACTTGATTGGGGAAATTAATTCCCCAACCAAACCCCCTTCATCTGCAATCCGTTCTCAAGCTTTGTTTTTGAATTGCACAGGCAACCGATACTTACGGCAGAGCGCATTCGTGAACTCAATGCTTACTCGGAGCATTACGTAGCGCAAGTCGCTTCCGCCCGGCATCTCCCCGTCAACCGCTTTAAGGCCAACCGCAGCCATTTCACGGGGCGAAAGTTTCGAGCAGATATCTTCAAAAGCGTTACCCTCGGGCGATGCATATGACATCGCATATTGGTCGGATTCGGAGCTCGGGTAGCTGTCGATAAAGTGCTGCAAGGCCTCATTGAATGCTTCGCGCTTTTTACCCTTTAACGCCGCAAACAATTCGGACCGATAAACTTCAACATCTTCCGGATACACCTCTTCTTTTCCTTTAAGAGGCGTTTTCATACGATGGAAGTTATACTCATACCAATTATCTGCGAACCAATTATCAACAAAGTATCTGACCGATTCCACGTTATCAATGTCGAACGTCGACGTCATATCCTTCGCATCAGGAAGAACGTAAAGATCCTTTCGGGTTATAGATAAGTCTTCTCCCATTCGGACCGTATCGCCCTCGACCTCGTAAACAGTGATATCTTTGGGCTCCTCGGCTCTTGGTTCGCATTCGGGGAGATTAGGCTTTTGTTTTGCGGGTTGCGGGTGCTTTTGAGTCGTAAGGTTCTTAAGTGTTGTCTCAAGCTCACCAATTTTGTTATGTAATGAACGGATCTCTTCGGGCAAATCAAGAACCTTATCAAGCGCCAGCCACCAGTTTTCACACCCCAGAATGTCAGTGTCAATCCCTGAGCTAAACTCTTCCTCCCACCTTTCTACGGTAATCGGGAGAAAGGCAGAATAATAGGAAAATCTTTTTTCGAGCAACTTAACTTGTTCTTCCAATCCCGGTAAGACAATCTGGACGGATCTGTCGACAACATGAGCGATACAAATTTTCCCATTAACGATCCTGCCGGGCTGACAGCGTAGGATCTTATGCTCAAGTGCTTGATCTGCTTTAGTTTTTCCCATAGTTTTTCTCCTCAAGATGAGCGAAAAATTAAAACAGTGACTGCTCTACGCATCCGATATTGATATGCTCGCGCCTTTTGCAGTTCGCTTGATTCCCGAAGTGCTTGCCCGTTATAGAAGCCGGGCACTTCGGGAAGTTAACCATCCCAAACTCAAGAATCTTCATCTTCAGAACGCAAGTCGTATATTTCGTCTTCGAAGTTGTACAGCGAAGGACTTTCAACTTTAGTCTTTTCCCGCTTTTTCATCGCCTTTTTGCATTCGGCATCAAGTTTTGAAGGGTCAGGGCAATAGAACGTGTTCCTTTCGAAGAACTGCTTTCCCAAAGGAATTTCCATTAACTCCTCATCATCAACACCGCCTACCAGGTCACCAATCATTGTCTTCACCGCCTCGTAGTCGCCAATTTGATAGAACAGACTGAAAAGATCGTCGTCTTCCACGACCTCCGGCCAATAGTTTGAGAGTTCCTCCATTACTTCAATACTGGAGCCGGTAAAGGGCTCCACCGAGAACTCCTCATAGGGAGGGTCGCTGTCAACAGTGAATGTATAGGAACCGTCCGTACGCGACTCAATAAAACCTTGCGTGTAAGCTCCGTTGCCATCAAAGTAGTCAAAAATCATTTCTTCTACTTCACGATGAGGGAGTCAGTAGTAGTTTTCCTTTGCCAATGTAAATTTAGCCATCATGATCTCCCAGAGACAGAATTCCCCTATTCGCTCTTCTCCGACGATTTGGGCAATTTGCTAGATTGCATTGGGGTTTCGTCCGAATTCGGTGATGTATTTTTGAAGGAGTCTTTGGTGACATAACCACCAACGAACCAACCGCCCTTCAAATTACGACTGTTGTAGCGAACCATTTTGTGCGTCAGTCGATTCAAGTCCGCCTGCGTGGCCTCTTTGAAACCCCCGTACATTTCTTTGATTGTAGGCATCATCTACCTCCATTACATTTAAAACGGTCCTTCCTTCCAAATCGGCATCATGATCGAATTTTGAAGAAGGACTGCAGCCGGGAGTCTCCTACTCGTTCTTCTTCGACGGCTCGGTTGATTTGCTCGATTGCGTTGATGCTTCCTTTGAGTGCGGCGAGGTTTTCTGCGGAGTATTTTTGAAGGTGTCTTTCGTGACGTAACCACCAACAAACCAACCGCCTTTCAAATTCTTGAGACTGCTTTGGAGTCTTCTGCGCATCATTCGATCCAAGTCTTCCTGCGTCGCTTCCTTGAGTCCTTTCCCTCCGAACAGTTCGTTGAGTGTCGGCATCTTCTACCCCCATTAAATTTAAAACGGTCCTTCCTTCCGAATCGGCATCATGACCGAATTTTGAAGAAGAACAGCAGCCAGGAATCTCCTACTCGTTCTTCTTTGACGGCTCGGTTGATTTGGCCGATTGAGTTGGTGCTTCCTTTGAGTGCGGCGAGGTTTTCACCTGAGAATTTTTGAAGTAGTCCTTCGTAATCAGACCGCCAACGTACCACCCTCCGCGTGAGTACTTCCGCCTGTGTTCTTCCATCTCGATCAAGTCTTCCAGCGTTGCTTCCTGAAGCTCGCCGTAAAGTTCCAATAGTGTCGGCATCTTCTCACTCCAAAAACGTGATAGCTCTTGCCCAAAACCAATAGCTTCAGGCACGGATCCCGGCTTCATTAAGGACTGCTACGACTATCCTTAGTCTTATATCCTCTCGGAAAGCCGGGCAATTTTGGTTTGGTTCAAAACGATCTGCCCAACCAAAATAATCTTAACGCCGCTCAATGAAGAAAAGAGAAAGTTCCGATGAAGTTAAAGTTTTACTTGAGTAGGTTAACAATCATCGGAAGTTCTGGAATACCTTCTTTCGGTAAGGTTGACGTTGCTACAAAAGCCCCCTTCGTAACGTTTTAATTCGAGACAGCCTCTGATTCAACGACGGATTCTTCAATGTGAGTATGAGCATGATCATGCTCTTGGTGACTGATCAAAACACCGGCCGTCATCCCGATCATCAAAAGTAAAAGCGTCAAGACAACATCGCGCCAACTCTTTGTTTTTGCAATGATATGCGGCAAGAAACTTCTTAAGCTCATGTAGACAAAAGACGTCCCCGAAACGATCAGCACATAAGGCAACAAGAACGGTTGCACCATCGTGACAGTCCCTGCTACGGCCCCGATCACGGCCGCCAAGGTCGGAAGTAACAGACACATCAGCGTTTTCTGTCCCGTGAAGCCCGCCGCTCGGTAAAGCGCCGTAGCACCGGCCTGCTGAGGAATTTCATGCAGCAAAATCGCAAACGCCACAAACCACCCCAAATGCGATCCCGTCACAAAGGCGCCTGCAAGCACCAAACCGTCTGCAAACCCGTGCAGAAGCATCCCGGTTAATAACGAACGCGCTTCAGGCCCCGTCTTGGCCGGCTCTTTAAAATGTCTTGAAGCAGCCGTTGAGATGAGTTCAAGCAGCACGAACGCCAAAACGACGGCAAGCATCACGATTCCTGCCCAAAAGGCATCGGCTTGATGAAGGCCTTCAGGCAACAGGTGCGTCATGGCTATCGACAACAATAGCCCACAGGCAATGGGCAATAAACGCCGGCCAACTTTGTCAAAAACAGCACCGATTGCCCAAAATGCCAGGATTGTCGCGACTACACGGGCAATAACCAATGCCAAAATTAACTCAATAATCACTGCATTCTTCCATTCTTAGAATCATTCTCATTTTAAATGAAAAGTCATGCTACGAAGCACCAATAACTGTAAGCGGCTAATAGCAGACAGTTTTGCGCAAAAACTTTTATTTTTCTAGTTTTTAAAACTTAACATAGAATACCTATTTTTAAGGGTTCTTACTTACTCCCCGCCACATTTTGCCTTTTCTTGCCTAATCGCACTTCCTACAATGAGTTTTTTGGGAGTGCTTACAATGGACAATTTAACGCACTGGGTCTCGGAGATTAACAGCGTTCTCTGGGGCGTCTTCGTTCTGATTCCGCTTTTGTGCGGAACGGGCATCTTCTATACGATTCGCCTGCGCTTTGTGCAGGTTCGCAAATTCGGTCTTGCTGCTCGTTTTCTCTTTGGCGGCGCCTCACTTTTCGGCAATAAAGCCGATAAAAGCGGGATGAGTTCTTTTCAGGCATTGGCCACCGCCATTGCCGCTCAAGTGGGAACCGGTAACGTCGCCGGTACGGCAACAGCCATCGTTTCAGGCGGTCCGGGGGCGCTATTTTGGCTTTGGGTTGCTGCTTTTTTCGGCATGGCGACCATCTTTGCCGAAGCAGTTTTAGCACAAACCTACAAAACCACCGATAAAAACGGTCACGTAGTCGGCGGCCCCGCTTACTACATTACATTAGGTTTGGGCGAAAAATTCCGCCCGCTTGCCGTTTTCTTTTCCATTGCCATCATCATCGCATTGGGTTGCATCGGCAACATGGTGCAATCGAATTCGATCTCCATTGCCATGGCGCACGCCTTTAACATTCCTCTGTTGGTGACCGGTGTGGCGACGGCCGTGGTCAGCGGTTTAGTCTTTTTCGGCGGCATGGGCCGACTGGCAAGCGTAACCGAAAAAATCGTTCCCTTCATGGCCACGATCTACTTAACGGGCGGCTGCATTGTGATCGGTATGCACTTCGATCAATTAGTCCCCGCTTTTGAACTGATTTTTAAAGCAGCTTTTGATCCGCAAGCGGTCACGGGCGGTGCCTTAGGCTTTACTGTAGCCAAAGCCATTCAATTCGGGGTGGCTCGCGGTCTATTTTCTAACGAAGCTGGTATGGGTTCGACCCCTCATGCGCACGCCGTGGCTAAAGTCGAACATCCAGCCGAACAAGGCCTTGTGGCCATTTTCGGCGTCTTTGCCACGGTCCTTGTTGTCACCTTCACCGGAATTGTCATCATGGTCACGGGCGTGTTGAACTACACAACCACCGGCATTGAGCTGACGCAACTTGCTTATAACGAAGGCTTAGGTCAATTCGGTATCGGTTTTGTGGCGATTTGTCTGTTCTTTTTTGCCTACTCGACCATTATCGGTTGGTTCTTCTTCGGTGAACAAAACGTGCGTTTCCTCTTTGGGAATAAGGGACTTATGCCCTATCGCCTCATCGTTTGCATCTTTATCGTCATCGGTGCGACGCTTAAGGTGGATTTGATTTGGTCGCTTGCAGATCTCTTTAACGGGCTGATGGTCATTCCTAACTTGATTGCGCTTTTGGCACTTAACAAAGTTGTTGTGAACTGCTTAGATGACTTTGAAGCCAAACTTAAGCGCTATGAAAATACCAAATCTTAATTAATTCAATGTGTTAGACGGTGCAAAAGTCCGGCCTTTGCCGGACTTTATGCTTTTGGAGCGATGATTTCGTCAGATCCGGGTCTCATTGGAATCGAATTTCTTGTGTGAGTTCATTGGTACCGGGGCAATATCTTTCGGACGTTTAATCTCGCAACTAGCACTACGCACTGCGTTAAGCGCGGCCAAATCCAACGCCGGCTTGCCTGAGGTTTTTCGAAGTCAAATGCTGGAACAACACCCGCCAGGGTCGATCGCAAAGGATACTTCACAAAGTCCGATGAGATCCGTTTGAGCAGCCTGAAGTCGCCGGGCGTGAATGACATCGCCGACGTCTTCAATGTACTGAAAGTAGCGGCGGTGGCGCTCTTCAATAGCTCGTTGCTCATTGACTGTTCGCGGATCAAGCATTCGAGCATCAAGCTCAACACCGCCGGGCTCTCTGACAAACGCCCGCGAAGACTCAACATCCAACGCCACGACACTTTGCCCCGCACAGCTAACGCTTAAGCGATACGAAAAAGCATTAGGTAAGAAAATTGAAATACATTTGATCTAATCAAAATCTCAAGACAATAAATGCGAGCCTAGCCATTGAGCTAGCTCGCATTTTTATATCAAGATCTGTAGTAATTTATCGAGAACACGCTTGCCCGTGACCGGTAGTCATCGCACGGATAAACCATAGTTGCTTCGTGAAGTCAGCCATGTAGCCTTCGAAAAGCGATTGCACTTGGAAGTCATCACTTTGTGCCGCTTCGTCGCGGATTTCTTTAGCCAAAGCCAACATCAATTGCATATCCGATTGCACCATCTCCACCACTTCGCGGCAACTGTACTCTTGAGCAGGCACTTCTTGAATCGTTGCTACGGCTAAATAGTCCTTCATGGTCGATAACGGCATCTCGCCACGCATCTTGAGCACTTCGGCCACTTCGTCAAATGCCTCAAACGCCGCATCGTAACGAGATTCGGTGTACTCGTGCAAGCTCACGAAAAGTTTGCCAACAACGTTCCAGTGCAGGTTGTGCAATTTCACATTCCAAACTGCCAGGTTAGCCAAATAGGTATTGAGTTTTTTCGTGCAGGTCATGATTGCCTCCTAACGTTTAATAATTTTTTCGATGAGGTAATCGTATCAAATTACAAATGAGAATGAAACTCAATTTGTAACATATTTTATCTGTCTCTTATACACATCTGACGCTGCCGACGATAAGGCTC
>USCE01000058.1 GCA_900553105.1 uncultured Sutterella sp.
TTACTGCATCGGGTGGCAAGGGCTCCAGAGGTTCATTTTCCTCTTTGTAGCGATCAAGCATCGCTTGAAGTTCTTTGACGTCAAATTTTTCCAGCCAGCTGTCAAAGGCTTGACGCGTTTTTTCTTCAACGTCATCCCACTCGAGCAAAAATTCCTCTTGCTTACTCTTAAATTCGCCCTTTAAAAGGCGTTGACGAGCCTTGAGTTCGCGCTTGGTGTCTTGCCATTCGGCAGTCAGCTCCGCCTGTTTCTTTTTAACTTGGTCTTTCAGCTCCCGAAGTTTTTCTTCAATTTTTATTTTTGTGGCCATAGTAAGTCGCTTTCTTGATATCGATGATTGTTAGGGTTCATCCATATCCTACGCCTAAAAGGTGATGTTGAGATCTGAAATTTGTCGCAAAGTGTAGGCAAGGGGGATTCAAGGGGAGGTTCGGGAGGATAAAAGCTCAAAAGAAATTGCCCGACACACGAATTCGGTATCGGGCAATGAGAGCTTAAAAGCCAGTTTTTAGCGCTTAGAGTCGTCTAATCGTTTCATCGACAAGATCCCAGAAGCGATCTTGGTGTAAGTGCGTGGCTACAAACGTGTGGCAGTTTTCGGGGGCTTTTTTGCGAAGATCGGTCACAGTCATGCCGCTTGTGTATAAACCGCGATACTCCACGTGAACGGGCGCCTGACGAATATCTATGACAGCGGGATCAATCACATAGGCCACGGCACAGGCATCGTGAACGGGCGGCGCATCAAAGCCCTTGGAGGCACGATACTTCGCCCCGAATTGCTCCAAGACTTGCCCTAAGAAAACACCAGCAGGGGAAGTGATTTTTGCCAATCGCTCTCGAATTTCAGGTACGGCGCGCGCTTGGTAGGTGAGATCTAATCCCACCATGACGATCTTCCACGGTTCTTCAAAGACAATATGAGCCGCTTCGGGATCGTTTTCGATGTTAAATTCTGCCATCGGACGAATATTGCCAATGTGATAACCGCCACCCATCAAAACGATTTCTTTAACGCGTTCAACGATTCGGGGCTCCAAGCGGGCGGCAAGGGCAATGTTTGTTAAGGGACCGATCGGCACCAAGGTGACGGTGCCTGCGGGCTCGCGCATGATCGTATCAACAATAAACTGTGCGGCGCAGCGGCTATCAAGCTTATAGTCGGCCTCAGGCAGCGTTGTACCGTCTAAGCCGCTTTCGCCGTGAATTTCCGGGCAGGCTACAGCTTCTCCGCGCAAAAGCGGTCGATAGGCACCTTGCGCCACCGCAATATCGTCTCGTCCTAAGAGCTTTAAGATGCGAAGCGCATTGCGTGTGACTTTTTCAATACTTTGATTGCCGGCAACCGTCGTCACACCCAATAGGTCGATGTTGGGAGCGCCTGCGGCTAAAAGTAAGGCAACAGCGTCATCGTAGCCCGGGTCACAGTCAATGATGATTTTGTGTTTTTGCATGATTTACTACCTTCTTATCGTTGATCTAAAAATGCTGCCACGTCGTGCATCGTGGGAATGGAAGCCACGGCCCCGTCATGCGTAACGGAAAGGGCAGCTGCGGCGACCGCTTGCCTTAAGAGGGTTTTAAAGCGCGTCGCATCCCGTTTGACAAAGTAGTCGGCGACGGCTTTCATGGCAAAGCCGACAAAGGTGTCGCCTGCGCCCGTCGTATCGACGGCGTTGACTTTGAAGCCCGCAATGGCTTCAACCTCCTTGCCCGGCAAGCGGTAAAGTACGCCTTCAGCACCAAGCGTCAGGAGAATGAGCTGGTTGGGGAAGCGCTCGTTGAGTGCGGTCATTAGTCCCGTGTCACTGGCACTTTTACCGATAATGCCCGCGGCTTCCGTCTGATTAACTATGAGCACATCGACAAATTCGAACGGATAACGGCACACCGTCTCATCAAAAGGCGCCGGATTAAATACCGTGATAAGACCGCGTACCTTAGCTGCGGTCAAAATAGTGGGCACATTATTGACTTCATTTTGTACAACGAGCACATCGCCTTTGCCGAAATCAGCCAGAGCCTCATCGATGAGTGCATCTGTGATCATGTGATTGGTGCCTGCGTAGTAAAGAATGCTGTTTTCGGCTTCAGGCGTTACTTGAATAAAGGTGTGACCACTTGCGGCCTCGTTATCAATGCGCAAGTGATTGACGTTTACCGATTGAGCAGCTAAAAACTCATATAGAAAGCGACCGTCGGCGCCTAAAACGCCGGCGTGGGCCACATCGAGTCCTGCGCGGCTCATGGCTATCGTTTGGTTTAACCCTTTGCCGCCCATGTGCACGGCACGATCGGTGGCGGCAAGCGTTTCGCCTGCACGGACAAAATGCGAGACTTTGTAGACGTAGTCGATATTCAGAGATCCGATATTGATAAAGCGAGTCATAGCGCGGTGTTCGAAAAAATGACGATAAGTAATTTTGCTTGAAGGTATTCGCTCTTGCAAACGCCTGAGTTTCGGTGCACAAACAAAAACCGCCGAGGGGTGTCTCGGCGGTTTGAATCGATAAACTCGAAGTGTGAAGATTACTTCACGCGGGAGCGGTATTCACCCGTACGTGTATCGATTTCGATCTTGTCGTCGGTTTCGACGAAGGCGGGCACTTGCAATTCATAGCCCGTGTCCAAACGAGCCGGCTTCATGACTTTACCGGAGGTGTCGCCCTTGACGGCAGGTTCCGTGTAAGCCACCTTACGCACCAAGATCGTGGGCAATTCCACGCTGATGGCGCGGCCTTGGTAGAAGACCACTTCGGCGGGCATACCGTCTTCGAGGTACTTCATGGCGTCTTCCATCACGTCGGCTTCAACTTCGTATTGGTTGTATTCTTCGTCCATCCAAACATAATGCGGATCGGCAAAGTAGCTGTAGGTCACTTCCTTGCGTTCGAGGACCAAGTCTTCGAACTTGTCGTCAGCGCGATAAACGGTTTCGGTACCTGCGCCCGTCAAGAGGTTCTTCAACTTCATCTTCACGACAGAGGCGTTACGGCCGCTCTTGGAGTATTCGGCCTTCAAGACCACCATCGGATCCTTGCCGATCATCACGACGTTACCGGCGCGCAATTCTTGTGCAGTTTTCATCTCAAAATTATCCTAGTAAGTGCCTTTGTTCTGTGCGCTCGCGGTGTGCGGTAGCGATCCGCCCGGGGCGCTTTGCAGTCAAAGGCTAGAGTATCGATTGCGGGAAAAAGACTCCCGGAAAAACGTTTTTCTTTTCGCGTTCTTAGCGAAAACGCGTTATTTTAGCGTTTTTGAATCATTTGTGAAAGACGTTGAGCAATGTTGGCATTGCCTCTGACATGTTCACCCCAACGGGCAAAGCCGATTTTTAGTGCCGAAAACTGCTCGAGCATTGCTAGCCATGCCTCGCTATCGATTTTGCCCGCGTTAAAGGAGCGCTGAAAACGCTCCCATGCTTCAAAGGCTTGCTGGCAATCGAACATGGGTTTCATTTTCTCTGTTAACGCAGCCAACTTTACCCAATGTGCACCGTCGTCTTGAGGATAGATTTGCCAAATAAAAACAATGCCAGCAAGCATTGCTCGCGCCGCGCTGTCTTCGCCGCGGATAAACGCGATGTCAGAGCCCCAGAGCAGTTCATCAAAGTTTGTTTGGGCCACAAAATCCAGTTGCTTGACACGGATTTCGTGATCGGTTGTCCTTTCAATGGCTTGCGCTAGATCGCGGCCCGCTTCGCACGCCGAGCACGAAAGATCGATTTTTTGTCGGCTATTGATCAATAGCGAGGCAAACTCTGAGACGGGGGCCGAGGGATAGGAAAAATAAAAAACGCGCAGTGACTCACTGACAGGCTGCTGACCCAAAAAGGCTTGGCGGGCTTTTTCATACTCTTTTTCAATCGTCAAGCCCCCTGAGGCAGGCGTTACGCCGGGGAAATAATTGATTTTTTCAGCACCTGTGGTAGGCAGTATGGATTTGAGCATGTGGCAGCCCTCAATCCAATCCTCAGCCGTGAAGTAGTCGATGTTAACCCACACGGTTTTGTGTGCAATGATGCGATTTTCATAGTCCGGAGGCAGTCGACACGCAAAGCCTTCAACGACCATGTCCGCGACGGTTAGGGGACAAGGACCGTTATTCCACGAATTGTCCCAATGAATCACTTGCAAGCGCTCATCATCGGCAATGGCCTCTGGCGCTGTGTCACGAGGTTTTCCTGCCAATAGCGCCAGCGTCGGCACATCATCAATAATTAAGCGCACCGCAAAGCCCTCGCATCGCATCTCGCGCGCTAAGCGCCACAAGACACCCGCGTCACCGAAGTTATCGATCACGCGGCAGAAAATATCGAGCGATAAAGGCAAAGAATTGATCGTGCAACAGCGGGTGGACATGACTACAATGTGGGCATCAATAATAAGACGCCACTAGTGTAGCCGAGCGGGAGAAAAAATGGCTTTTGATGCCAAGGAGATTTTAAAAAACTTACCGTCATTGCCCGGAGTGTATCGGTATTTCGATGCCGATGATCGGTGTCTGTACGTCGGTAAGGCCCGCGATTTAAAGCGTCGAGTCAGCAGTTACTTCCAAAAAAATGACCTAAGTCCCCGTATTGCGATTATGGTCAGCCAAATCGCGCGTCTTGAGACAACGGTTACCCGTTCGGAAGCAGAGGCGCTCTTACTTGAAAATAATCTTATTAAGACGCTTGCGCCCAAGTACAACATTCTTTTTCGTGACGACAAGAGTTACCCATATTTAAAGATTAGCCATGAGGCGTTTCCACGCGTTGCATACTATCGGGGCGGCGTGGATAAGAAGAGTCGTTTCTACGGGCCTTACCCCAACGCGCAAAGCGTCAAAGAGGCGATCAATCTTTTGCAACGCGTTTTTCGTCTGCGCACGTGTGAGGCCTCGGTCTTTAAAAACCGTTCGCGCGTTTGCCTCTTGGCGCAAATCGGTCGATGCTCGGGGCCCTGTGTGGGCAATATTTCTCGAGAAGACTATGCGGCCGATGTGCGCCGAGCTGAAGATTTCTTAGACGGCAAAAGTGAAGCATTACTGGCTCAATTGCAAGCTCAAATGCTCGCGCACTCAGAAAAGTTGGAGTTTGAAGAGGCCGCAGCGGTCCGAGATCGTATTGCGGCACTCTCTAACATCCTTCACCGGCAAACGGTGGAGGCTACGGGTGCGGTGGATATTGATGCTGACATTATTGCTGTGCAGGCGCAAGGCAGTGATGTGTGCGTAAATCTGGCCATGGTCCGAGGCTCGCGTCACTTAGGTGACAGGGCTTATTTCCCCGCCGTGCCTAAAGATGGAGAAAGCAGTGTCGCGGAAATTTTTGAAGCGTTTGTCAGTCAACACTACGAGACACTTCCTGTCCCTACGCTCATTATCACGGATGTGGACGTTCAAAAAGAGCCTCTAGAGGCTTTATTGAGTGAGATTGCCGCCAGACGGGTCTCCGTTGTGCATCAGCCTACCGGAGTGCGTCGCGAATGGTTGACGATGTGCAAGACCAATGCCAAGATCGCCTTAGAGCGTCACCTAGCGCAAGAAGGCTCTCAGCTGTCACGTCTTAAAGCATTGTGTGAGGTTTTAGATATCACTGTGCCCGATGATGACTGGATGAAGGTCCGAATGGAGTGCTTTGATATCAGTCATACGGCTGGTGAAGCTACGCAGGCCTCTTGCGTTGTGTACGAAGGCGCTGGCATGGCCCACAACCTCTACCGACGATTTAACATTACGGACATTGAGCCCGGCGATGACTACGCGGCGATGCGCCAAGTCCTTGAAAGACGGTATTTACCGGTCAGCCGTGGAGAAGCCATCTTGCCGACAGTGGTTTTAATTGATGGCGGCCGTGGTCAGGTGGCAATCGCCAAGGGCGTTTTCGATGAATTGGGGCTCGATACCTCCGTGATTGTGGGGGTGGCAAAGGGCGAGGGGCGAAAAGTTGGGCTCGAGACACTCATTTTTGCCGATTCCGAACGTGAGCCTTTGGTGCTTGGGCCGCAATCTCAGGCTTTGATGCTCGTGGCTGAAATTCGTGATGAAGCGCACCGTTTTGCCATTACTGGCATGAGGGCCAAGCGGGCCAAAGCTCGTAATACCTCAAGACTGGAGGATTTAGAGGGAATCGGCCCCAAACGTCGCCAAAAATTATTAACCCGCTTCGGTGGCATGCGTGCATTAAAAAACGCAAGCCTCGAAGATATTGCTAAAATCGAAGGGATATCCCAAACACTGGCTGAACGTATCTATGCACAATTACACGGCCAGATCCCTCAAACTGTAATAGAAAAGAAAAATGAGTAAACCGCTTTCAATTAATGTACCGATGATCTTAACTTGGGCTCGTATTGCCCTGATTCCCTTAATCATCGGGGTGTTTTATATTCCGGACCATATTCTTTCGCCTTTTATGCAAAATGTACTAGGCACGGCGATTTTTATTATTGCGGCCTTAACGGATGCCTTTGACGGCTATATTGCCCGACGATACAACATGGAAAGCGCAATCGGCGCTTTTTTAGATACCTCGGCTGACAAACTCATGGTTTGTGCCGCGTTGATCGTGTTGCTTGACTTTAACCGCGTCGATATGCTCGTTGCTTTGATCATCATCGGCCGCGAAATTACAGTAACGGCACTGCGCGAATGGATGGCTAAGGTCGGGGCGGCCGCTCGCGTGAAAGTCAACTGGTTTGGAAAGATCAAAGCGATTGCGCAAATGGTGGCCATTCCGATGCTACTTTTCTGGGAACCGTTATTCGGTATTTCGATGTCCTGGCTCGGTACGATTTTGATTTACGTAGCCGCGTTCTTAACGATCTACTCCATGATCGTGTATATCCGCGCAGCTGGCCCGTACTTGAACGTGGAGCCGCCTAGACAATAATTGTTGCCACGTAGAGTGCAAATTTTGAGGTCACGGGATTTTGTCTTCGTGACTTCTTTTTTGGGTCTAGTTGTCTACAAATGTATGTAGTATTTTGAGAATAAAGAATTCTTAAGTTTGTTAATCAATACACTTTTTGAAATCCGTTCCGATTTCTTGGCATTTATTGTATTTATCGTACTCAGTGGCTGCTTTTTCACAGCTTGTGTTTTACTCTAATTTGGGCTTAACCCTGCAAAAAGTCATATTCGTTGAAGGTAAGGCATTTAATTACTGATCGGCTAAGGATTCCAATGTAAATTCTTTTCTCAATTTAATCTTTCGTTATCAAGAACAAATCTCTTGATGATATATTCTTTCAGTATCCCTGTTACCCAAATTTTGAATCGCGTGACTTGAGTACTGTTTACTCGAGAGCTTACGGAAATAATAGCGTCAAGATTATAGTGCTTTGTGTTGTATGGCGTATCGTCTGATGAGGTTATTAGAAAATTTCTAATAACGGCTTCTTCGTTAAGTTTTCCGTCAAGAAAAATATTTTTCAGTTGAGCGTTAATTGTTGGAATCGAAACAGAAAATAGTTGAGCCATCTGTTTTTAGGGTAACCATATGGTTTGGTCCATAAGTTGAACTGATACCTTTGGATGTCACCGATTTCACCATACACAACAACTTTTTTCTCTTCTGACAATGAACTACCGCGCACTTACGTGCACGGTTTCTTGGGAACGTACCCCCAATTCTAGCCATTGACGACTATCCGCACCTGCATGCAGATTTCGTACAACGGCGGACGTGCCACTAAGACGCCCCCATAAGAAAGCTCAAAGCAACTTCGTCACTAAAAGTTCGTTAAGAATTTGATCGTGAGATTCATCACCAGCTCTGGGGCAAGCGCTTCTAGACCAAAAGCGACTGCATGATCTCCGTAGGTGACGGTGCGACAACCGCAATCATC
>USCE01000059.1 GCA_900553105.1 uncultured Sutterella sp.
AGATGTGTATAAGAGACAGGGATTGAATAGAAAATGCAAGAAAAATTAGAACTTTTGGCCGATCGCGTTCGTGCCTTGATTCAAGAAGTCAACGATTTGCGTGCCCAAAATGAGCAATTACAAGCCGAATTAATCCAACGTGACAATGATGCTGGATTGTCCAAGGCCGAAACTCAACAAGCGATCGAACGCCTTGATGCTCTTATCCGCTCGATTGAAAAGGCGCAACAGAGCAACTCGGACGATACGCCTGCCATGAACTTCTAATAAGGTGGTGATATGACCGGGCGTAAAACCATCACCATCACGATTATGGGGCGCGACTATCGCTTATCGGTCGCCCCAGAGGAGGAGGCCAATTTGATCGCCTGCGCTCAACTTGTCGAGAGCAAAATGCAGGAAATTCATCAACCCGGCCGCGTCCTCGCCCCGGATTCGGTGGCAGTACTTGCCGCCTTGCGTATTGCCTACGAAAACTTGCTTCAACGCCAAGCGGTCGAAGAGATGAACCGTGCCGTTGAAGAAATGAACCGCACCAAAGCCGATATCGACTCTCTGATTGCTTTGTGCGACAACACCTTAGCTTCTCAGCCTACCGAGCCGCAACCGCAACAACGGTAGGCGTCTGCTGAGTATTTGTTTTTTCCTTCAGGCGCCGCTCTTAATCCAGCGGCGCTTTTAGTTTCGGAGAACCGACATGTCTGAAAACTTTCGACCGCTTAACGACGAAGATATCAACCAGCTCGATGAGCTGCTCGCGACGTCCTCTAGTCTAGATGACACATTCGATGTCAGTATGCTCGACGGCTATCTCTCCGCTGTCGCACTGTTGAACCCGGCGCCGGAAGATGAGTCTGTCTGGTATCCCTACATTTTTAATGAAACCGGCACTGAAGTCACAATTGATGAACCCGAAACCGTACACACGTTAATTCTTCAGCGCTTGCGCGAAATCCGAGCATTTCAAGCCAAGCGCGAATTCTACAATCCCATCATCTTCCCGCTTGAAGACGATGACGGAAAACCCATGACAGGCAAAGACGGTCTGCCTGCGTTAACTCCTTGGGCCACGGGCTTTTATAACGCACTGGCGCAGTTTGAAGACCGAGTCAGCGTCACCGATGATGTGGAAGCTGCTCTTTGCAACATTCACCGCTTCCTTGAGCTCGATCCCGACGATGAGGATTACGCCGAGCAGGCCGCCATTCGCAAAGCGATCGAAGAGACCACGCCCGTGAATTCGCTTGAACAGGGCATGATCACCATGATCAAAGGCGTACTGGAAATCGCCCGACTGAATTGTCCGAAGGTGCCGGTTCGCAATACGGCGAAGATCGGTCGCAACGATCCCTGCCCCTGCGGCTCCGGGAAAAAATACAAACAATGCTGCGGTAAAAACGCATAAATTGAGAAAGGATTGATATGTTTTCCAATCCCGCTGCCATTACATTTATCGGCTATCTCATCGCGATGCTGGGTGTAGGCTTTTTTGCCTACTACTACACGCGCAATTACGCCGATTACATCTTAGGCGGCAGAAGCTTGGGCGGCATCGTCACGGCGCTCTCAGTTGGAGCATCCGACATGAGCGGATGGCTTCTAATGGGCGTGCCCGGTTCAGTCTTCTTGCTCGGCATCTCGCAAAGCTGGATTGCCATCGGCCTGACAGTCGGCGCTTGGATCAATTGGTGCTTGGTCGCTCCCCGACTTCGCATCTACACGGAAAAAGCCCGCAACTCGCTCACTCTGCCCGATTACTTCACACAACGCTTTGAAGATAAAAACCACTATTTGAGAATCACCGCCGCCGTGGTCATTCTCATCTTCTTTACGATTTACTGTGCTTCAGGCGTTGTTGCCGGTGCCAGACTTTTTGAAAATACATTTGATATGCCCTATCAAACGGCACTGATCGTGGGCGCCGTGGTCACCATTGCCTACGTCTTTATCGGCGGTTTTTTGGCTGTTTCTTGGACCGATTGCATTCAAGCGGCCATTATGTGCGTGGCACTTATCGTCACGCCAATTGCCGTGATGATTGATGCCGGAGGTTTGGTAGCGGCTACCGAAGAAGTGCGCAAAATCAGTCCCGACATGGTCGACATTTTGCACGGCCAAACCTTGGTGGGCATCATCAGTTTGCTGGCCTGGGGTTTAGGGTATTTCGGCCAACCGCACATTCTCGTACGTTTTATGGCTATCCGCAGTATTCGTTTGGTGCCCCGTGCCCGTCGTGTCGGCACGATGTGGATGATTTTCTGCTTGGCCGGTGCCATCTTTGTGGGCTTTTTCGGTGCAGCTTATTTTGCTTTACACCCCGACTTGGCAGCACCGGTGCACGCCAATAACGAACGCGTGTTCATTATACTCACGTCGCTATTGTTTAATCCCTGGATTGCCGGCCTTTTAATGTCGGCGATTCTGGCGGCTGTCATGAGTACTTTGTCGTGCCAATTGCTCGTGTGCTCCTCGACCTTAACGGAAGATTTCTACCGCACCTTCGTGCGTCCACAAGCCTCTCAACGCGAGTTGATTTGGTTCGGCCGCTCGATGGTGTTGGCCATTTCCATTTTGGCTATTTGGCTTGCTAGTGATCCTGACAGTCTCGTTTTCTCGCTTGTGTCTTATGCCTGGGCCGGTTTTGGCGCAGCCTTCGGTCCCGTGATCTTGATTTCGCTTTGGTGGAAACGCATGACACGAAACGGAGCATTGGCCGGCATGATTACCGGTGCCATAACGGTCTTAGTTTGGAATCACTTTGCGTGGTTTGGCCTATATGAAATTCTGCCGGGCTTTATTTTGGCAAGCCTCGCCATCGTCATCGTGAGCCTGATGGATAAAGAGCCTCAAGCCGCCATCATCGAACGCCATGACTTGGTTGTTGAAGTGGTTAAAGGTCGGTTGAGCGAGGCCTCAAACAGTTAGTTCGAAAGTATTAAAGGTAATTAACAGGCAAAAAGCTCTACTGCTTTTTGCCTGTTTTTACTTTGTTGTTTCGAGCATAAGCGCGCACACCGCGTTCAGGTGAGAGAGCCAGCAAAAGCGACTGATCGGCAGGAACGGATGTTGCTGTCATCAACGAGGCGAGAATTTCAGCCGAGCGAGCTGAAAAACTCAATCCTCGAGACCCTAAACCAGCGCATACCCACAGACCTTCTTGCTGCATACTGGTGAAATCAAAACGCGAAGGTTGAGCATCATGGGCTTGTAACCACGCAACTTCATCGCACACGGGGCCGACAGCCGGTAACCGTCCCAAGCCCGCTGCACGCACCCCCTGATAGCTTCCCGTGACCACAATATCGGAACAATTCATCAATAGCGAAGAGAGCTTTTGCAGATTGTCTTCATGCGCGGTCACTTCTTCCCACGGTTGCGTAGCAGGTAATTCATACGTGGCCCCCACTGAAACGTATCCGTCATCCATCCGAGTTATGTAGCCCTCGCCGCTTACTGGCATTTTCAAGCCCGCTAAATCAATGTCTCGAAGCAGCGTAATGCGGCCGGGCAAGGGCTCCAAACCCAAGTGCAGAGCATGCGTTAGTTGTGCGCTATGGTTGGCAGCACAAATAACAACGTCTTGAGCTTCATCGATCACTTCACCCAGGCAGCCTCTCAGTAACCATCCAGCCTTGGTTTTCTCAACAGCAGCCACCGTCGTGTTGCCGCGATAGGAAACCGCAGCCGCCTCCACCAATGTGCGACAAAGAGCGCCCGCCCGAACCATACCGGCTTTGTGAAAAAGCCAACCGCCGCGTCTCAATTCGAGTCCTGCTGCAAGACCTGCTGACTTAGCATCTAAAAGTTCAGCGTAGGTGGCCGGTAACGCAAATGGAAGATGCTGATCTCGGGCTTCACACCAACTCTCATAAATCTCATCGGAGTGCGCCATTTGCAAGCACCCTGTTGCCGACAAAAGCCTCTGACCCGTTTGAGCTTGTAGCGAATTGATTAATGCTCTCGTTGTGAGGAAACCTTCACGAGACAGCCGTGAGAGTAAGTTGTCATCACGACTGTAGTGTGGATGCAAAATACCCCAGCACAAAGCGCTTGCGGCAGCCCCGGGCACCACCGCTTCATCAACAACTCTCACCCGAACACCTGCACGGGCTAACTGATAAGCCACATTAGCTCCTGCTAGCCCCGCACCGACAACAATAACGTCTTTGACCTGACGCAAAGCGCCTTTATTGCGTTTGGCAACCATTACACCCAAGAGGCGCTCTCTTTTCTGCCCGTAACCCTTCTTTTTCTCAACAGCAAAACCACAGTGAGCCAAAACCTCTCGAACACTGCTTCGTGTGCACCAAGTGGTGACCGTAGCGCCTTCTGCTGCATAACGCGCAAGTGTCCTTAAGAGTTTCTCCGACCACATTTGAGGATTTTTTGAGGGAGAAAATCCGTCTAAAAACAAGGCGTCGTACTTAATATGCAGTTTAGGTGCAATAAATTCTGAATCATGAAAAACGAGTGTTAAACGCACCCGTCCTTCATCAAAATACAATGTATGAAAACCCGGTAAACAGTCCGGCCACTGAGCAGACAATTCAAGCGCTTCTTGACTGACTTCAGGCGCGGCAAACTCAATCAATTCCCGTGCGCTAACAGGATAACGCTCTATGGCTACATAATCCAAGCGTTTGCATTGCCCCGGTGCCTTTCTCCAAGTCGCAAGCGTTGCCAGAAAATTCGTTCCAAGACCGAATCCGTTTTCCAATATTGTAAATTGGTCTTTGTTCTGCCAGCGCTCTTGAAGTACGCCATCGGCTAGAAACACGCTCATTGCCTGCCCAAATGCGCCGCTTCGCGTGGCGTAGATGTCGCCGAATGCGGGCGCAAAAGCGTGCCCGTCTTCAAGCGTCACTTGTGCAGCGGCAACCGTGGGTTCTTGGGTTGATTCAGGCAACGATTCTCTCCAATATCGACTCAATATCACAGCATTCTAACTCAGGAAACCTAAAGACCGATACATTCAGACGAGTGCATATGCACTAAAATACGAAGTTTACTTTTTGTGTTTGAAGCGTTTGTAAATGACGACACTAAATGACTTACCGATCGGGAAAACCGCCACGATTGACTCCGTTGGCGGCACAGGGGCTTTGCGCCAACATCTGCTTGATATGGGGCTTGTTACAGGTACAGCCGTTACCATGGTCAAACGGGCTCCCTTGGGCGACCCGATTGAAGTGTGCGTTAGAAGCTACGAATTAACGCTTCGCCAATCTGAAGCAGGCGAGATTACTGTTACCGACATCCGTGACGATGAGTCGATCGCACGCATTCACGAAACTTCCAGCGAGGATATCTCTCATCCCGGTCTCGGCGAAGGCGGCAAGTACCATGACAAAACTCTCGAACGAGCTCTGCCGGACTCTGCGCGATTGACCTTTGCTTTAGTCGGCAATCAAAACTGCGGCAAAACCACGCTTTTTAATCGCTTAACCGGGGCCAATCAGCACGTCGGCAACTTTCCCGGGGTCACCGTTGATCGCAAAGACGGCGCAGTACTGGGAATAAAAAATACGCAAGTCACAGACTTACCCGGCATATATTCGCTCTCGCCTTACAGTAACGAAGAAATTGTTTCTCGAGAGTTTATTCTCAAAGAACACCCGAAAGCTATCATCAACATCGTCGATGCCACCAATCTTGAGAGGAATCTGTACTTGACGATGCAATTGATGGAGCTGGGCATTCCGATGGTGCTCGCGTTAAACATGATGGACGAAGTCACAGCCAACGGTGGCTCCATTCGCATTAACGAAATGGAGTCCATGCTCGGCATGCCTGTCATTCCGATTTCTGCCGCGAAAAATGAAGGCATTGCCGAACTCATCGACCACGCGTTGCACGTAGCCAAATTCCAAGAAAAGCCTACCGTGCAAGACTTTTGCGAACCCAACGGAATCGGAGCGCCCGTTCATCGCTGTCTGCACGGCATCATGCACATCATTGAAGATCATGCCCATGCAGCCGGCATCCCTGTGCGTTTTGCCGCCGCCAAAGTCATCGAAGGTGATGAACTGATCCTTGAGCAGCTAGCGCTTGACGTTAATGAAAAGCGCACCATTGCGCACATGGTCAAACAAATGCAAGCCGAGCGTGGTCTTGATCGATCCTCTGCCATGGCTGACATGCGGTTCCGTTTTATTGACAAAGTGTGCCGACAAGCCGTGGTTCACCCCAAAATCAGCCGAGAACACGTCCGCAGTCTCATGATTGACTCGGTGCTTACCGGTAAATACACAGCCATTCCGGCCTTTATAGCCATCATGGCACTCATTTTCTGGCTTACATTCGGCGTTATCGGTGTTTGGTTAAGTGACGGCTTAGATGCAATCATCACTGCTATTACGGATAGTACCGATATGTGGCTAACGGCCAACAACGTCAACGAAAGCGTGCATTCGCTCATCATTGATGCAATCTTTAACGGCGTGGGCAGTGTCCTGAGTTTCGTCCCCACGATTGTGGTGCTCTTTTTCTTTTTATCCTTTTTAGAAGACAGCGGCTACATGGCTCGAGTGGCTTTTGTGATGGATACGCTTTTGCGGAAAATGGGCCTTTCGGGTCGCAGCATCGTACCAATGCTAATCGGTTTCGGTTGTTCAGTTCCCGGCATTATGGCAAGCCGTACCTTGCCCTCGGAGCGCGACCGCAAGATGACCATTTTGCTGACGCCTTTTATGAGTTGCTCAGCGAAACTTCCCATTTATGCATTTTTCACCGCGGCCTTTTTCCCGACCGACGGCTCCCTTGTGATGATCACCCTTTATCTCTTAGGCATTGTGAGCGCGGTGCTCATTGCGCTTGCACTACGTTGTCTTGTCTTTAAAGGTGAAGCCGTGCCCTTTGTGATGGAATTGCCGAATTATCGGTTGCCCGGCGCAAAAAATGTGTTGCTTCTTTTGTGGGAAAAAGCCAAAGACTTCTTGCAACGAGCCTTTACGGTGATTTTCGTGGCCACAATTGTCATTTGGTTCTTACAAAGCTTTGACCTGCATTTCAATATGGTGGAAGACTCTCACTCGAGCATTCTGGCGGTGATTGCCGGTTGGATGAGTCCGCTTTTTGCCCCGTTAGGTTTTGACGACTGGCGCGTTACGACGGCTTTAATTGCAGGTTTCATGGCTAAAGAAAGCGTTGTCAGTACCGTCACCGTTCTCTTTGGCTCTACTGAAGCCATTTTGGCGGCATTAACCCCTCTGAAAGTCTTCTCGCTTTTGGTGTTTTGTTTGCTCTATACACCGTGCGTGGCCGCTATTGCCACCATTCGTCGCGAGTTGGGCGGTCTTTGGGCTGTTGCCGTTGCCATCGGTCAATGTGCACTAGCATGGGTCTTTGCTGCACTTGTCTATTTAATCGGAATGGTGCTCGGATTCTAAACGCGGGAGATGATCGTGAATACACTCAGTTGGATTTTGCTCAGTTTGATTGGTGTCGCATTTTTCTTTGCGCTCAAAAGAATTTTTGCAAAAAAACTCGTCACAGGTTGTGGCTCTTGCGACACCCAATCCGCGTCGATGTGCTCGGGGTGCTCGTCGCACGACCTGCAAAGTGCACAAGCGCCCGAACAAGTCATTCATTTCATCCGACCGCGCTAATAATTCGGTCTCGACAAAAACGCCACCGAACTCGGTGGCGTTTTTGTCACGATTGACGATGAAATTAATCTCAGCGTTAACGCTTTAAGGGTTTGAAACGCAAACGATGCGGCTGAGCGGCTTCATCGCCCAAGCGGCGGCGTTTGTCGGCTTCGTACTCGGTGTAGTTACCTGTCTCTTATACACATCTGACGCTGCCGACGATAAG
>USCE01000060.1 GCA_900553105.1 uncultured Sutterella sp.
GGGCTCGGAGATGTGTATAAGAGACAGGCAAAGAACTCGGCGCAAATGATCAAACTCACAATACCGGCAAACATCTTGCCCATGGCTTGGAAGAAGGTTAGAGCATCTTTGAAGACGCGCTTGGGATCACGCAAGCGGATCAATTCGACAATGACAACCAAAATCCAAACGAGCATCAGGGCCGAAATCGTATTGAGCTTGACACTGGTGATGACGAGTTTGGAGAAAGTGACCATCAAAACAATCGGTAAGCACGGGAAAAGAGCATACCAGCTCGGGACTTCTGGAGCATCAGACTTTTTCACTTCAGTAACTTCTGCGTAGACATCATCAGCTTTGCGGTCGTAATAACGTTGTACAAAGTAGTGAGCTATACAGACTGCGATTAAAGTCGGGATGGCAACCGGAATTTGGCATTGAACAAAGTAAATAATAGGATCGAGACCAGCTGTGCGAGCTGCCAAATTGGCAGTTCCAGCTGCTGGTCCTAGGGTCATACCTGCGGAGGTTCCGATAACGGCAGCTGCGGCTGCTGCAGAGACACCAACACCAGTGAGAATCGGGAATAAAGCCACCAACAAAAGCATGGCAAGCCCGGCAGCAGAAGGAATCATCATTACGAGGAATTGTCCGACCAAATAACCGCCTACAAGCACCACGTAGGGAGCTTTAAGCATTTGCAGAGGTTTGACCGCAAGGTTAACAAGAGCTCGGGCAGCTCCAATTTTATCCATATAAGCAGCAAAACCACCGGCTGTCATAATAATGAAGCCGGTACCGGCACTTTGTTTGGTACCGATGTTACGTAACAGGTCGACGATGTCAAATCCGATAAAGCCGGATGTTTTCATCCCTTTGGGCAAAATGTTCGTTTCGCCTACAGCGATAGCGAATAAGAAAATAGCCAAACCCGCAAAGAGCAATACCATGTGTGTTTGGTATCGCTTAATCATTGCCCAGCCAGCGAGAATCGTCACGGCAACGGCAAATAGAGCTAATAGAGTTTCCATATAAGCCTCTCGAAAGTTAGAAAACACATTCTTGAGTTGTGTTGCTAACGAGTTTCTCATTGTTGAGGGCATAGGGATAAGTGATCCTGTGCCAAGTTAATTTGCATCAAGAGCAAATTATTTTTTTCTAGACGGAGTCGATGATATTTTGCGTGGAGTGCAACTCAATGTTTCGTTTGGAACTATTAGAAAGAACAGAAACGTGTTTTACGATGAATGCATTCTTGTTCCGTGCTCATAGGAGACAAAAATGCAAAAAGTTCTATTAAGTGCCTTGTTGGCTGGTTTCTGTGTCACTCCGGTAATGGCTGCGCAAGTCGAGGTCTACGGATTAGTTGATATTGGTATTCAAGCTTCCAAGATGGGTAATGATGATTCCACGTTTTCTATGGAAAGTGGTCAACGCTCTGGTTCTCGTGTTGGTTTTAAAGGTTTTGAAAAAATCAGTGACTCATTGGAAGTAGGTTTTGTGCTAGAAAATGGGTTTGATGCTGACACTGGTACTTTTGCAGACGAAGATCGATTCTTTAACCGTAATTCATACCTGTATTTAGAAACCGATTATGGCACGTTCAAATTTGGCCGAACCGGCGCGTTAGTTGGTGGATGTAACGGCGGTATATTTGCCGTTTCTGCTTCTCCTTTTGGTATTACGTGGGGTTTAGCCGGTGCAAATAAAACCATGCAAGGTTTAACATCTCGTGTTGACAATTCTATTACTTATAACACGCCGAAGATGGCGGGTTTCACTTTCTATGGTCAGTTCTCCAATGGTACAGACGGAGATGACTATACCGATGAAAATAAGGCAGAGCGTTACATCGCTGTGGGCGCCCGCTATAACGTCGGTAATTTGGATGTTCGTGTTGTTGCGGACCGCACATTGGCTAATGGTCGCTTCGAAAGTGAAGATCAGGTTACGGCTGGCATTACGGCAAACTACAAATTTGACTTTGCTCGCGTCTATGCAGCATACCAATACGCTGATAATGTTGAGCGTTTCTCCAGTGGAGTTCCCTATCGTCCTCGGAATCTTAACCACTCCCATGCATTCCTTCTTTCTGCCAATATTCCTGTAGGCGGTATAGATCTGTTGCCTCAAGTAGGTTATGTCGTTGCTGATGGTGAAAATGACAAAGAGTACGATCGCTTGGGATTAACAATGGGGGCAAGTTACGATCTTAGTAAGAACATTGACCTTTATGCGGCGGCAACGTATGTGCGCTGCGGAAAAGATTTGAAAGATCACGAAGACGGTGACGATGGCTGGGAAGTTATTTCCGGCATCCGCTATTCGTTCTAATTAAATAGCAGGAGATTCGAGAATGAGAAAAGTACTTTTGAGTTTTCTTTTGAGTTCCTTGTTTGTAGCGACCTCCGCTAGTGCCTTGGAAAACACGGTTAAGCCGACAGTGACGCAATTGGGAATTGATGCTCCGAAATCGGGTTTGATCATTGGCAATTCCTACTCGTTTTATAACTGTGGAGTTCACAGTTATCTTCGCGGTTTAACGCGTGAAGCTAAGCAACCTTGGAAGGCTCGCATTTTGACGATGAGCTCTGCTATGTTGTCATTCCATAACGTCAAGGACTATTTGGCACCGGATAAAGAAATGGATCCGTATGCGAAAGAAAAGCCGATGTTTGACGTTGTGTTTTTGCAAGGCCAGTCCAATGAACCGATTAATGCCAAACGTAAAGCCACATTCCAAAAGTATGTTGCTTTGCACGCAGAGACGATCCGTAAGGCTGGGGCGGTTCCCATTTTGGTAGCGACCTGGGCTCGTCAGGATAAACCCGAGGATACTAAAGCGTTGGCCGATGAAACCATTAAGGCCGCAAACGCCAATAATGTCATGGTACTGCCTGTGGGTTTGGCCTTTGCTGAAAGTCTCAAATTACGCCCAGATCTTGTGATGCATCAAAGCGATAAGAGCCATCCGTCGGCTGCAGGTTCATACCTGTATGGTGCGATGATGTATTCCGTGTTATTCAAAAAGAGCCCGGAAGGTTTTAAATATCGCGGAGAATGTGAAAAGCCGCTTAAAGAAGCTGATATCAAGCACCTGCAAACAGTGGCTTGGAATACGGTAAAAGAGTTCTACGGTTGGTAAGTTAATACAAGTCTTTTTGTCAATTTAATGACACATCCTCATCGTTCGGTCCTTTCGATGAGGATGTGCTTTTTAGACAACCTTGCCCTAAGCTTATAAGGAAAGCTTGGAGAATTGAGTCAAGAGGGCTGCTGTCATTGGTGTTTCCAATTCCCAAACAAAAGAGATCGGGCACTCACCTTCGTGTTTAACGTGCTTGACACGGCCGAGGTAGACAAAGAGTGGTGTGACAGAACCGTCTTTTTTGCATCGACGAACAAAGAGATGGGCTTGCGGCGCATCTTTGGTGAAGTCAATCCGACAATATCTTTGGCCGACTGTGCTCTCCAGTGAAGTTTTGGATTGGCTTTGCCAGTGGAAATGGCGCTCGTTCATGGCGTAATCATCGTAGCGAGTGGTTAGGCCGAAGAGTTTTTCGTCTTTATCGATGGTTACGAAGAAAAAATCGGCATTACCGTGAACACTTTTGGCATACATTACGCCGGCGGACAATGAGTAAGCGGTTTCGCATCCAAATGCGCCCAATGCTGATTTTGCAGGGTATGACGCATGCAGTTCCAAAGGAATTGCATCCGGTAAGGGCGATGGCGGGCTGATGAAGTCAGCGTCGTTGGCTAATGCTTCAAGGGTTTCCGTGATCGTTACTCGACGTAAATCATTGTATGCCAGTGTTTTGTAAAGTAGTTGAGCGGCAGGCATATTGCCCCCTAGCTCTTTAATATTTTCCGCCATCCAGTCATAGGCAAAGCCCACCCAAGTTGCTTTATCTTTGTCAGACAATTCGTCAAACGGAATTGGTTGGCGGAGAGTGCGCAAAAGCGTTTGAAGCGCTTCATAACCATTTTTTTGAAATATGCGTGCGGCTTTTCGCGAAGTAAGCTTGATTACTCCTTCAAAAGTCGGTGCTTTAAATCGATCGGGAAGAACTAGCGCAAGGAAATCCCTAAAGAAAATCGGTTCATTGTCTTTGAGCATGCAAACCCATTCGCTGGCTTTCATATGGCGGTGTGCTAAAAACGCTTCAAAGGAGATTTCGTGTTCTTTTCGAACAGAAGCCCAGTCGCGCAAATTTTGCAAAAAGTCATCTCGTTTGAATCGTCTGATTTTGAGATTTTTGAGCACGTGCTGCATGGCAACTCGCTCGAAAGTCAGTGTGCAACCCATTGGCAACATGTTGGCTTGCGGGTTTAGAACAAGTGAATAACTTGTTCCGCTATGCGGGCGCTTAAGAGCGGCCAATCGAGATTCAAATGAGAATTCATTCTTAGCGGCGCCCACGAAATCTAGTACTGTAAGTTTTAGTTTGTCATCAAAAAGACGAAGACCGCGTCCTAGTTGTTGCGTAAATACTGTAATGGATGAGGTCGGGCGTAAAAAGAGTACGGTATTAACCGAAGGAATGTCCACGCCTTCGTTATAAACGTCGACTGCGCAAACAAATTGCAACTCGCCTTTTAAAAGTTTTTCAGGGGCGGCCTGTCGTAGCTTATCGTCGGTGTTGCCATCAACAACTTGCGCTTTGATCCCGTTTTGATTAAAGACATTTGCCATGTGTGCGGCATGCTTTCGACTGGCGCAAAAAGCAATGCCTTTAACTTGGTTGAGGTCGGGTAAATAACGATCAATAGCGCTCAAAATGGCATTGTCACGTTCAAGTGCACTTTTACCTTCTGTGTAGGCCCGTTCAAGTTCTGCCGTGTCATAGTCTCCATTTCGCCAGGTCATGGATTGTAACGAGACCGGATCGCTGACCATGAAGTAATCAAACGGCACGAGAAGTTGTTGATCAATGGCACTGGCAAGGCTTAATTCGGCTGTGATGTGATTGCCGAAAAATTTAGCAACGTTGATGCCATCTGCTCGCTGTGGCGTGGCGGTCATGCCGAGGAGTATCTTGGGCTTGAGTTTTTCGAGCAGATTGCGATAAGACTGTGCATGTGCGTGATGGAACTCATCAATGACCACGTACTCAAATTGTTTAAGCGTATCGGCATCAAGTTTGCTCGCTAATTGAATAGACATGAAGACGAAGTGCCCTTCGCTGGCACGAGAATCGCCGACATGGAGTTCTCCGAAATTTTGATCGTTTAATACAAAACGGAAACTACTTAACGCTTGCTCCAAAATTTCCCGACGATGCGCGATAAACAGTAATTTTTCCCTTCGACCCAGTTCTCGAGCGCGATCACGATAGTCAAAGGCCGCAATCATTGTTTTACCGGTACCGGTAGCCGCCACAATTAAAGAGCGCTTCTCGTTATGTCGGAGCCGTGCGACCCGTAGTTTGTCAAGGATATCTTGCTGATAAGGATAGGGCTTAATCGCGATATGGTGATAGCTTGAAACTACCGTTTTCTTACCGTCTTTGGAAGCTCTTGCCTCGTTAATCGCTTCAATGAACCGATCTTTGTCACGTTCAGGATCAAAGCGCTCAAAGCGTTCGGGGTCTGTAACATAGGCCTCAAAGATGGTGTTCATGCGGTCAAGAACTTCAGGCTCAGTTGATTCTGTGATCTTAACAGTCCACTCCAAACCGTAAGAGAGTGCAGCGCGAGAGAGATTGGCGCTACCGGTATAGGCGGTGCTTAATCCGTTAGGACGCCTGAAGATGTAAGTTTTAGCGTGGTGACGAGTCGTTTTAGAGTCGTAGCTCACGTAAATTTCAGTGTTGGGTAAGGCCGCCAGACGTAGAATGGCTTTAGCATCGGTTGCGCCCATGTAAGTTGTTGTCGCCACTCTGAGTTTGCCACCTCGATGAGTGAACTCTTCGAGCGCATTTAACAGTGGATTTAATCCCGACCATTTCACAAACGATACAAGCCAATCGATTTCAGTGGCGCTGGCAATTTCTCTTCGCATCTCTTCGACAAGGGAAGGTTCCCCTTGTGCTCCCGTAAAAAGTGTTGTTTGCGAAAAGGAACTAGCGGGTCGAAGAACTTTTGACCAAACTTGATCGGCCGGTACGAGAGTCGAATCAGCCGCTTCTAGTAAAACTGGGGGCAGTATAAGGGGGCTTTTGAGACTGTCCGGAATGTTATGCAACTGAGATAGAGCGTTTTGCACCATGATCGCAACACTTTGAGTTTTCTCAGAGCTTTCAACCTCTCCTAAGCCTTCAGCAATGGCGCGCCTAAGAGCGAGTTCTGCATGGCGTCTAAATAGTGTGGCCAGCAATTGATTGTCGATGAGTCTGTCCTTCAAAGACAGTTGTAAACCTTGGAGATCTTCTTTTTGTTTTTCAGTCAAAAGGCATTCATATAAACCGATCAGAGAAGAGTTGTTGTCTGGCATAGCTTAAGTCCTGATAGATCGTTAAAGGCAGCCTAACAGCCAGATCCGGTGCTCGTCAATGATAATAAATCCGGATATTGCGTAAATTGATTCAATAACAAACGCCGCACTGCTCATTGAGGTGAACAGTGCGGCAATTAAAAAAGAGTTGATTAAACAGCGTATTGAGGCCAGGCTTCGACAAAGAAATTAATAACGGCATCAAGCCCCAAGTGATTGACACGATACTTGGCGGTTTGGGCGACGAGCGGTTTGCCGTGGAACGCAAAGCCGATGCCGGCTACTTTAATCATTTCCAGATCATTGGCTCCGTCGCCGCCACAGATGGCCTGCGAGCGATCAATACCATGCAGCATCGAGAGCATTTCGAGAGCTCGACGCTTGCCGTTGGCGTCCAAAATTTCGCCACCTCCCGGTCCGGTTACTTCACCGGTGATTACACCATCTTTAACAACAAGTTGGTTGCAGAGGTATCCGTGCATACCGAGTCGCTTGCAAACGTCAGCGGCGATATCAGAAAAGCCGCCTGAAAGAATGTAGCAATGCAGACCGTGGGCTTTGGCAAAGTTAATCAGTTCAAGGGCGCCGGGAATGAGTTTGGCGTGCGAGACCGTTACCCCAATATAGTCGGCCGGTGCACCAGCAAACAGTTTTACGCGATCACGAAGATAAGCCGCAAAGGGCATATGTCCTTGCATGGCAATTTCAGTCATGCGGGCCACTTCTTCACCAACGCCGTATTGGGCAGCGATGTCATCAATACATTCAAGATCAATGAGAGTGCTGTCCATATCCAAGGCCAATAGACCGAAAGATTTGATAGAAAGGTCATCGGCGACAGTGTTGATTTCAAAGCCGGCCTTTGCTGCTTTTTGCATTAAGTCGACAACGGCTACGTCTTGATCGTTGACATGACGCACGCGCAAAGCATTGTCTTTAGTCCAGACATTTTCGAAGTTACGAGTTTTTAGTAACTGTTCGCAACCTTGACCTTCGATGATGATATCCATAGTTTGAGGGTTCCTTTATCAAAAATGTATTGCTTTTTGGTCTTTAATATTTACGGGCACCCTCGACGACATAGGTGCATCCGCAATAGTGTACGCGCTGTCTCTTATACACATCTGACGCTGCCGACGATAAGGCTCC
>USCE01000061.1 GCA_900553105.1 uncultured Sutterella sp.
ATTGAAAAGCGCGAGCAACCGACCGAAACCATGCAAAAGGTCCCGACTCCTGGGCGCGAAAAGTGTGAAGATGTCGTGAAATTGTTAGGTGTTGAGCTCACGCGTTCAATGAAGTCTGTCATATTGGCAGCGGATCGCGTCAATGAAAAGGGTGAGCCGTTACCAGCTCAAATTGTCATGATTATGTTGCGAGCCGATCACGACTTAAATGAAGTAAAAGCCGGTCACTTGCCTGAACTCAAGGAAGGGTTCCGTTTTGCAACCGATAGCGAAATTCTGCAAGCGTTTGGTAGCAAACCCGGATATATCGGTCCGGTTGGAGTTCGTGATGACATCGTTGTGTATGCCGACTTGACGGCAGCCAACATGAGTGACTTTATTTGCGGCGCTAATGAAGAAGGATTCCACATCACGGGGGTGAACTGGGGCCGTGACTTACCGGAGCCCAAAGTAGCCGATCTTCGCAATGTGGTCGAAGGAGATGCTTCGCCAGATGGCAAGGGTACCATCAAACTGCAACGCGGTATCGAAGTCGGACACGTTTTCTATTTGGGAACGAAGTACTCGCAAGCCTTAAACGCCACGTTCTTGGATGAAAACGGCAAACCCAAGGTACTCGAAATGGGGTGTTACGGCATTGGTGTCACGCGATTGTTGGGGGCGGCAATTGAGCAAGGTCACGATGAGCAAGGCATCATTTGGCCTGAATCGATTGCCCCGTTCTCAACGGTGATTTGCCCCATGAATTACGGCAAGAGTGAACTTGTTCGCAAAACGGCCGACAAGCTTTACGAAGACTTAAAGGCTGCAGGTATTGATGTAATTCTCGATGATCGCGATATGCGACCCGGTGTGATGTTTGCCGAGTGGGAGCTCATTGGAGTGCCTCACTGCATTGTGGTTGGCGAACGTGGTTTAAAGAATGGAGAAGTTGAGTACAAGCATCGCCGGAAAGTTAAAGAAAAGCAACTGATTAAGCTCGAAGACATTGTCTCGAAGATCGTTCAAGGCTAAGCCTTATACCGGTAAGGAAATCTTGATCTCCTAGTATCCAAGATTTTTTACCGCTTCAGTACTGTAGGCAACAAAAAACCGCACGGAGTGCGGTTTTTTGTTAAGTGAGTTCTGAAGCGAACGAATTAGCGCTTGCAACCTTTCTTCTTCTTGGCAACAGCGGCCTTGAAGGCAGCGCCAGCCGCGAACTTCGGCAACGTCGTGGCAGCGATCTTGATCGTTTCGCCCGTCGTGGGATTACGACCTTCGCGAGCGGCACGCTTGACAGCCTTGAAGGAACCGAAACCGATCAATTGGAAGCCGTCACCCTTTGCAACGGATTCAACGATAGCTTCAAAGACGGAATCAATGATGCGACCGGCTTGAGCTTTGGAGAGTTCGTTTTCTTCAGCAACGATGGCGATAAGTTCTTGCTTGTTCATGGGAATAACTCCTTAGGAAAAAAATGAGCATCGGGAACGATGAACACCCTTAATATACTCCATCTAATCCCTTGAAAACTAGGGGTTTACGTAAAAAAAACGGATCCAAAAAACCTTTTTTATTGATTTTGATCGAAAAAATGTCGTTTTTGTTGTGCAAAAACGACACTTCTGCCCGCTAAGGGCCTGTTAGCAGGCGATTGAGCTTGAAACGAAATTCAAATTTCTATTAAAAACGCGCCTGATAACGGGCGAGAAAAAATGAGAATGAGCCGTTGAGAAACTAAGCTTTAATAACTTGAGCAACATCTTTGACAAAGGCGCGTTTGCCTTCGGTACTCAGGATTCCGAACCGGCGTTCATCAGTGATAGCATACCGTTCGCGAGCCAAGTCTTTTAACGCAGCAACGCTCCATTGGCAAGCTGAAGAGGATTTAACCTAATCATGGTCGCCCAATGAACCACATAGCCTTCCATGTGACGGGGCATTTGAATTGTTTTTGCATCGGCTTCCATTAAATCGTATCCAACAGGATCAACTCCAGCGATAAAACCTGAGGTTTTTAATCACTCAACGACAAGAGCTTCGCCGGTTTCGGCCAGTGGCATTTCGGTGAGACACGAGTGATCTTGATTCCATTGGAAAACCCATGGTTTGTGTAAGTCGTACAAAATTTCTCCACCTACAGCATCGTCTTAGTCAAGATGCAAATCGTTGACTCGAACGTAGTTGTCTTAGTGTGATTAAGCGATTAAGATGCTTGATGCCGTGTGCGTGACAAGACCGCCCGGATAGGCGTTGAGCATCGGTAGTAGAAATTCCTAAAATCTCAGAGCTGGGCGGGTAACAGAAGCCATGACAACCTCAACAAAAATCAATCAAACAGTCAATGTCATCGGGCACACCACATATTGTTCTCCAATTGAATGTAATAGCGGTCACGGTTGCGTGAAGAGCCTTTGAAATGTCAAAATGACAGCTCTTTTTTCCCAAAAAAAACGCCTCGAAAACTCGAGGCGCATGTATGCATGAAAAGGGCGGATCAGCGACCGGCGGCTTTCGTTTTTTCCGGCTCTTTGCTCATGACGCCAATCAAACGACGAAACGTTTCTGCTGATAAAGTGATTTGCTTGAGCGTGTCTTGGCGTGTTTTGTCATTGATTCTGTCAGAGCCTTTACCATGCAGAAGTTCCAAAAAAAGGTCTGCCAGATCGGCTTTGACAGTATCGGGGCGCAGAGCCAGAGCGATGAGTTTTTGCTTTTTAGTCTCGTAGTCATTGAGCTCTTCGGCCGATAAGCGACGGAAAATTTTATCTGCCATAACCTCTTCGGCGTGATAATTCATTTGAAAAAGGGTCTTTTTGACAAGCTTTTCGTTTTCTTGATACTCAGGGCAGTTATCCAACACTGTTTGAATCGCAACGGCTTGTAAAAGAGCACTCCATAGTGCACGAAATTGCAAGTAGGGTGATTCGTTGAAAAAGTCAAAAAGCGGCAATTTGGCTTTACTGACACGCGAAGCTTCACGAGCGGTAAAGCGGATCAGGTCGCGAATGCAACCGCCGTAGGTGTAGCCAAGGTCTTCAGCAAATTGGTTTGTGATGGCTTTACTCATCTTTGTAGTACCTATATTGTCGGCCGATCATTAGCGTTGATCGACCGGGTCAAATGTCAATTGAATAGATTTCGGCGGCCGATTGGTCGGATGCGCCGGGAAAGGATTACAGGCACGAATCGCACGCTCAACGGCTTGGTCAAAGGCAGGTAAACCGCTGGATCTGACCATTCGAATATTTTCCGGGGTCACACCATCGCTGGCCAAATCCACAGAATAGACAGCACGATATTGTCCTGCCTTCATGTCAGCGCTGACAGCAAAAGCAATGTTCGGTCGGATGCAAGCTACGACACGCGAGTTGTAAAGAGCAGACTGTGCGCCGCCAGATTGGACAGTGACGCCTGCCGCATTGTCTGTTGACGAAGCTTGAAGGTCTTTAAGTTGTTGTTGTTGAAGCTGTTGGGCAAGTTGGCGCGCTTGCTGACGGCGACGCTCTTCCTGAGCGCGACGCTCGGCTTCTTTACGCTTTTGTTCTTCGAGACGCTTTTGTTCTTCGAGACGCTTTTGCTCTTCGAGGCGCTTTTGCTCTTCGAGGCGTTTTTGCTCTTCGAGACGCTTTTGCGCTTCAAGGCGCTTCTGTTCTTCTTGCTGACGAATTACGTCAGGGTCGGGGAGTTCAGGCTCCGGTTGGGCTTGAGGTTGCGGCGGAGCAAGTTTTGGTTCGGGCTCCGGTTCTGGTTCCGGTTCCGGAGTAACATCGTCCTTAGGCTCTTCAGGTACAGGTGCAACGGTACCTTGCGGAGCACTCGAAGGTGCCCACAATTCAGCATAGACAACTTCGGAACTCTCGCGATTCCATTGAAAAACGACAAACAAACCCACAAAGAGCACCGTGTGTACACACAGCGCTAGGACAAATGAGACCCCCCAAGGGCCTTCTTGTCGCGGATTCGCATTTGGCGATTGGGTTTCTTTCTTCGTAGGCGTTTGTTTGACTTCGCTCACGATTTATTTCTCAACTTTCAAAGATAACCCAACACGAGCAATATCGGCAGCTTGAAGTTGCTTCATGACATTGATGACTTGCTCGTACTGCACCAGCTTATCAGCAGCAATGACAACTGGGATATCGGCGTGACCGGCCTGGGCATTTTTAACAGTGGCAATCAAACGCGGCATATCGACGGCAACGAGCTCTTTGCCGTTTCTAACCGACATAGCTCCCGTCGGATGCACGATAACTTCAACGATTGTGTCAGGGGCTTTTTCAGCCTTTTTTACGCTGGGCAAGTTCACTAGTGAGGGATTCACAAAGGGGGCTGCGACCATCAAAATGACTACAAGCACAAGCATAACGTCGATATACGGCACGACATTGATTTCTGCCATTAGACGTCGTGAGCCTCGCCGAGAAGAACGAAAACCTTCCATCTCAATCAGCCTCGTTGACGTTGAAGAATGTTTTGGAATTCTTCGGCAAAACTTTCAAATCGGTTGGACAATCGCTCTAGATCATTGGCAAAGCGGTTGTATGCGGCAACAGCAGGAATGGCGGCGAAAAGACCGATAGCGGTTGCTACCAATGCCTCGGCAATACCCGGCGCTACCGTAGCCAATGAGGCGTTATCCAAAGCGGACAGTCCAGTGAAGGCATTCATAATGCCCCAAACGGTACCGAAAAGACCGATGTACGGAGACACCGAGCCAATGGAGGCAAGCGTCGGAAGGCCGCCTTCCAAACTATCCATTTCACGTTGATAGGTGGCACGCATGGCGCGGCGCACACCGTCTAACGCCTCTGCGGCGTCGTGAGTGGACAGCTTTAAAAATTCGGTCATGCCTGATGCAAACATTCGTTCTTGGGTACCGGAACGTTCGCGATGATTTTGAGCGTGCTCGTAAAGCTTATTGAGCTCCGTACCACTCCAGAAGCGACTTTCAAAATCATCGCACAAGCGCTTGGCGTTGCGAAGTTGAAAATATTTTTGAAAAATTCGCGTCCAGCTGATCAACGAGAGCGCAATCAAAATGGCCAAAACAGCTTGCACCACCACACTGGCGTGCGTGAGCAAGGAAATGATGGACATGTCGGCACTGGCGTTCATAAAAAAGTCCTTCGCTAGATGATGCGCTGATGAGATTAAGCAGCGCGAGTCAATTGTTCAATTTCTTTGTACATTTCTTCGAGAATGGGCAACGGGCGACCCGTCGAGGGGGAAATGCTGACGACACGCACCTGTGCGCTTGTCATTAACACTTCTTCACGGAAAGCACGTTGCTCAAATACAAACGAGGCTCGTCGTAATTCTTTAAGCGAAGTACGAATTTCGAGCATATCGTCAAGCTTAGCCGGGCGTTTGTATTGAATCGATAAATCCGACACGACAAACGCACAAGAGGCATTCTTGAGCAACTCACCTTGATTCCATCCGAGTAAACGTAAAAATTCGGTTCGTGCTCTCTCAAAGAACTTCAGGTAGCTGGCGTGATAAACAACGCCGCCGGCGTCAGTGTCTTCATAGTACACACGAACGGGGAGCACAAACTCTTTAGTAACAGGATCAAGCATTTTAACACATTGAAAACGTTAAAAAAGTGATGGAGTTTGACCGTGAGCGACAGGCCCTTCAAAACCGAAATGACGGTAGGCCAATGCGGTAGCCACGCGTCCGCGGGGCGTTCGTTGCAAATGACCTTGTTGAATGAGATAGGGTTCCACGACATCTTCAAGTGTTTCGCGATCCTCGCCCACGGCGGCTGCTAGATTGTCAATGCCGACCGGTCCCCCGGCAAATTTCTCGATGATAGCCAGCAAGAACTTGCGGTCAATGAGATCAAATCCTAAGGGATCCACGTCGAGCATTTGAAGCGCTTTATCGGCAACGTCCCGGGTTACAAGACCGTCTGCTTTCACTTGAGCATAATCGCGAACTCGGCGAAGCAGGCGGTTGGCAATGCGCGGCGTTCCACGGCTTCTTCGCGCGACTTCATAAGCGCCCTCATCATCGATACTGACATTGAGCAATCGAGCAGAGCGTCGTACAATTTTGGCCAAATCATCAGTGCTATAAAACTGCAACTGACTGACGATGCCGAATCGGGCACGCAACGGGTTAGTCAGCATGCCGGCGCGGGTTGTTGCGCCGATGAGCGTAAAGGGTTTTAAATCGAGTTTGATGGATCGGGCCGCCGGGCCTTCGCCGATCATGATATCGATTTGGAAGTCTTCTAAAGCCGGGTAAAGAATTTCTTCAACAACGGGGGACAATCGATGGATTTCGTCAATAAAAAGTACGTCGTTGGCTTGAAGGTTCGTCAGAATCGCCGCTAAGTCTCCAGGGCGTTCAAGAACCGGACCAGAAGTTTGGCGAAGATTAACGCCCATTTCATTAGCAATGATGTGAGCCAAAGTGGTTTTTCCTAAGCCTGGGGGGCCAAAAACTAGCAAGTGATCAAGCGCTTCGCCTCGTGCTTTGGCCGCTTCAATAAAAATGGACAATTGTTCGCAGGCTTTCGGCTGACCGACATAGTCAGCCAAGCGTGTCGGACGTAAAGCGCGATCAATATTGTCTTCATTCGGCGAGCTTGATTCTGCGCTTACAATGCGTTCAATCGTTTGCATAACCAATTACTTCCCCATACTTTGCAAGGCCAAACGGATGCCGTCGGATACGGATGTATTGTCCGGCAATTTTTTGACTGCCAAGCGTGCTTCACGTTCGCTGTATCCTAAACCAACCAAAGCATTGATAATGTCATTGACGACAGAGCCAGCTGGATTGACAATAATGCTATCGTCAGCCAGGCTGGCCGTTAATTTGTCTTTGAGTTCTAACAAAAGCCTTTCGGCAGTCTTTTTCCCGATGCCGGGAACCTTTGTTAAAAGAGCCGATTCTTGCATAGCTACAGCATTGGCTAAATCGGTGACGGAAAGACCGGAGAGAATGGATAGCGCCGTTCGGGCTCCAATGCCGGAGACTTTCAATAAGAGTCTGAACGCTTCACGTTCTTCGGAAGTCAGAAAACCGAAGAGCAGTTGAGCATCTTCTCGCACGATCATTTGTGTCAAAAGAGTGACCTCTTGGCCATGTGCCGGTAAGTTGTAAAACGTCGACATCGGCACATCGATTTCGTAGCCCACTCCGTGCACGTCTATAACGATACGAGGTGGTGCGCTTTCGATCAAAATTCCTTTAATTCGTCCGATCATTTCGTAGAAAGTCCTAAATGAATTTCCCAAGCCGAGCGGCTTTTGGATGTTGAACGAGATCTCGCCCGACCGGTGCTAGTTTTAGGGGCAGACAACGCTTGAGTCATTTTCATCGATTGAGCGGCACAGACAGCACATGCTAACGCATCTGCAGCGTCAGCCTGAATACTCTCGGGCAATCCTAACAGACGGGACATCATTGCTTGAACTTGTGTTTTGGCAGCTCTGCCCGTGCCTACCACGGCTTGTTTTATCTCCGTGGGCGAGAATTCGTTCACAGTTAGAC
>USCE01000062.1 GCA_900553105.1 uncultured Sutterella sp.
CGAGATAGGCTCCGGTCTCGTGGGCTCGGAGATGTGTATAAGAGACAGGTTTCAAGTCCAGCAATGATCGCCTCTTCGGGCAAATTACGTCCGATAAAAACAACCTTCGTCATCGGACGTTCGTTCGGTCCCCAAGGATCGGCAAGATCTGCAGCAACCAGCATATGCACGCCTTGCGTAATCATCTTGCGATCAGTCCCTTCAATGTACAAAATCCCTTTGTAGCGCAATAAATCGGGGCCGTAGACTTGAGTAATCGTCCCCCAGAAACGCTCCAATCGGAAAGCGTCAAACGGTGTGTAGGATGTGAAAATAAAGGAACCAATTTCATCACCATGATGATGGTGATGTCCGACATCTGTTAAAAATTGCGGGTCGATGTCCAAAATATCGTTGAGATTAAACCCTTCAATATCAAGTACATCGGATATTTCCACATCCCCCATGTGAGCCACTTTAATGGGAGCTCTCGGGTTCATAGCACGAACTCGAACGCGAAGTGCTTCAAGCTCTTGGGCCGAAACCAAGTCCGCTTTTGTTAAGAAAATTCTGTCTGCGAACCCCACTTGGGCTTGTGCTTCAAGTTCTTTATCCAAAGCATCGTTACCAAACTTGGCGTCGACCAATGTAATGACACCGTCTAAACGGAAAAACGCCGCCACAGCATCATCCATAAAAAATGTCTGAGCTACGGGACCTGGATTGGCAACGCCGGTCGTTTCGATAATAACTCGGTCAAATTCAATCTCTCCGCGCTCACGACGATGACGAAGATCCGTCATCACACGCGAAAGGTCTCCACGTATTGTGCAACAAATACAACCGTTACTCATCTGCACGATCTGCTCTTTATCGGTTTGAACTAACACCGTGCTGTCGACATTTTCTTCACCGAACTCGTTTTCGACCACTGCAATCTTGTGTCCGTGATCTTCACGCAAAATACGATTTAAAAGCGTCGTTTTCCCGGAACCTAAAAAACCTGTCAAAACGGTCACCGGAATTTGCGGGACCATATCCGTTACATCCATCATTGCCTCCTGTCATCTCTTTGCCAAGATGGCTCTTTTTTATCGAAGTGTTAATTGTAGTCCTTTCAGATATTCCCCTTCGGGACAAGTCATCATCAAAGGGTGGTCGCAGCCGGCTCCCAAGCGCGCAACCATCCATGCTTCACGTTTGGAATCAATGACGGCACCGGCAATCACTTTTTGGAATAGGTCGACATCCATGGCACCTGAACAAGAAAAGGTCAGCAGATCCCCGCCGGGAGCAACCAAGCGGAGTCCGTTCAAATTAATATCTTTATAAGCTCGAGCTGCGCGATCGATGTGACGATGACTTGATGCGAACTTCGGTGGATCCAATATCACCAAATCAAACGTTTCTCCGGCTTCCCGAGCTCGACGAAGATACTCAAACACATCGGCCTGAACCCACTGAGCACGTTCATCATTAAAACTGTTTCGGGCGGCGTTGCGGGCAGCCATCGCTAAAGCCTCCTCGGACGAATCCACCGAGACAACCTCCGCGGCGCCACCGGCTAAAAGCGCCAAAGAAAAGCCTCCGGTGTAGCAGAAGCAATTAAGCGCTCTCATTCCTCGCCCATGGCGTTGCTTAAACTCCGCTGCCAATCGTTGTGCAAGAAAACGATTTTCACGTTGATCAATATAAAAACCCGTCTTATGCCCTTTGCGAACATCCACTCCGTAGCGCACGCCGTCTTCTACAATCTCAATTTCTTGAGGGGGCTCCTGACCCCGAAGCGTTTCCACTCGTTCAGACAGTCCCTCACGGTGGCGAGTTGCCGCATCGGATCGATCAAAAACGCCCTTAATACCGGGTTGTTGCATCAAAATATCCGCAATATCGTCTCGCCAAGCTTCTACTCCTGCGGCCTGAAATTGCGTCACAAACCAGTCACCGTAACGGTCCACGACAAGACCGGGCAGCTGATCGGCTTCGCCGAAAATTACGCGCACAGCGGAGGTTCGACTAAATAGGTGAGCGCGGGTAACCAATGCCTTTTTAATTTTGCCAGCAATCCAATCCCTATTGATCATCTCGTTTTCATCAAAGGACCAACAGCGCGCTCTTAGCGTTGATGCTTCCGAGTAAGCCGCCCAAGCCAAAAATCGCTTATCAGCGCTACGCACGCAAACAGTTTCACCATTGATTGGTTTACCGCTTAATTTTTGAACTGCCGTGTCATACACCCAGGGATGGCGACGAAGAAGCGAACGCTCTTTGCCTTTTTTCAAAAATAAATCAATCATTTAGACTTCTCAAAAAAATCAATATACGGAGGGCTCGCCCTCGGGTCTCGTTTTAAATCGACGGTGAGTCCACATGTACTGGTCGGGGAACTTTTCTACCCAATGCTCAAGCTCACGAGTTACTCGTATTGTGTCAGCGACATAGTCATCGGTCGGGAAGTTTTCCCAAATGGTTGTAGCATGCACCTGGTAGCCCGTATCTGTCATCTCCGGCATCATCATCATCACTTTGGCACCGGTTAATTTAGCTAAACGCGAAGCCATCGGAAGTGTTGCCGCAGGAACGCCGAAAAACGGAACGAAAATTCCGTTACGAATTCCATGATCCATATCGGGTAAATAGTAAAACGGAAAGCCATCTCGCATAGCCCGTATGACCGGACGCAAATCATTGTGTTTACCCTTGGCAATCAAAATCGGATCACTGAATCGTTTACGCCCCTCAAAAGCAGCCTGATCCCAAACCGGGTTACTTTGCTTTTGGTATAACGATGCCCCTCTGACATAAAGATTGAGTGCAATACCTGACGCATCCAAACCTGCGAAATGTGGAGCAATCACTATTAAAGGTCGATTATTTTGTTCATCGGTAATCGCTTCAATGACGCCTTGATCGAAATGAACAAAATTTGCAACATCCTCGCGACTGCCGGCCCACAAAACCCCGTGATCAAGCGCAGCCCTAGCCAAGTTTGTAAAGCATTTTTTAGCAACAGCGATACGCTTGTCCTCACTCCACTGCGGAAAACACAATCGAAGATTTGTCAGAGCCACGTGACGACGTTTCGGGACAAGTACCCAAAACAACCATCCGATCAATCGAGCCAAACGGGCACGTGAAGCGGGCGTCCACGACCCCATGGACTTCACCCATGCAACCCAAATTTTCGTAATCCATTCTGTCATTGAGCGTTCTCTGTTGAGTGCTGCAACGGCTCAACACCGCGAGGCACTTTGTAGCGATGATATGACCAGAGATATTGTTCGGGACACTCCAGAATTGTTTCCTCAATCAAACGATTGAAAGCTTGCGCATCACAATCCTTACCCGTTAACTCATAGTCCCATACTTTGCAAAAGATACACCACCCACCTTTTTCCCGCTCAACGCGAACCATCATGGCAGATGCCTTGAACTGTCTCATAAGCCTTAAAGGCAATGTCATGGTATAGGCAGGTTTACCGAAAAAGTCCGCCCAGACGCCCTCGCCGTTCTTAGGCAATTGATCGGGCAAAATGCCGACTAACCCGCCCGAGCGCAAAATCTTGATAATTTGTCGAACTCCACCTAAATCTGCCGGTGCCGGCACAATATTGCTGGAAGCTCGCCCTCGACTAACGATTTCCCGAAGGTACTTTTTCTTGGGCATACGATACAAAATCGCCAGCTTTCGATCAGAACCGGCTAACCACTCCTTTTCCACCCGCATAGGGGCCACTTCATAGCAACCAATATGAGGCGTGAGAAAAACAATAGGCCGTCCCGAAGTCAGTAACTCATCAAATACCTTATAAGAAGATTCATCGATGCGAGTTTTGGCAATAACATCTTCATGGCTGCGTCCGAGCACCCAAACAGCCTCAATGGCTTGGATGCCTATTTGTACGGCTACTCGCTTGGCAAACTCTTCCGAATAAAGGTCGGCATAGGTCAAATTCTCTTTCAAATGAGATCTAAACTGCCTATTGAATCGATAAAGCAGGCGCCCGAGCATCGCACCGAGTCCTCTTACGGACTCCAGCGATAAACAAGCAATCAAACGAATCAAAAGTTTCATAATAATGAGCGCATCCAGTTATAACGCCATTCATTATAAAGTGGCACTTGTCAAAACCGCTCTCAAGACACAAGACCGGCTCGTGACAAAATTTTTCGAGCGTTATCAATTCGTTCCTGTGTTGGCGGTAGTGTATCAACTAACGAGTATTTAATACCTAACTCCTTCCACTTGAAGGAAGCAAGATTATGAAACGGTAAAACCTCAATACGCTCAATATTCTTTAAGCCGCAGAGAAACTCGGCTAACGCAACAAGCGCCTCATCGTCATCGGTGTATCCAGGCACCAATACATGACGAATCCAAACCGGTTTACCGATACTGTCCAAATAGCGAGCAGCGGCAAGCGCGTGTGCATTCGTAATACCGGTTAATTTCTTGTGCCTTTGTTCATCAATATGCTTAATGTCCAAAAGTACCAAATCAGTCACCGACATTAACTTCTCAAATCGTGCCTTAAATGACGACTCTTCACTGTATGGACCTGCGGCTGTGTCCAGCGCAGTATGAATTCCTTCGCTTTTAGCCAACTTAAATAGCTCAATGACAAAATCCATCTGTAGGAGCGGCTCTCCACCGCTTACCGTAATACCGCCGATATCGCCCCAATAATCCCGGTACCGAAGCGCCCGACTAATCACTTCTTGAGCAGAGTACGTTTGGCCGAGCTTTTCGTCCCAAGTATCTGGATTATGGCAATATCGGCAACGCATACGACATCCCTGCATAAAAACAACGAAGCGTACACCAGGGCCATCGACCGATCCAAAACTTTCAAAGGAGTGAATTTTTCCGATTGTCAAAGCGAGTTCCTCCACGACATTGACAAAATAGACAGGACGTACGTAGGTCGCCCAAAAATAAATTCGCCGACACCGATCACTAACGTGATCGACGCCGGCGTTAACTTAGCAACTTAGAGTTGCTTGTGACAGGTTCTGCTGATCACGTCGAGTTGTTGTTCGCGCGTCAAATCGATGAACTTGACGGCGTATCCCGATACACGGATGGTAAAGTTGGCATACTCCGGTTTTTCGGGGTGTTCCATCGCGTCAATCAGTTTTTCGGTTCCAAACACATTGACATTAAGATGGTGAGCACCACGCTTGAAGTAGCCATCCATCACGCGAACAAGATTTTCTGCACGCTCTTCTTCACTATGACCGAGAGCATCGGGGCTGATCGTTTGCGTATTGGAAATTCCATCCAATGCATATTCATAAGGCAACTTTGCCACAGAGTTCAACGAAGCCAAAAGACCATTCTTTTCGGCTCCGTAACTCGGATTAGCCCCCGGCGAAAGCGGCTCACCGGCTTTACGGCCGTCAGGCAACGTGCCCGTTGCTTTACCATAGACAACATTGGAAGTAATCGTCAAAATCGAAGTCGTAGCTTCTGAATTACGATACGTGTGGAAACGACGCAACTTCGTCATAAAGGACTTCAACAGCCAAACAGCGATTTGATCAGCACGATCATCGTCATTGCCGTAGCGAGGGAAATCGCCTTCGATATCAAAGTCAACGGCTACACCCGCTTCGTTACGAATCGGTTTCACACGCGCGTACTTAATGGCACAAAGAGAGTCAACCACATGTGAAAACCCGGCAATCCCGGTTGCAAAAGTGCGACGCACATCGGTATCAATCAGTGCCATTTCTGCTGCTTCATAGAAGTACTTATCATGCATGTATTGAATGAGATTCAACGTATTGACATACAGGCCGGCAAGCCAATACATCATGACATCAAATTTCTTCAATACCTCATCATAATCAAGCACCTCACTGGTAATGGGCTGATAGGCCGGTCCCACTTGAACGCCACTTTTTTCATCAACACCACCATTGATTGCGTAAAGCAAGCACTTAGCCAAATTGGCTCGGGCACCGAAAAATTGCATTTCTTTACCGGTTTCAGTAGCCGACACACAGCAGCAAATCGAATAATCATCACCCCAAACCGGACGCATAACATCGTCATTTTCATACTGCACGGAACTCGTCAAAATGGAAATCTTGGCAGAGTAACGACGGAAAGCTTGCGGCAAGGCGCGGGTGTAGAGCACTGTGAGGTTGGGCTCAGGGGCTGGGCCCATGTTTTCCAACGTATGCAAGAATCGGAAGTCATTTTTCGTGACCATGTGGCGACCATCCATACCTACGCCGCCCACTTCCAACGTTGCCCAAACCGGATCACCAGAGAACAATTGGTTGTAACTCGGAATACGGGCAAACTTCACCATACGGAATTTCATGACTAAATGGTCAATTAACTCCTGAGCTTCGACTTCGGTTAACGTTCCTTCACGCAAATCACGCTCAATGTATATGTCCAAGAACGTCGAAATGCGGCCCACGCTCATTGCGGCTCCGTTTTGTGTCTTAATGGCAGCTAAGTAGCCGAAATAGAGCCATTGAACGGCCTCGCGAGCATTGGCAGCAGGCTGAGAAATATCGTAACCGTAGGCTTGTGCCATTTGCTTCATTTCTTCGAGAGCTCGAAGTTGATCGGCAAGCTCTTCACGCTGACGAATCACTTCATCGGTCATCGTACCACAGCCGCAGTTAAGCAAATCGTTTTTCTTGGCAGCGATCAAAAAGTCAATACCGTACAAAGCCACGCGACGATAATCGCCCACAATACGGCCTCGACCATAGGCATCGGGCAAACCGGTGATAATTTTGTACTTACGGGCCAAACGCATTTCGGGCGTGTAAGCATCAAAAACACCCTGGTTGTGCGTCTTACGATATTCGTTAAAAATTTGATTGAATTTTGGATTGGGGGTGTAACCATAAGTCGTGCAAGCTTCTTGAGCCATACGAATTCCACCGTAAGGCATAAAAGCACGCTTTAAAGGTTTATCGGTTTGAAGGCCGACCACCTTTTCCATGGCCTTGAGCTCGTCATCGATATAGGCCGGCGGATAAGCATTAATGCCGCTGACAATCTCGGTTTCCATGTCAAGCACACCGCCTTTGGCGCGTTCATCTTTTTGCAACTCTTGCAAACGACCCCAGAGCTTGTCGGTTGCTTCGGTTGAGCCTGCTAAAAATGACTCATCGCCGTCGTAAGCGGTATAGTTATTTTGAATAAAGTCTCGCACATTGACATCATCGAGCCAATGCGTTCCTTTAAATCCTCTCCATTGTTCAAACATAGAGAATCTCCTAAAGCAAAAAAATTAAGAATTCAGTACGTTATGAGCTTTTTAAAGCATGCAGCACAAGTTTGAAAAGCCGCTATCTAAGGACTTTAGGATCATACAAAAAAACACCTCTTCATTGAACCGTCCAAAATACCCTTTGTACTAAAAACAGCAACTATCCATTTCAAAATGTAACAAAACTATCCTTTTTCCTCGAAAAACGGTCCGTTTTTTATCGCTTCAATTGATTTTTCCAAAAA